>JBHLOF010000036.1:0-31169 GCA_048940805.1 Promethearchaeota archaeon
GGAGGTAACTGTACCCATCTTTTTAATGGTGAATTTAATTGTACCTTCCTCTGTCGGAGAGGATGCAATCCCAATCGGGCATTCTCCTTTCCCAATTAAACTAATTTCGGCAAATTGACCAGGGATATAGTTGAATTTCTTATAATCTTCTTCATTCTTAAATTCTAATTCGATCGTTTTAATATCGTTAACCTTGTTTTCCTGCAAGACAGATTTGACTCTGGTTAAATAAGGAATATATGGATTAGACAACTACTTTCTCATCCTCCTCTTTTTCTATTTTTTCAATTTTTCGTAAATGATCTCGAAGATCATTATTGGCAGGGCATACAACAACACATCTACCACACCCAACACACCCAAGCAGATCATAATTGGTTGGATAATAACTGAATTTATGCATTATTCTATTACGACATCGTTGAATTTTAGTATCACGAGGATTATGTCCACTCGTCTCAAGAGTATATAAACATGATTGACAAGTATCCCAAATTCTTATTCTCCTTCCCCTATTGTTATATTGATCATTTTCGTCAATGACATCAAAACAAGTACACGTTGGACATAAATAGCTACAAGATCCACATCCAATGCATACCTCACTGATTTCGTCCCATACGGGATGATCAAAACTTGACTCTAAGTTACTTACGACCTTATCCACGTCAATCTTTGTAACAAATGATTCTTCTGCTATTTTGGCTAATTCTTCAGATTTTTTCACATCCTTTTCAGTGGCATCAGATAACCATGATAATTTTTTTACTATCTCCTTCCCCTTATCACTAATGCCTTCTACTAAATAGGTTTCCCCTAAATCTGTTAAAAAGACATCCATATTTTCTTTATTGAAAGGATTTCCCCCTACAGATGTGCAAAAGCATGTAGATCTTGGAGTATTACATCCAATTCCAATAAGGGTTGTATTTTCTTTCTTTTTTAAATAGATTTCATCCTTCCAGTTCCCATGAAATGAGAAGAAATTGGCAAATAGTTCATAACTATAGGCATCACAGGGACGGATTCCAAAAATCATGTATTTCTCGTCCAGATCTTGTCTATCTATGATTTCAACATCCTTTTCATCTAAGCTATATTCAAATAATACTTCCATTTGAGGAAATAATATTGATTTTGGGGGTATCCTAGAATTTAAGTAATCAAGCACAATATCATCAGGATTTTCAATCTTTTCAAAAACTATGTTTCCTTTTTTCTTAATCGGAGCATAAAAGCTATACTCCTTTGCAAATTCGTTGTATAATTTTCCAATATCTTCTTTCTTTAATATTTTTTCTTCCATCTTTTTTCTACCTCCTTAATCCTCCTCTAACATAAATTCTTCTGCATCATCCATACTGAAATTCATCATAGGAGGAAGAATTTCAGCGTTAAGACCTGATGTGAAATCAAATCGTCTCTTTACTATCTCTTCCAACTTTCGTGTGATTTTATTCAGATCGATGCCAACTGGGCATACCGAAGAACATGCACCACATGCAACACATCTCCCTGCCAAATGGAAGGCTCTAATTAAATGAAATACAATTATATCAGGCAATTGAGTTGTTTTTCCAAACCACACGGGTAAATTCTGATCTACAAAACATAGATTGCAATAACAAACAGGACATGCCTGACGACAGGAATAACAAAGTGTGCATGGTTCCAGTGCCTCTTTGATATATGCCCATTTCTCATCAGGGGTTTTTGATTCAAATTCAGCAACATCAGTAAATTCATCATTAATAGATTCTAACTCTTGACATTCCCCAACACAAGTTTCTGCAGTCGCTGAAGGGGATTTTACCTTACATACTTTACATAACTCATTAATATACTCGTCATATGGGAATTTTTGTTCCCAATCCTTTCCCTTAACAATAATATCATCTCCGGATATTGATACATCAAGAATCTCCTTTTCACCAATTTCAAGATCGATTCGACTTCTATTCACATTTCCATTACAATTTATTCCAATCATTTTTATGTTTTCTAAGTCCACTTGTTTCTCTGCTGCTAATAAATTTACTGCCCTACCTACACAACCTTTTGCAACTATTCCTATTTTGAGAGCATTTCCCTCTGCATTACAAAGTTGGGGCATTAAAGGAGCTAAATATCTAGCTAAATTAATATAACATAGATTATTCCAGGTTAATTTATCAACATCCTCTTCCTTCCTCACGATTATCGGAGTAGAGCTTAATGGCATAGTACCCTCAGAATAACCAAGAATCACATCTACAGTTTTCTCACTGAGTAATTTTTTAGCGTTCTCCCTAATCCCTTTTTCAATCTCTTTATTTTCAGCTTCAATCGTCATGGTTTACCACTCCTTTTGAAATTTTGTATTTGGTCCTAATTCTTTTACTACTTTTGTAGCCTTCTTTACCAAAGTCGCAAATCGCTCACCTTCGGCAGCAGAAGCCCACATGAATTGAACTCTGTCTTTTAAACCAAAAAATTCTAACAATTCATGTAAAATTGCAAATCTTCTCCGAGCAACCAAATTTCCACTTATGTAATGACAATCACCGGGATGACAACCACTAATCAGGACTCCATCCCAACCGTCCGTTAAACTCTTTATTATGAAATAAGGGTTGACTCTTCCCGAACAAGGAACTCTGACAATTCTTATATTTGGGGGATATTGAATTCTACTCGTCCCAGCGAGATCTGCTCCCGCATATGAACACCAATTACATAAGAATGCAATTATTTTTGGTTCCCATTTCTCTTCAACTTTCTTTTCTACAACTGTTTCAGTCATTTTTTAATACCTCTTATAATCTTGCTGTAATCATTTCATATATTTGTTCAGATGTAAAACCTAACACGTCGATTGCACTACATCGACAATTTCCACTACATGCCCCACAACCTTTACAAAGGGCAGTATTAATGGAAGCAACAAGCCCAAATCGGCGGTCTTCAATCATTTCAATAGCATTATAAGCACAGTTCTCAACACACATGCCACATCCGGCGCAACGAGACATATCAATAACCGCAGTCTTTCCCTCTGCCTCAACTTCATCTTTAGAAAGAATAGTGCATGCTCGGGAAACAGCAGCATTAGCTTGTGATATTGAGTCTTCTATGGTTTTAGGACTGTGTGCTAATCCTGCTACAAAAATTCCTTCTGTAGCAAAATCAACTGGTCGAAGTTTAACATGTGCTTCTAAGTAAAAATTATCGTCATTCAATGGAACTTTTAACATTTTTGCAAGTTCTTCATTTTCTTCATGAGATGCTACAATACCAGCACTTAGTACTAATAAATCTGCGACAATAGATAAAGTTCCCTCTTTTACCGTGCTAACCTTTACATTTAAATTTGATCCCTCTGGAATAATCTGAGGTGGATTTTTTTCATCATATTGAATGAAAATAACTCCCGCCTCTCTTGCTTTTCTGTAATATATCTCCTTAAATCCATAGGTCCTAATATCTCTAAATAGAATTATTACCTCACGAGAAGGATCTAGCTCTTTAATTAATAATGCGTTTTTAATAGCTTCTGCACAGCACATCTTACTACAATATGGATGCTCATCATTACGAGAGCCTACACATTGAATCATTACTATTGATTTTTTATCTTTAATCTTCCCATTAGTATTTAGGATTTTTTCAAGCTCTGATTGTAATATTACATTTTCATTTTGACCGTAAAGGAATTCTTTGGGCTTATATTCTTGAGCTCCTGTAGCTACAACTACCACTCCATGATCAAATTCAACCCTTTCATTCTTTGGGCCATATACAACAGTACTTTTGAAATTTCCAATGTATCCATCTATCGATTCAATTTCGGCATTAGTATAAAAGTGAATAAACTGATTAGATTTTATTTTTTCAATTAAACTTTGTACGTAAGCTTGAACGTCTCCTCCTTCAAGTGTATGATAAATATGTCTAGCAAAACCCCCTAATTCTGCTTCTCTTTCAACTAAGTAAGTCTCAAATTCTTGATTCGCAAAATTTAAGGCAGCAACCATCCCCGTGATACCTCCTCCGATAACCAATGCTTTCTGTGTCACACCGAGTTTTATTCTGTCTATTGGAGCAATTCTTCGCGCTTTATGTACAGCCATTCTCACAAGATCTTTTGCTTTTTGCGTTGCCTCTTTAGGTTGTTTCATATGAACCCAAGAACATTGATCACGAATATTAGCCATCTGAAACAAATATCTGTTCAATCCTGCTTCACGTATCGTTTCTTGGAATAACGGTTCATGAGTTCTTGGTGTACAAGATGCAACAATAACACGATTTAAATGATATTCTTCAATTGTCTCTTTTATGATACCTTGAGTGTCAGCAGAACAAGTATATAAATTTCTATCTGCAATAACAACATTTGGAAGGGTGCTTGCATATTTTGTCACTTCAGGGACATCTACATATCCTCCGATGTTTATTCCGCAATGACAAATGAACACGCCTATTCGTGGAGGTTGTCCTGTCACAAAAATTTCTGGAGGTAAAGTTTTTTCGGTAACTAATGTACCTCTTTTTTCATACAACAGCTGATCTACACATCCCGCAGCTGCACTTGCTTGAGTGACGGTCTCTGGAATATCTTTAGGTTGAGAAAATGCTCCACATGCGAAAATACCTGGCTTAGAAGTTTGTACTGGATTGAAAATGTCCGTAGCAGCAAATCCATAAGCGTTTAATTCAATACCAAATTTCTCAGCGAGATACTCTGCATCATTCGGGGGATTAAGACCAACTCCCAAGACAATCATATTGTAATCCTCTTCAATTACTTTTCCATCTTGCGTCTCATATCGAAGCCTTAGATCTTGTGTTTCAGGAACTTCCACAACTGAAGCAATTCGACTCCTAATATAACGAATACCATATTCTTCTTGAGCTCTAATTATGTATTTATCAAAATCTTTTCCATATGCTCTAATATCCATACTGAAAATGGTGGGTGTTACTTCATGTTGATGTTCATGAGCAATTACAGCTTCCTTTGCAGTATACATGCAACAAACTGAAGAACAATAGGGTTGTCCCTCTCCGGAATAATCTCTCGAACCTACACATTGAAGGAAAGCTACTTTTTCTGGAATGTCTCCATCAGAAGGTCTTAATACTCTTCCTGCATAAGGACCACTCGCACTTAATATACGTTCAAATTCAATACTGGTAACCACATTCTTATACTTTCCATATCCATACTTATTTGCTTCTTTCGGTATATACTCATCAAATCCAGGGGCAAGTACTATTGAACCAACGTTTATATCAACTTCCTCATCAGCTCTATCATATTCCACTGCTTTTGCTTTGCATACTCCCGCACACACCCCACATCCAATACAATAATCTTTATTAATTACATAAATAAGGGGTACTGCTTGAGGATATTTCACTGAAGTCGCAGCAAATTTTGCCAATCCCTCATTAAAGGTGTCAATTGCTTCAACCGGGCAATTCCGGCCACAAACACCACAACCAGTACATATATCTGGATTAATATACAATGAATTTTTCTTTACCTTAACGGTGAAATTACCTGCTTCACCAGAAACATTTAAAATCTCACAATTAATGCTCAAATCAATATTCTGATGTCGACCAGTTTCTACGAGCTTAGGACTGACAATACACATAGCACAATCGTTTGTTGGGAACGTTTTATCAAGCTGAGCCATTACTCCACCAATACTTGTCGTTGATTCGATTAAATAGACTTTAAAACCAGAATCTCCTAAATCTAGTGCTGCTTGGGATCCACCAATTCCAGCACCAACAACCATTACTGCTCCTACTTTTTCCATATTTTAACCTCCTCACATTCTAATAAACATTGGAGTAATTCCTACGAAATCTCCAAAGTCAACTAAACCTCGGTTTTTTAGTCTTATCATATGTTCTAATACTATACTGGGGGCAATTTGTAAATCTGCTGCTAGATCTTTTACAGACATAGACCCCCTTTCTAAAGAAATTAGAATCCGATTCCTTTCATATTCCTCTATAATTGCGGAATCGAAAATTTTAGTAAACTTATCAATTGAAACTTGTTCACCATACACATTTTCTACTTCTGTTATCTTTCTTTCTCTACCTACGAGGGCTCTCATTCGATCACCCGCAGCAGCATCTTCTATTGCTCTTAATTTATCAAGTAATTCTTTATCAGGATTATCTCCACCAGCGGGAGATGGTCCTAATGACTTTATATGATCTGTAAATTCGGTAATAACTGAAGCATATCTAGCACCTTCAGAGGCAGAAACCCATTCTAATCTTACTCGATTATCTAAATTTACAAGTTTAAGGAACTTTTGTACCATTTCAAATTTCTTGACAGCTTCATAATTACCCTCAAGATAATGGCAATCTCCTAGATGGCAACCTCCGATGAATACTCCATCTGCGCCAACTCGAAGGGCTTCAAAAATAAATTTTGGATCCATTCTTCCCGAGCACATAATACGAATAACTCGAATATTCGGAGGGTACTGCATTCTGCTAACCCCTGCTAAATCTGCTCCTGCATAACAACACCAATTACATAAAAATCCCAGAATTTTTGGTTTAAAACTCATTTTATTTCCCTCCAAAAGCATAAATTTCAGATAGTATTTGCTCATCCGTAAAGTGTCTAATTATAATGGCGTGATTCGTACAAGTCGCGCCACACACTCCGCACCCTTTACAAAGTACTTGAGTGATTTCGATCTCATCGTCCTCATTCTTACTTATTGCTTTATACGGGCAAACAGTTACACATACTTCACAACCACTACATAACGCCTTATTATATTCAGGTAAAAATGAAGTGGCACCTTCAACCTCTACTGTATCGTGAGAAATAATTGTACTTGCCCTTGAGGCTGCTGCATATCCTTGAGTTATGGATTCTGTGATATCTACTGGCCATTTCGCTGACCCACAGATGTACACTCCGTCTGTAGCAAAATCCATAGGACGTAATTTAACATGCGCTTCTAAAAAGAATTGATTTTCTTCTAACGGTACTTTTAACATTTGGGCAAGTGCTTTATTATCATTATTAGCAACTAAGGGTGTTGATAACACAAGAAGATCATAAGGAACAATCATTTCCTCTCCTAAGTATTCATTATAAAATTTTATTTGATTTTCTTCTACTTGAGGTTCCTTTTCAAGGGTATATTCCATAAAGATAATTCCTTCTTCTCGTGCTCTTCTATAATAGTCTTCATAATGAGTACCAGGTGTATATAAATCTCTAAAGAGTATTGTTACATTTGCTTCAGGGTTATTTTCCTTTATAATAAGAGCATTCTTTAAGGCTGTCATACAACACACATTTGAACAGTAAGCTCTCTCCTCATTGCGAGATCCTACACACTGGATCATTACAACATCCTTTGCTTTAACTTCATTATTTTTTAATTTTCCTTCTAATTCATGTTGAGTAATCCTTATCTTACCATCGTATCCATATTTTCCAGTTGGTGTAAGAAGTGAAGATCCAACAGCTACAAGAATAACACCAATAGGTAAATTTATCTTATCTCCATTTGTTTCTACTTCTACGTCAAAATTACCTATATAGCCATTTATGTCCTTAACTTGACTGGAAAGATGGATTGTCAGGTTTGGATTATTTTCAACATTTTTCTTTAGATTATCTAATAGTATTTTTGCTTCCTGATCATTGGGGAATAATTTATAGAGTGTTCTTAACCTTCCACCTAACTCATTTTCTTTTTCAACCAAATGTGTTTCAAATCCTTGATTTGCCAAACTAAGCGCAGCAGTCATTCCCGAAACACCCCCACCAATTATTAAAGCAGTTGGAGTGGCATCTACAGTAATATTTTCTAAGGCTTCCAGCCTACCTGCTTTTGCTACGCCCATACGGATTAAGTCTTTAGCCTTTTCAAACGCTTCATGTGGGTATTTCTGATGGCACCATGTATTTTGATCCCGAATATTCACAAAATTGAAAAGATACTCATTTACGCCTTCAGTTTCAACACAATCACGGAAAAGAGGTTCATGGGTTCTAGGGGTGCATGACGCAACTATCACTCGATTTAGATTGTGCTCTTTAATACCATTTTTTATCTGTGCTAATCCTGTTTCACTGCATGTATAAAGATTATCTTCAGTAAAGACGACATTAGGTAAGGTCCTTGCATATTCGGCAAGGGCTTTAACATCTATAAGTCCACCAATATTTGAACCACAACTACAAACAAATACTCCAATTCGCGGTTCTTCTTTTTCTTTCTCAGACACTTTTATCTTAACCTCCCTTAATTACTTCTGCCGCCCGTGCTGCAGCTCCACTAGCTTCAGCAACAGAGCGGGGTATATCCATGGGTTCGCGAGCACAACCACAAGTATAAATTCCCTCTACACTTGTTTCTACAGGCATAAAAGAATTAGTTTTCACAAAATCGTAATGATCTAAATCAATACCTAACACTTCTGATAATTTAGAAATCCCTCTTGATGGGATTATACAAGTAGCTAATACAACTAAATCAACAGTTAATTGTTTTATTTCAGATGTTTCGTAATCTTCATATGTTATTATTGGATTTTCATTCTCATCTACTTCTATGTGAGAAATTTTACTTTTTATATACTTGATATTATACTCCCCTGCACCCCTTTGAAGAAACTTTTGGAATCCTTTCCCTCCTGCTCTCATATCAATATAAAAAACATAGGATTCTAATTCATTGTCGTGCTCATAAGCGATCATTGCTTCCTTTGTAGTATACATACAGCAGACAGAGGAACAATACATTTGTCCTTTTAGGGATCTTGAATCAATGCATTGTAGAAATGCGATTTTTTTGGGATGTTTTCCATCAGATAATCTTGCTAAATGACCTTCTTGTGGTCCTGAAGCACAGATTAATCTCTCAAGTTCAATTGCAGTGACAACATTATCATATTTTTGATATCCATAGATATTGAGAGTATGAATATCTTCTGCCAAATCCAATCCAGTAGCAACAATAATTGCTCCAACATTATCTAAACTAAGTATTGAATCCTTCTGCGTGAAATCAATTGCATCTGCCCCGCAATTTTGATAACACAATCCACATATTTCATAATTTAAATATAGACATTTATTTGGATCAATACGATAAGTAGCGGGAACTGCTGCAGGAAAAGCAATCTGAGCTGCTGACTGAGTTGCTAAATTAGCATCAAAGAAATTAGTAATTCCTCGGACAGGACATATGTCAGCGCAATCTCCACAATTGGTACATACACCCTCCTTCACATATCTCGCATGCTTTAACACATCTACGGTAAAATTCCCTACAGAACCATTCACTTGCTGAACTTCTGAAAGTGTATGGAGCGTAATGTTAGGATGTCTATAACATTCTGATAGTTTTGGAGCAAGGATACATATTGAACAGTCAAGTGTAGGGAAAGTTTTATCCAATTGAGCCATTCTTCCCCCAATACAAGACTGTTTCTCAACGAGGTGTACTTGTATCCCCATATCTCCTAAATCCAATGCAGCTTGAATCCCAGCAATTCCGGCTCCAATAATAACAACCGATTTTGATTCTTCTCCCAACTTTTCCCACCTATTTTTATTTTTTAATTTTGTTATTTGTCATTCTTCTAAACAATTCTATTTTACTAGCTTTCCATTCTTCAATTGTAGACTTTTTTGGTGTAAATTTATTAATATATCCAGCAATAATAGCATCTCTAATTAAATCGTGTCCTTTCTCAGTACGAATCACCAACATTGAATTTTGCTGAACAGCCCCTGAACCACCAAAACTAATATCAGCAAATCTACTAGTGAATTCATCACATTCATGACAATGATTTCTTACAGCATCATCAAACTTCTTGAGTTCGACTTCATATACTTTATTTTCCTTGTTGGTTATGAAAAAATTCTTCTTAATATTCATTTTGGCTATGTTTGTAGGGATTTCATTAGTCTCTTTTTTAACAAGCTCGAATAATTTTTCATGATCATAGTTTTCCATACAAAAAAGGCCAAATACATATTTGATCACATGAGTAGGACTAATATTTAGAAGTTGCATTTTCCGTACAGCTCTGCATTGACAAGGAGTTCCTACAAAAGCCATACGAATTTGGTTAATATCATAAATTTGATGCTGCTTTTCTACAATTGTTTCCGCAATATTATAAAGATCTTGCAGAGGTAGGATATTTGATGATATAGAATATCTTGTCCCAGAAGATTTTAATAATTCTTCTTTATTATAGATAATTTTCGGAATTGGTCGTAAGTTCTCATCATATTCAGATACAATTGCCGCATCAATTTTGTTTTTATCAAAGAGATACATTAAAAGAGTGGTTACCATCCCTCCATCTTGCCCCATTTCTCGAATTTTCTCATCCGTAGTTTTTGCGGCAACAACATCTCGAATAAATCCAAGTTCATCTTTTATTCGAAATTTTTCATTTATTTGTTTCATTAAAGGCAAAGTTTGAGGACAAATAAAATAACAAAGACCACATTCCTTACAATTGTCTACATTCGCATCTGAGATGAATTGAGGGGTATAACCTTCCATTCTAATAACATCAAAACCTTGTGAATTACAGTAAGCGACACATGCACCACAAGCACAGCATTTTTTGGTTTTAATAATCTCATCTTCAAGATCTTTGAAGATTTTAACATCTTTTAAAACGGTTTTTTTGGTTTTAATTTCTGTCATGTATTTTCAAATCCTAACTTATTTTATTAAAAATTTAAGGAGTAAATTCTATACTTTCAAATAATTTAGTTGGTCTAATTCTATGAAAATTGAATCCTAATTCGTCTGGTTTAAATCCAAATGCTAATGCTACTAATTCTGATAAATAAAATACTGGAAAATCATAATTTGATTCATTTTGCTTATTAAGCTCCCTCTGATTAAATTCATATTGCTGATAGCATGCTGGACAAACCACAACAACACAATTAGCACCTGCGTTTTGAATTGCTTTAAGTTTTTGATCAATCATTAGGAGAGATAAATCTTTATCAGATTTCTCAACTGGATTACCACAGCATTCCATTTTCATTTCATAATCTACGGATTCAGCCCCAAGTGCTCTTATAATCTCATCTATTGTTTTTGGTTCGAAGGGATCATCCCAATTTATTATCTCTGATGGTCGTAAATAATGGCAACCATAATGGACAGCCACCTTGAAACCTTCTAATGGCTTTTCTACATAAGCTTTTACTTTGTCTAAATACTCATAAAGGACTTGAGCAAAATGTTTTACTTCAACATTACCATCATAGGATTTCCCAACTTTTTTGAGAATATTGTTAACTTCTTCTTTAGCATGCGAATCTTTTTTTATGAAATAATTAATACCCTTTAATGTCTCTACACATCCAGAACAAAAGGATATAACTCCTCCATTAGTATTGCATAAACTTAAATTTCTTGCTCCTAAAGCTAACCATGATTTATGATCTATTAGTTCTACACCTGTAGGGTCAGGACAACAACTAAATCCATCAACATCATTTAATACTATCCCAAGTTTTTCGAAGACCTTTCGTGAAGATGTTTCTAAATAAGGTAATCTTGCGGGTATTACACATCCTAGAAATAAGTCAAAAGCCATCTTTTAATCAACCTCCTTTGGGATGTGGTTTTCAAAATTAGTTTCCTTGAGAATTGTTTGGATTTCATCAACTGCAGCCGTTTTAATCTTAGGAAGGCCTAATTTCTCTCTACGGGATAAAATCGCTTTAGAATAAGGAATAGCAACACCGTTTCCCAGCACTGAACGACCTTGAGTAATAAAAGCTTCGGGGACGGTACCCCTCTCAAAACACAGATTCTTGATTAATGTGAAGATCTCAGTAAGTTCAACTTTTTGTGGGCAAAGCTCTACACAGCGTTGACAAGTTGAACATAACCAGGAATTTGGTTCCTGCTTTTCTATTAATTTCTCTTGTAGTCCTAGAATTGCTTCTTCAATAATCTTTCTCGGATTATACTTACCATTTGTTAGTAAGGCAACGGGACAACCTCCACTACATGTGCTACATTGGTAACAGTAGGAGAGAGAGGCATTATGCTTTAATACCTCATTTCGAAAATTAAAATTAATCGTGCTCATTTTGACAAAAATTTCAAATCGTTTTTTTATTCAGTATTTCTAGATGGTTAGAAGAATTATAGAACTGTTAAAAAATTTATTAGAAAAATCTCATAATAAAAACTCTACAACCCATTATAATTTATCACAGAGCTTCTAATTTTTTCGATGATAATAATTTTCCCTATTCTTTTTTATATTTCTGATAAGATTCAATCAACGAATTTTTAAGATGGATAATTATTTCTTTTTCTTATACTATAAATGCTCACAAACATAAATCTAAGTGATCAAGATTGATCTAAATTTTTAAAACAAACATCCAAATTTAAATATTAATATATCTAGTACTATAGTGATGTGTAAGAATTGTAATTGCGACTTTTTCGATAGATGCTCGATCGTTGGTTATATGCCGGTCGGATTTTGTTGTGAAAATTGTTATCTTTATGATGAATACAATACTTGTTTAAAATCTAAAAGCATAACTAAAGTAGAGGAAAAAACCGACGTTTTAGAAAAGATAAAACTCGTAAGAGCTTCATTGGAGGGCGAGCTTTTAAAAGTTGTAATTAGTCTGAATGATGAAAATGAAAAAACTCTATTTATCGATCTTAAGAAACATCTACAGGCTTGATTTTGACTATTCTTTCCTTAAATGTAAGAAATCTTGCAAAACTACCTCGGAATTATGATGCAAAAAAATAATTTAATAAAGAATTTATCACAATTTATAACTAATTTATATAGTTCAAGTTAAATTTTAATAGAATTGTATCAAATTGCCAAAAAAAATAGATTTAATAGATCTGAAAATTATCGAAGAATTAAAAAATAACAGCAGAATCTCCTTTAATGAAATCAGTCAAAAAATTGATAAAACTGAAGCTACCGTAAGAAGACGTGTTAAAAGGTTAATAGATGATGGTGTTATTTCACGATTTACTATCGAATATGATATTGACAGTAAGCAAACCATCAGTGCTACAATAAAAGCAGTTCCAGATTTTAAAGATATTAAGCGAATTCTCAAAGATCTGAGATCTATCGAAGAAATAAAAAATATATGGCGCCTATCGGGTGATTGCGGATTACTAATGAAAGTAGACATTCCTTCAATCGATAAATTTAATCCACTTATCGAAGAAAAAATCTCTCAGATTGAAGGGATAAAAATAATTGAAACTTGTTTTATTACTGATATTATTAAGTAATAACAATTTGATTTGTTTTGATTTAAAAATCATCATTTATTTATAATATTTAATTTGATTATTTCAAAATTTGGTGTTGAAAATCGAACAGAAACTTGCGTTTAAGCTCTGTGTTTTCGGTGATGGCGGAGTAGGAAAAACAACCTTGATTAGAAGATTTGCTACAGGTGTTTTCGAGGAGGATATAAAAATGACCATAGGTGCCGATTTTAGCGTAAAGAATCTTGATGTAGATGGCAGAAAGATAACTCTCCGAATATGGGACTTTGCAGGAGAAGATCGTTTCCGTGTTCTATTACCTGCTTTTGCAAAGGGCGCTGATGGGGGGATATTTATGTATGACACTACCCGATTTTCTAGCCTTGGTCAAATTAGAGATTGGTTATCTATCTTTGAATATTTTATCTCAGAAGAAGAGGTACAAATTCCTATCATAATGGTAGGAGGGAAAATAGATCTTGAAGAAAAAAGATCAGTGCCTACTGTAGAAGCTGAACAGTTATCAAGAACTTTTGATTTAAAAGGATATTTTGAATGCTCGTCTAAAACGGGGGATAACGTAGAAAATATTTTTCAATTTATTGCCCAAAAGATGGTTAAAGGAACTAAATAATCAGATATTCTTTGCAACTAATCAAAAAATTAAAAAAAGAAAATTTTGGATAATAATTTCAATCTTTTCCTAATGGTTTTTTATTCCTCCAGATGATTATTGATATAAATGTTACAAAAAGTATACTGAAAATCATGGGAGAAAAACCCGATATAGATGGTGCAGGTTCCCCATTTGCAGGTGATGGCTTCCATTTTAAAAAGATTACATCCCCTTTCAAAGATGCTTTATTATCTTCATCGACCAAACAAAAAGTGTGTTCTTCAACTCCTTCTAATTCATTATTATATGCCATAAACACTTTTGGGGTTAATAACCATACGACGGGATAATCTCGTTCTAGCATAAGTTTTTGGATCGTATTATATATTGTCCTTCTCGCATTTTTATCAGTTAATTCAAGTGCGGATTCCATGAGAAGTTGAACATCGCTGTCTTTGTCATATGGCGTGAATCCACCATAACCCCCGTTATATTGAGCAAAATTAAAGATTTTTGCACTAGTACTGTTGCTGAATAAAACATTGAATAGCTGACTCGGATCATTAAAATCTGGAATCCACCCTATCATAAAAAATTGTAACATATCACGGCTATAGGGCGGTTCATCCGTTAACATTAGAAGGTATTCAAACCAATTATCAAGTCCAGCATCCTCTACCTGTATACCAATCTTAGTTAAGTTATTCATTAGTGTTTGAGCCCATAAGCTATAGACTGAACTTACATTAAGATAGGTAACATTAAAAGTTGCAAATGTTGCTGTTTCCCATTGAGAATCATTTGTGAAACCGACACCGTATCCCATTGATTTCATTACTTCTCTGGCATGAGTGATATTGAGATAAGGGTAATTTAAAGAATAATTAGAATATAGAACACCTTTTGGAAGGGGAGATTTGAGTCTTTCAGCATTACCATTTTTGAACATACTGATTATATAATCATAATCAATTGCATACGAAATTGCTTTTCTGAAAGTTTGGTTAATATGATTATTATTCATACAAATGTAATATGACGTCCAACTTTTTTCTTTCTGATCAATAACACTGATATTGGGTGAAGCATTGAACTCATCTAAATAAGATGATAAAGGATTCATTAACACGTCAATTTCTCCATTGAGAAGAGCCTCGTGTAAAGTTATCGAATCATCATATATTGAAAAGATTAATGAATTAATTTCAGGACTGCCTCCCCAATAATTTTCGTAGCCTTGGAAAGTTACCGCCACATCCGTAGTATAATTATCATAAATATAGGGTCCGGTACCAACTAAATTACCCGTAGTAATTTCAATGAGATTAACGGGATCAGTTGATGTTGGAGATAAGATATAAGAACCACTAAAACATAATAATCCTTCAAGTGCCGCATATGGTCTATTCAATACATATTTTATAGTATACGTATCTACTACCTCAGTTCTATTAATAATCGGTGTATTATCATCCCACATATATACTACTTTAAATTGTGTTGTCGGTTCAAACTCTGGTAATGTGCCAGTGATATTCATGAAATATGATAATCGATTATAATTCCATTGTACTGTAGATGCATTAAATGGGGTTCCATCATGGAAAGTAACATTTTGACGAAGCGGAACGGTGTAATTTAAACCATCAATTGACCATAATCCGTAGTTACTTGCAAGGTGAGGGATAATGCTAGAGCTAGCATCCGAATAATTATATGTAAAAAGTCCCTCGCATGCTTGCTCAATAATATTTAGTGAATAGGGATCCCAAGCCATATGAGGATCAATATCATGAGGTACAGAATATATGCCGAAAATAAGAGGTCGTTCTTCTGATAACTGTATTTTACCCGTATCGACAGCACTATTTTGATTCAACCCATTTCTATTAAGCACCGTAAAATTGGAAATTACACCTGATGAGAAAGAAATTAAAATTAAAAGCAACATTAAACAATATGATTTCCTCATTTATCTCACCAATGGATTTTTGTTTAAATTCCTTAAAGAATGTCTTAATAATAATTGATTAAACTTTACTTAATAAATTTTTAGGATTAAAAATATTGTGTATGGATCATTAATAGCCTCCAACCCTAAGCAAATAATGATAAGCTTTTTCTTAGAACTTGGGTTAAGAATTATAGATTAATCTTAATAATTAGAAATTGGAATAAATTATGATTAAAGATACTCGTTTCACACAATCTCAAGGAAAAGTTTTAATGCTAGGTAATGAGGCACTAGTTAGAGGATGTTTGGAAGCTGGCGTTTCCTATGTTTCTCAATATCCCGGAACACCCACTAGTGACATCGGTGAGTATTTTCATCAAGTACTCAGAGATTTTCCAGAATATCGTGAATTTCTAGTGCATCATTGGGCTGTAAATGAAGCAGTTGCAACCTCAGCATGTGCAGGAGCTGCTTGGACTGGTTGTAGGACTTTTAATCCAATGAAACATGTTGGATTGAATGTTGCCAGTGATGCTTTAAGTGTCATTGCCTTAAATGGGCCCAATCCTGGGGGTATGGTAATTTCTGTTGGCTCTGATCCAGGTTCTTTAGGTTCACATCAGGAACAAAATGAACGATTTTATGCCTGGATGCTTCACCTTCCTACCCTTGAACCTCACACACCTCAAGAATGTAAAAATTGGGTAAAACTTGCTTTTGAATTATCAGAAAAATTTGATTTAGTTATGAACATTCGCACTTCAACTAGAAGTGCACATTCTCGTGGATTTGTAGAATTAGGGCCATTAAAACCGGGTAAGGGAACTGGTGAATTTATCAGAAATATCCCTAAATTCAATTCATTACCCCCCCATGCGATTAACAATCATATTAGGTTGTATGAGCGTATAGAAAAACTAAGAGGATCTTTACCAGAGTTAGGATTGGATAGTATATTACCTGGAGAAAACAAGATCGGAGTTATTACAAGTGGAATGCCATTTGGATATACGATGGAAGCTCTTAATCAATTAGAATTGAATGACGTCCCTGTGTTAAAGTTGGGGATGATATATCCCTTGAATTATGAATTGATATCAGATTTCATTCTAAATTTAGAGAAGGTGATAATCATCGAAGAATTAGAACCTTTCTTGGAAGTGAAAATTGCTGAAATTGCTCACATTCAGAGAATTAACGTTGAAATATTAGGACAGAAATTTTTTCCGAAATATAATGAATTTTCCACAGGCTTAGTTGCTACATCATTGGCAGAGATCTTTGGTAAAACTCCAAATGAACAAATAACTAAGGCTGTTGAATATTTCAACTCCTACAAGGAGATTGTCCCAAGTCGATTTCCAACATTTTGTGCGGGGTGCCCTGAAAGAGCTACTTTATATTCAATTTTAAAGGCTACCAATAATTTAGAAAATACCATAATTAGTGGTGATATTGGGTGCTATGTTATGTCGTTTTTTCCGCCTCAACAGTGTTCTGATTTAGTGATATGTATGTCAGGGGGATTGAGCGCGGCTATTGGAATGTCAACAAAAACCAATCAGAATGTAATTGCTTTTATTGGTGATTCTACTTTTTTCCACACTGGTATGGCACCTTTGGCTGAAGCAGTAGGTTATAATTCTAACTTAACACTTATCATATTTGAAAACTCGTGGACAGCAATGACGGGACACCAAGATGATGTACTTCGGTATTTAATTAATCGGGGATTCTCTATTGAGAAGATATGTCGATCAATTGGAGTACCATGGATAAAAGTCGAAGATTCATATAACCCTAAAAAACTCACCAACACCATAGAAGAAGCTCTTAAAATTGAGGGATTAAAGGTCATCATTGTGAAGAGAGAATGTGGACTCCAAGCTCATAGATGGAGACTGTCCCAAATAAAGACTATCCAAGAAGAGGGCGATAAGGTTCAAGAGATATCTTACTATATTGGAGGCTGTAGCCTTTGCCATGAATGTTCAAGAATATTGAGCTGCCCTGCAATCAGAAGAGTAAAAAACGATGGAATTGAAGAAATGCAAATAGACCAAGATAGATGTATTAAATGTGGTGTCTGTTATGAAATTTGCCCAAATGGAGCAATTAGAAAATCTATTATTAATTTGTTTGGAGAGGAGGTGCCGTTTCGTGAAATTTAATGAAACCGATATTATCAATGTAGTGATCGCTGGTACTGCTGGTCAAGGTGTTATTACACTTAAAAGACTAATTGAATTTGCAGCCCAGAAAGCTGATATCGATGCATGTTTTGGCGCGGAACAACATGGTTTAGCTCAACGCGAGGGTGCAATAATTAGCCATACACGCTATCAAAAAAAATTAACCACAAATCCTAGGTATAATTTACAATCATCATTAATTTGTTTTGGTGATGCTGATCTTTATATATGCATAGAACCTGTTGAAGCTTTAAGACAAGGAATTTATGCATCTAATAAAACTATCTTTGTACTTAATTCTCGCAGCATTCCAGGAATAATGAATACTGCGGGTTTAGAGGATTACCCTTCATTAGAGAAAATCTTGGATATTTTAAATAGATATACAGACAATCTTTACTTTTTTAACGCAACCGAAATAGCTCTTCGTGAGTTTCATCAAAACCAACAAGTTAATATTATGATGTTAGGATTTGCTACGGTTACGGGAAGACTTCCTTTTATTGAAATAGAACATTATGAGGAAGTCATTAAAGAATGGTTGAGAGACCCAGACTTAAATATTAAAGCACTGCATATAGGGCTAGAGAAAGGTAATGAAATAATACATGCTAAAAAAGGAATAACAATAATAGATTAGGTTCTTTTAATAACTCGTACTAATCCTTTTTTTCTGAGTTCTTCCATCATCTCTTCGATTTCGTCTATAGTTTTTTGAGCAATAGAAGCAACTTGTTCAATGGTGTTCATACCATCACAAATTTTAAGCACCATGAATTGGTCTTTAGTTAGCATACCCAGTTGTACTGCCATAGGTGATATATCTTTTACGATAACAGGTATTCTCACTTCACCCCCCGCTTCGGCCGTTTCAGCTGCTATTTCTTCAGTTGTTGGTGATTCCCCGAAAAATGATTTTACTCCCGTAACATCATAATCTTCATTGATATAGATATAAATTGTGTGTTCCTGTCCAGAAACATCGTCCAAATCCTCTGGATCGGGATATGGATTAAAATGTTTGTGCTCTTTAGTGTAAATTCCCATTTTTAGTCCATTAATAATCTCATTTTTATCTAACTTTAACGCGATCATATCTTCACAAATATCACACCAAGCCCATGCTTCAATTAAAGAGAAATATTTTTTCACTTTATTCTCCGGCATCGAACTTCTCTCCTATTCAAAATTTGAAAAATAGATTTTAATTTATATGCAAACTAGAGTGTTTATTAATTTAAAGTTTGATTTATATTTTTATTTTTAATTTGTAATTACTCCTTAAATTTTAAACATTAAAAAACTTTCTTAGTCTAATTTAGTTATTATTATTTAGAAATGATAGAAGAAATTTTGCCTATTAATTCTCCACCATCTATTGAGGAATGCAGAAGATTAGGGAGAACTCAATTTGCAAAAATTTTAACCACAAGAAATGATATAATCGCTGCGTATTCTGATGGTTCTGTTGCTAGAAATGATATGATTCCTGGATCTGATATTGATATCGGTATAATTGTAGATAATTCTCAAGAATCCTGGAGTGTTTCAAGAATCATTGATGATAAATGGGATATTTTGATAGAGTGGGCATTTATACCCAAGCAGTCATATTTAAATTCACAGAAGATTTTAGAAAATGCTGGTTTTACACACGACATCGCACATGCTTATATTTATTATGATCCAACGGGATTTTTCGCGGAAGTTCAAACTGAAATTCTACAAAAATATGAAGACAAGCCCCTCATTCTAAAGAGAGCTGAAAATCAAATTAATCTTTTTAGGAAATCTTTAGAAAACATTGAAAAAAATTTGAATAAAAACAAGAAAAGTATTTATCCATATATAGTGAATTCTTTTAAGTATTCTTTGGGATTTCCAAGTGCATTTATAAATCAACCAGTAACTAATACAAGAGCATTTATATTCTGCAAAAGAGCCTGTACCGAATTGGGAATGGAAAATTATTTAAAACTCGTTTATAATTTTGTTGGTTCAGCTAACCTATCAAGAAAAGTAGCGAATTCCTTTCTAGAAAAAGCAATTTTTATAATAAATAATAAAAATTTAACAGAAAATGAAAGGGCTACCTATTTATGGCATTTAAAAGGTGCTAAATATCTAATAGATAACAAATTTTGGAGAGAATCCATCCATCCCGTTTTTATGTGGAGTTCTTACATTGTTAATGCACTTCCTGATATTAACAAAAAAAATAGGGAAGATTTAACTATAGCTTGGGAACAGATGATGAAGATAATAAATTGGGACAGTATTGATAATATAAAACGTAAAATAACAATTGGTAATCAATTGATCGAAAATGGGGTTGAACGAATAAAATTGTTTTGCATTTAGAAAAATGATCAAAATCCTTTAATTTTGACTTAAGTCTTATGTTTAAACCAAAAATAATTAAAGTTATTAAATATTTTACAATCCAAGATCTATAAAAGTTATCTTTGATTACTTCATGAGCTCTTATAAGAAAAATATATGTTACGGTTGTGGTCGTCCTATAACACCATACGAATCAGCGGTGCATTTTCCTTGTCCTCAATGCGGAGATGTAACTATTTGGAGATGTGAGCGTTGTAGAGAATCGGGAAATTCTTATCGTTGCTTAAAATGTGATTTTGAAGGGCCCTAGAGAATTCCAAGGAGGGAAACATAATGAAAGAATTTGTTGCGTTAATAGACGTTGTTCCAGATGATACGGATGTTGATTTTGACGAATTTGTGGGAAATTTAGCAAAAGTTTTACCGGATACTTGTATTATTGAGCGTTTTGAAATAATGCCTGTTGCTTTTGGTTTAAAAAAGGCGAGAGTTCGAGTGCGATACCCCGAAGAATGGGGTGGTACTGATAAACTTGAGGAATTATTCGGCCAGGTTGAGGGTATTCAAGGTATTGAAGCTATTGCTTTCTCAAAAGCATAAAATTTGGACATATTAATCTGCTCTTTCTAACCAGTTCTTTTAAAAAGTTTATCTAGTTCTTTATAAGATATAAATCTCAGAGTTGGTCTACCATGAGCACAATGATAAGAGTCTTCACACTCAGCTAAATCTACTAAAAGTTTTCTAATACTAGTCAAAGAAAGATCATCTCCCCCCCTTATGCTTTTATGACATGCTAAATAATTAATTATATCTTCTTTGACTTCATTGAAGCTTTTATCTTTACCAATATTAGTAATATCACTAATGATTTCCTTAATAATGCCAATATCAGGAACCTTGTCCATAATCGTAGGGACTTCTCTTAAAATGAAAGTATTACCGCCAAAATGTTCAAAATCAAATCCAAGTTTTTTAAATTCATTTAAACTACCCTCTAGAAATATCTTTACACTTGGGGAAACATCAACATTTAAAGGTTGGATTAATTTCTGTCTACTCCCTTTTGATAAAAGATAATTTTTTACGAGTTTTTCTTTTTTAATACGTTCCGAGGCAGCATGTTGATCTAGAATGAATAATCCTTCCTCATTATTTTCATTCATGCCTTCCAACAAAATATAAGTTTTATTACTTAATTGACCCGTAGAAGAAATTAACCGCAATTTTGGAAAATTTTTTGAAATAATATATTTACCTCTTAAATAAGATTCGGGAAGGTGTTTGTCCTCAATGACTTGATCCAATATGTCGAGTTGAATACCGTCTTTTGGCTTATCTAGTTTGTTGTCTAATATATTCAGAGATGCTTCTTCTTCCTGCTCAATCTCAACACTCTCGAAAAATTCATCTCTCTCTTCTTCATCTTTTTGGAAGTAAGGTTTTAGTTCGGTAGAGATATATTTTGCTTCTTTCTTGATGAAATTTTCATCAACAAAGCTTCGAATTATGTTATATACTTTGTTATATAGCATTTCCTCTTTTTCAAACCGAGCATGAAGTTTTTTGGGATGTACATTAAAGTCCACAAATGAGGGATTTATGTCTAAAAATAATACAAAAAAAGGATATTTACTTATCATTAATGTTCCCTTATATGCTTCTCTAATTGCTGTAAATAACACGTCACTGATAACATAGCGGCGATTAATAAAAAGACTTGAATCACTTCTATTTTTTCTTGAAATTTGTGGATGTCCCAGTAGTCCTTTAATTTTAATAGAAGAATCTTCTTCTGCGTAAGTAATAGGAATCATCAATTTCGCCACTTTTTTTCCATATATATGAAATACAGTGGTTTTTAAGTCATTCTTCGCAGGACAATTTAAAATATCTAGATCATTATGACGATAAATAAAGTGGAGTTCGGGGAATGCTAATGAGTATCGCTGGATAAAGTCAGTTATATGACTAAGTTCAGTTGAATCTTTTTTGAGAAATTTCTGTCTTGCGGGGACATTATAGAAAATGTTTTTTACCTTAATATCAGTACCCACTTGACAAGAAATCTCCTTTTTTTCTTTAATCTGTCCTCCCTCTATTATTAATTGTATTCCTTTTTCATCTTCTTCTGTCCGTGAAGATATCTCAACTTGACTTACTGCTGCAATGCTTGCAAGCGCTTCTCCTCTAAATCCTAAAGTGGAAAGTGTATCAAGATCCTCGATACTCCTAATTTTACTACTTGTATGGCTTTCAAAAGCTATTTCTATATCTTCAGGTGAAATACCAATTCCATCATCTATTACTTGGATAAAAGATTTTCCTGCTTTTCTTATCAATATTTTAATCTCTTTAGCGCTTGCATCAATACTGTTTTCAATAAGTTCCTTCACAACATTAGCCGGTCTTTCAACAACCTCTCCAGCAGCAATCTTTTCAGCTCCCAATATCTTTCTGATTTTTCTCTCAGGCATGATAATTTAAGCAATCCAACAAATATTACTTATGAATATATTAATATCTATAGTTAATATGTTTTCTAATCCCATCAAATTTAAAAGAATACTCTATTAAGGTTTAAATAAATAAGGAGCAGAAAGTTTCTATAAGTAAGGCTTTTAAATCTGGTTTAATATATCAAAGTAATTTTAAAAGAAAGGAACACCGAGATTGCTATATTGCTATGAATAGTGAAAGAGAGATTCCTATTCAGAAATATTTTATGTATCTATTTACAGTTATAACAATTTGCTTTATTATTTTAAGGATAATTTTGTATTTTGTAGAGATCTCACCCTGGATCAAGGATACGAAGGATATAGATTTTAAAATATTATTAGCGGGTATGGACAATGGATTGGTTAATTTTTACGATGATGTATCGATATCCGATTGGCCACCCTATTATCTTTATTTTTGGTATTTTATATTCTTGCCAATTAAAATTATCCCTACTAATGGGTTAGTTGGAGTGTATGTTTGGGATGGATTAAGGCTGTTGTTAACGATTTTAATATTAAGAAAATCACCAAATGTGTTTAAGAATAAAAAAGATCTACTTATTTTTTATATTTTAGGAGTTGTGGGATACAGTATTGATGCGTATTATAACAATGTTAATTTTTTGATTGGATTCTTATTATTTTATTCATATGTTTATCTGGAAAAGGATCAAAAATGGATTGCTGGTATTCTATTCACTTTAGCAACGTTTAAAATAACTGCGATTGCCTTTTTACCTGTATTGGTGATAGTGAGAAAAATTAAAGTGAAGGATTTAATCTATTTTTTACTACCATTAGCTATAATCTTTATCCCCTATGTGATTTTTCCAAATTATTTCTTGCAAATGATTACAAACTGGGGATACAGTGATACTGAAATACAAGGAATTTTACTAATTGATTCAATAATCTGGAAAGCGTTACAACCTTCTCATTTAATGTTTATCGGATTGTTATTAATCATCTTTATGGAAAACATTAAAAATGAGGAAAGGAAGAAGATATATCGTATAGTTCTTGTATCGTTAATAACAATATATTATATATACTTAACTACAATTGTATTTATTATCCCCGTTGTTTTAGCTTAATTAAAATTTTCTATCTTCCTTTTAAGGGCATCTAATTTTTCTTTCATATCACTTGGAGAGAGATCATTTAAATTAAGATCTTTTAAATACTCTTTAAAATCTTGTAAGGCTTCTATTGGGTCTTTAGGGACAGCTTCAAATAAACTTGTTTGCACATACTTCTTCTTTTTTGAAGTTTGAGTTTGAGAAGCTCTAACCTGAAACTGTTTTATTTCAAGCTCTAAATCTTTAACTTTCTTTGTTCTTTTGAACAACTCTTTTTCCCTTTTTGCTAGATCATCAGCATATTTTTCTAATTTCTCTCTTGTTGATTTTATTTCGTCATTTAATTTCTCAAGTTCAATTTTTTTTCCGTTTAAAATTTTTTCGTAATGTTTTACAGGGGATGTATTAATCCCATTTTCCTTTAGGACTGTTGTTCTAAAAGGATCATGCTGTTCGATTTGTTCAAGGATTTCAAAAGCTCTGATTATAACGTCATCAGGAATCCCAGCTAATCTTGCAACATGTATACCGTATGATTTATCGGTACTCCCGGGTTTTAATTTTCTCACGAAGTTTATACTTCCATCGTCATTCTCAATAATATCTAAATGATAATTTTTTACACCTTCTAGCTTAATTTCCGTTAATTGGTGATAATGGGTGCTAAATAGTGTCTTTACTTTTAATTTATTTAGCTTTTCCAGTGTTGCCATCGCAATGCTTTGACCATCACTTGTGCTTGTTCCCCTCCCCAGTTCATCAATAATAATAAGACTTTTGGGTGTAGCATAATGAAGGATTTTTGCAGTTTCTGTCATTTCGATCATAAAAGTACTCAATTTTCGCGCAAGATCGTCTGAAGCGCCTATACGTGTAAAAATCTGATCAATTAAGCCAATAGTTGCGGATCTAGCTGGAACGAAACATCCCATCTGCGCGATGAGGCATATTAAAGCTACTTGTCTAAGGAACGTACTTTTTCCTGCCATATTTGGACCAGTAATTATTAACAATCGATCTGTTTCATTATCTAAATAACAATCATTTGGAATAAAAGTATCCGTTATATTTAATTGTTCAATGACGGGATGTCTTCCATCCTTTATTACAATTTTGGTATCATTAGTGATGCTAGGCCTACAATAATTATATTTTTCAGCTATTTCAGCAAAACAGGCCAAAACATCTATTATCGCAATGTTTTGGGCGGTTTCAAGAATAGATTCTGTTTCTTCCTCAACTACTTCTCTTATTTTGCTAAATATTTCATACTCTAAATCATTGATTTGTTCTTCTGCATTGAGTATTTTTTCCTCAAGATCTTTTAATTTCTTGGTAGTGAATCTTTTCGCATTCTTTAATGTCGCACGTTCAATGTAATCCTCGGGTAATTTTGAAATTGATGCTAATGTTCGTAAAGTAATCTCAATATAATATCCGAGAATGTTATTATGACTAACTTTCAATCCTGAGCTTAATTTCCATCGTCGTTTTTGTTCTTGCTCATAATCTAATACATATTTTTTACCATTATGAAGTATATCTCTTAACTCATCCAGCTTCTTGTCATACCCATCTTTAATAATATTTCCTTCTTTTATTGTAATAGGAGGATTATCCACTATTGAATTTTCAATCAAAACCTTAATGTCGTCGAATGTTTTAATATTAATTAGAAATTGTGATATTTCAAGTATGTCTGCCTTTTGAAGTAATTCTCGAATTTTTGGAATTTTCTCAAGTGAATTTCGAATATTTATCAGATCCCTAGCATTTGTACGACCAATATAATTCAATTTATTAATAAATCTTTCAAGATCTCCAATAACTCTTAACTCTTCCCTTAGGTCAGATCGTAAGAAAATATCATCCTTAAATTTTTGAACAATATTAAGTCGACTGTTTATCTGTTCGATATTTGCTAAGGGTTGTAATATGAATTTCTTCAATAATCGGGCACCCATTGGTGTGTGGGTGTGGTTAAACACAGAATATAATGTAGCATCCTTCCCTTTATCCCATAGGGAATGAATTAACTCTAAATTCCTCTGTGTAATATAATCTAAATTTAAAATTTCTGTTTCTTGAATTACACTAATTTTAAATATGTTTGGAATGATATCTCTTTGAGTTTCCTTTAAAAAAGCAAGTAAGCCCCCACTTGCTTGAACCGCCAAGTTAAAACCTTCCAAACCAAAGGATTCTAAACTGGCAATTTTGAAATGACGCGTTATTAAAGTATACGCCTCGTCATAATCAAAAAAATATTCTTGATAAGTTTTAATGATAGCACCAGTTAAATCTGTTAATATTATAAAAAATCTTTCATCCTGTTTTAACTCAGCTGGAATAATCAGCTCTACAGGGTCATATTGGGAAAGAATACTCAATAATTTTTCTTGAGAATCTTCCGATTTTGAGGAAAATTCAGTAGTTACAAATTCTCCCGTAGAAATATCAGCAAAAGAAACCCCAAAACCTTTTCTTTGCTTTACGATAGAAGCAATATAATTGTTTTCATTAGCATCTAGCAAAGTAGGTTCAGTTACAGTACCAGGGGACAGAATTCGAGTAACACCACGTTTTACTATCCTTCCTTTCACTGTTGTGGGATCTTCTAGTTGATCAACTATTACTAATGTTTGACCAAGATTCATAAGATTATTGAAATAATTGTTAGCTGAATGATGTGGTATTCCCGCTAAAGGTACATCCCCCCTTTTAGTCAATGTAATTCCCAAAAGTTTTGAAATTCTTTCGGCATCATTATAGAAGAACTCGAAAAAGTCCCCCATCCTATAGGCTATTAATTGGGTTGAAGGAAACCTTTTCCGAATAGAATACCAATGTTTTAACATAGGAGTTAATTTTCTTTCGTCTATCTCTTCCATAATTTGATTGTCGCGCGACATAGTTGAGATCTATAATCAATTATAGCGGTGTGTTTATATTAACTGTATTTGTTAATTTTTTAATAACAATAATAAAAAAGATATATTGGTATTTTATTATTCTCAAGAGTCCCCTAATATACTGGAAATGACTACAAAAAATAAAAAAACTACTTTAAATGTTTTTCGAGCCAGATAAACATATCTTGATATACTTGAGCCCTCCCTTTTTCATTCCAAAGCTCATGTAAAAATCCATCATATTCTTTATAGGTTTTATCTTTACTTTTTACTCTTTCAAAAAATTGCCTAGGCTTTCCCTTGTCCACTATCTTATCATTTCCTGCTTGCATTAATAATACTGGACAGAGTAATTTAGAAGCATTATCCATTGCCCATTTTGTAAACTTATCAATCTCTGTTGCGGATTTAGCTGATATCACTTCGATTTTGTTTTTATCTGCAATATGATTTCTTAATATTTTTAAATCACTTGTTAATTGATTTTGATCAATAATATTATTTAAAATCTTATTAGGTGCTAATTTAACGATGTTTTTTGATATCGATTTAATTACTTTTTTACCAATGGATAAATTCATAAACATTCCTAACAATGGTGAGGATACTAACACACCAGATAATGCGGGGTGATTAATTGCGTAAATTAAACTCATCAATCCGCCAAAAGAATGACCCATCAAAAAAACCTTCTTACCGTTAGCTATCTCAAGCAATACATCCATGAATAGTACAATGTCTTTTTGGATATGATCAATACTTTCAATGTGTCCTGGAATTTCCCCTGCATTTCGATAATGTCCTCTTATATCAAAAGCATAAAGGGCATATCCTTTTTCTGTTAAAAATTCAGCAGGGAGAATCAACCTGTCAGAATGGGTGCCCCAACCATGAAGTCCAATAATAAATGCTTTTGTTTCTTCAGTATCAGGTAACCAACATTGATAAAATAATTTTGTTAATTCTCTTCCTTCAAAAACCCCTGTGTGATTTCTCATGATAATATCAATTCTGAAAAGATGTGAAGTTAGATTTTTTATAATTTATTATATCATAACTTTCTTATTATTATTACTTTTAGTTAGACAAAGTTTCGTTCTAGTTCGATTGCATTAAACACTGGGCAATTTTAAATAAGTTTTATATAATTCAATAAACTTCTTTATTAGTAATTTAATTCAATTTCTTGTTGCATCTCAAATGATTGAAACCGAAATGATTAAAATAACTCTCTTAGGTAGAGGAGGAATGGGAGTAGTTACTTGTTCAGAACTTATCGCAGAAGCGGCTTATTTAAGCGGTAGTTTTGTTGATGTACATGCGTATCCTTCCTTTGGACCAGAAAGGAGAGGTGCCCCCGTTCAAGCGTATGCAAAACTTTCTCGAACAGATAAGATATGGGATAGAGCACAGATAGAGAATCCTAATATCTTACTAATATTTGATGAATCGGTTTTAACCCAAGAAATAGCATCTTCTTTAGTTAAGGATGGAGTTTTTATCATCAACTCTGAAAAAGAACTTGATTTCTTTGTGGAAAAATATAAGTTGGGTGAGAAGACGGAAGTAATTGGTGGCGATATTAGTAAATTAGCGCTTGAGAAAAATTTAACTATTGATGGAAATCCTGTTATTAATACCCCAATCTTAGGATTATTATCAAAAGCACTACCAGAATTAAAATTAGAGTATTTAAAAATTGTCGTTATAAACCGCATGGGTGAAAAAATAGGAACTCTAAATTTTGAACTAATAGAAGAAGGTTATAATGTAGCAAGAATAAGATAACTAATTAATAGGAAGTATTACTTTGAATATACTTCCCTTATGTCTACCCTCGGATTCCACACTAATCGTCCCCCCATGTAATTGAACTATTTCTCTTGATATAAATAAACCTAACCCTGAACCTTGAATGTCAATGTATTCTAATCCTTCCCCAAATCTTTCAATTTTGCCAAATCTAGTAAATATTATCTCCATTTCTTCTTTCGTTAGACCAACACCGGTGTCTCTCATTGAAAATTCAACTGATTCATTGTTTCTAAAGAGATTTACAATTATTTTCCCATTAGGCGGTGTGTTTTTTATAGCATTAAGAAGTAAGTTATTAATGACCTGTTGCATTCTTATTTTGTCTAATTTTAATAAAATATCTTCTGCAAGATTCAATTCAAGCTTCAGATTTCTTTCATTAATGAGATATTTCATTTCTTCTGAACATTCGTTAACTAAATCAGAAAGGTTGATTGTTTCTTTTTCAAGATTGAATTTTTTATATTCAATTCTAGTGATATCTAATAAATTGTTGACCAAATGTCGCAATCTATTTCCTCCTTTTTGAATCATTTGAATTAATTCAAGCACATCTTCTCCCAAATCTTCTTTATACTCACTTAAAAGAAATTCTGAACTAGCAAAGACAGACACGAGAGGCGTTTTTAATTCATGGGATACCCTAGAAATTAAATCTTTTCTTAATTGGTCCAATTCTTTTAGTTTCTTGATTTCTTCTTGAATTAGAAGATCGGCCTCTTTTCGTTTAGTAATATCATGTAAAATTACTTGAACAATTCTTTCACGTCCTAACTTGACAAGGGACGCCTGTAAATTTACCCAAATAAGGCTCCCATCCTTTTTATATAATTGGATATCGATACGGTGTAAAACTTCTCCTTTAATAAATCGTTTAAATAAATCTATTAGAGTTGAGATATAGTTTTGAGGTATAATTTTCAAATCCATAAAAGGTATCCCTATTAAATCCTCATGTTCGTAATCTCCTAACAGAAGAGTTGCAGGATTACAATCGGTAATAATTCCCTTCGAATTGATAAGAATTATAGAAAATGGAGAATCTTCAAAAAGATATCGATATTTTTCTTCTGATTCCCGTAAATCTTGTTCTGCCTTTTTTTTATCTGTAACATCTTGAATAATAAATTGGATTAAACTCTGGTCTTCAACTTTTATTAAAGAACCTCGTAAATTCAACCAAAGATAATCACCAATAGATCGATTTAATTTAAATTCGATTGGTTCAGTTTCTTTTCCTTGAATTATATTCTTATAAAGCTTCGTAAATATTGGTATAACTTCGTTATTTTTTTCATTTATGGCAAAGATATCTTGAAAATTTTTCCCAAGTATATCATCTTTTGTGTGGACTGAAAGAAAGTCATTTACAACATCATTACAATCTATTAGTACACCTTCCAAATTAACTAATCCTACAAAATATGGAGAATTCTGAAATAAATGTCGGAATTTTTCTTCTGACTCAACTAATTTCTGTTCAGCTAACTTACTATCAGTGATATCATTTCCAATACCCAAAACCGCATAAATTTTTCCCTTTCTAATTAAAGGGATTGCGAAAGTTTCAACATAAATGATTTTACCATCCTTGGTTTTAATTTTATATTGTCTGCGTTTTGATTGTTTTCCCGTTTCTCTTATTTCTTTGATTACATTGAACGCTTTTATTAATTCATCTCTTTCGATTAAGTCTACAAAGGATATACTAGGAATTTCTTCTCTTTTGTATCCAAGCTTCTCTAATGCAATATCGTTAGCATCGAGGAAATTGCCTCCCATATCACTAACGTAAATTAAATCCAATGAATAATCAAATAAATCCTTATATTTCTCACTAATAATTTCTCTACTGTATTTCATTTCTACCTTAAAAATAATCTATTCTACATTTAATTTGAGTGGCAATTTAATAGTAAAAGTACATCCTTTATCTCTGCCCCTTGATTTTGCCCAAATATAGCCTTTATGTAAATCTAAAATTTCCTTGGAAATATATAATCCTAAACCAGAACCTTGGATATCAATATATTCTAGACCTTCTCCATATCTTTCGATCTTTCCAAATCTTGTAAATAATCTATCCATTTCTTCTTGTGTTAATCCGATACCAGTATCTTTAATCGTAAATTCTACCCAATCTTCCTTTTTATACAAATTAATAACTATTTTTCCATCTGGCGGAGTGTTTTTAATAGCGTTTGATAAAAGATTTAATACTACCTGTTCCATTCGAATTTTATCTACTAATACATCTAATTTTTCTGGAATGTCAAGTATTAGTTCTAATTTCCGTCTTCTTATCAGATATTTCATTTCATTGGCACAATCCCTTATAATATCACTTAAATTAACATTTTCTTTTTCTAATTTAAATTTATTATATTCAATTCGAGTAATATCAAGTAAATTGTCAACTAAGTGTTTCAATCTTGTACCTCCTTTTTCGATCATTT
>JBHLOF010000036.1:31269-34860 GCA_048940805.1 Promethearchaeota archaeon
TCTGAGATTAAACCTTGGATCTTAATTGGTTTTCCAAATTCGTTTTGGATCAGATGGGAGTTTAATTGAAGTATAATTTTTTGACCATCTTGCTTCTTCGAGTGAACGATATAATTTTTAATGAATCCCTCTTTTCTTAATGATTCTAAATATAGATTTCGCTCAGCAGGATTTTGCCAAAATTGCTGGACGTTTGTGTTTAGTAATTGTTCGTTTGAGTTAAACCCTAATATTGAACCAAATGCTGGATTAAAATCTAATAGTTTACCGTTCCAATCTACTTGGTAAAACCCTAAATCCAAATTATTAATCATGTTGCGATACTTTTCCTCAGATTCCTTTAATTTTACCTCGGATTGTTTCCGAATGGTAATATCTCGAACAATACCTTGAATAAAGCGTTCTCCACCGATTTCAAAAAGACTAGAAGACACTTCAGCTGGGAAGATATCACCATTTTTCTTTTTAAAATTAATTTCAAATCTCACAAATCCTTTCTTTTCTATTTCTTCAAAAGCTTTTTCTGATTCTTTAAGTTCACTGGAGGGATGCATTTGAGAAATATTTAACGATAAGATTTCAGCTTTTGTATATCCAAATTGCTCTAATACTTTTTGGTTTACTTCAATAATATTGCCCTCTAAATCATGAAAAAAAATACCATCATTTGAGTGTTGAAAGAGATTGCTATATCTTTCTTCAGATTCTTCCAATTCTTTTGTTCTTCGTCTAACTGTTTGTGTCAATTCAATTTTGAATTTTTCTTCCAAATCTTCTTCTTTTTTCCTCTCTGTAATATCTCTTACAATCCCATAAAATCCTATTTTTCTTCCATTCGTATCAAATTTCAAATAGACTGACGTTTCGAAAAATGCATTCTCCCCATTTTTTTTTACAACTTGAAATTGAAATAAATTCTTTTGTGTTTCAGTAGTAAAAACCTTATTAAATGTTTTAAATACCGTTTTACTCATTGATTTCTCAGTAACGATTTCATAATTTTGCCCAAACAATTCTTCTTTTCTATATCCAATGAATTTACATAGTGCGTCACTGACAAATGTAAAGTTACCTTTTAAGTCAACTTCATAATACCCCTCATTTATCATATTTATGATGCTTTGATACCTTTCTTTTGATTCTTTAACAGTTAATTCTGCAAATTTTCTTTCTGTTATGTCCCTTGCGATAAATAAAATGCTTTTATCCCCCTTCTGATTAATTAGGAGCTTGCTCTTACCTTCAATCCAGACTTTTTCACCATCCTTCCTGTATATTTGAACTTCAATTGCATTTCCATAATTATGAAGTACTTTACTAAAACTTTCTTTAACTTTGCCAAAATCACTCGCATCGATAATTCTACTTATTTTTTTGTTAATTAGATCTTCATTTGAATATCCTATAAGGCTTGAATGTACATTTTCGTTAATAAATTCAATTTTAAAGTCTGGGTCCAAAATAAAGATCAAATCATTGATATTTCCTGTTATTTCGGAGAAAATTTCCTTAGAAAATTCCACATCAATCCCCCATTTTACAATTTCTTATTTTTGAAAAGATAATTATTTTTGTTTACGTTCAATTTAAGACTATCTAAAACCATAGAACCATTACTATATAGACTAATGAAATATCAACTATTTATTTCTTATTTAAAAGGATCTGTCATTAAAAGGTTAAGCATCTATACTTCATGATAAATGAATAGAGATCCCTTTTAAATGCCTATATTTAGAAATGATAAGAATTAAAAATTTCACTACGTTAGATTTTGTTAGAAGAATCTAATTTTTAGTGAAGAAATGACAGACTCGAAAAAAGATTACCAAAAAATTTTAGGTTCAGTGCAAAAACCAGTAATAGGTGAAGCAGGTCAAACAGGAACTTGGAGCTCAAAAAAGCCAAAAATAGATTTAAGTAAGTGTATTCCTGTTAAATCGGGAAAAAATGCGTGTTTTAACTGTTGGTTGTACTGTCCAGAAGCCGTCATTACAAGAACAATACCCCCTACTATTGATGTAAATTATTGTAAAGGATGTGGGATATGCATGATGGAATGTCCGGTCCAAGCAATATCTATGGAGGAGGTGAAAAATGAATGACGACCATTGAGAATGGAGCTTTAAACCGGGATAACAATGTCATGATATTAACAGGTAATCATGCTGCAGCACATGCATTAAAAGATGCAAAAGTCGGGGTAATTTCCGCTTATCCCATTACTCCTCAAAGTCCAGTAGTCGAAAAAGTCGCCGAATTTATAGCAGAAGGTAAGTTAAATGCAAGATTTGTCAAAGTTGAATCTGAACATAGCGCAATGGCAGTATTATGTGCGGCTTCCGCTACAGGTTCAAGAGTTGCTACAGCAACTTCTGCACACGGTTTAGAACTGATGTATGAGATGTTACCATGGGCTTCAGGGAATCGCTTACCAATCGTTCTCAATCTAGCAACAAGAAGTTTAGGAGCTCCTTGGTCAGTTTGGACTGACCATCAAGATTTCATAACTATAAGGGATGTTGGATGGATTCAACTATTTTGTGAAAATAATCAAGAAATCTATGACACAAATCTCCAAGCATTTAAAATCGCAGAAGATTCCAGAGTTTTTCTACCTGTAGTGTGTGCTTACGATGGTTATGTACTATCTCATACAGCAATGCCAGTTAAACTAGAAAACCAAGAAGATATTGATAATTTTTTACCCCCTCTAAATCATCATATTAATTTATCAGATACTTCTCAAGTAAAAGGAATTGATCCAGTAACTACACCTCAAGTAGTTAAACGTTCAGAGGGTATAGCTCCTGGATATTATGAATACAGATACGCACTTCAAAAATCTTTAGAAAATTCAATTGGCGTTATTAAGGAAGTTCATAAGGAATTTGCAGAAATATTTGGAAGATCTTATGGAAACGGGATATACAAAACCGTGCAAGCTGAAGAGGCTAAAACTATAATTATGGCAATAGGCTCTGTTGCTTCCCAAGCTCGTGTGGCATTAAAGCAATTGAAAGCAGAGGGAATAAGCATAGGATTACTGAGTCTAAAACTCTTTAGACCATTTCCACATGAAGAATTAAGAGATTTCTTCAAGGATAAAGAGAATATAATCGTTTTTGATAGAGATATTGGTTATGGTTATGAAGGAGTATTATCCTATGAATTAAAGGCAGCACTTTATGGGTTAAAAAATAGACCAAATATTAAAGGTTTTATTATTGGACTAGGTGGCAGAGATGTAAAAACAGAATATATTATTTCTGGTGTAAAAAAAGCTCTAAAAGAATTTAAACAGAATGTATTTACAAATAAAACCGATTTTTTGGGATTAAATTTGGAAGAATTAGGTGATTATGACGAATCAACTTATTTTAAGAGTGGGTGAATCTTAATGGTAAATGTGATGGATCTTCCTGAAGAAGAATTTATATATCCTGGAACTCGAGCTTGTTCCGGATGCGGGATGGCGTTAATATATAGAATTGCGCTTAAAGCATTAGGCACTAACACAATCATAACCGTACCTGCCTCTTGTTTAACTGTTCTACATGGAATGCAAGGTTTTTGTACTACTAAAGTTTC
>JBHLOF010000146.1:0-8068 GCA_048940805.1 Promethearchaeota archaeon
CCTCTCGTATAATCATAAAAATAAACCATTTGATTAGGAACTGACCCAAATCCTTCTAATACTACTCTTGTTGTGAGGTTTAAAATTTGGTATCTAGATACTGAAGGTGAATTAGGATTAAAAGTAGGAACACCGTCAATAAAGAACCAACCCGTTAGGGCTGTTGTAAGATTTAATCCAATTCTATTGCTGGAATCATTAATAATTGGTACAAAAAAAGGAAAGCCATATAACAACCAAGTCCCATTAAAATCTGCACGAACTTCATATTGTCCAGCGGAAACAGTTGGATTAATATCCAAATTGCCATTAAAAAACCCGTTACTGTCTGTCATAACAGTTGATGGTGCAAATGCACCAACTTCTTGGATACTAGTCCCAAACCGAAACAATAGCATATTTATACTTGCTTCTGTAACCCTTTCTCCATTTAAGGGATCATATAAGATTCCTTGAACATTTATGGTGTCTGGGAGTGCATCTGAGCGATTAACTACTTGTGGGTTAACTGTTGTGAGATTAACTCCAATATTTCCTAAAATTGTGGTGATGTTTGCTCCTGCGGTAAAGAAATCATATCTTGCTTCAATTATATGGGGACCTACGACATGTGAATTATTAAGATTATATAATATTGATGCGACTCCAAAAGAATCCGTAAAGGCACTTCCAATTATATCTCCAGTGGTTAAGTCTGTGAAGGTTAATCTATTATTATCTATAGGATCCCCATTAGAAGAATTCATAACGGCAGTTATATTTACAATATCTGGTCTATTGACTATTGATTTATCTGGAAAAACATTTATACTATAATTTCCTCCTAAGAGAGGATTTCCTCCTCCCGCAAAACTATCAAAAATATCTATCTGAGTCCAATTTCCCGCACCTGAAGTATCTGTAGGCACATAAATTTCAGCCCAATTATAAAGGTTCTTATATTTTATCGCAAATCCGTTTTGTCCTTCATCATTGTCAAAAAATTCTTCGATAAAAAGGCTATTAAATCCATCAATATATCGACTAGATACTCCTAACGCTCGTGTAAATGCACAAAATGCAGAAGCAAAATCAGACCAAATTCCCTTTCGAGTTTCACAAAACCAGTCAACAACATCTCTACCATCTGGAGCAGGATTATAGTCATCAATACTTATGGGAAAAGAAAATTGAGTTTGTAAATAAATTCTGATTTTGTCCGCTACTTCAAACGCATTGTCGGTTTCGTTAATTGTAGCATTTATGTTGTTAGTATCATTCGCGAAATATGGGTTGTTGAGTAAATACGTATCAATATCTGGCGGTAATTGTAAATATTTGGCTTGAATAGGGGCAGGAGTATAATTTGCTTTGATTGCTGTGTTGTTTATTTCAAGGGCAGAAGGAAGATGAAAACCAAACATCTCATATGTCATATTAACGTCTACATCAGAAGAGAAAGATAACTTTAGAGTAGTAGAATTAAAATCTGTCTTATATAATGTTGTTGATCCTGGGATTAAATTTGGTGCAGAAACACTATTTTCCATTATATTAGGAGTAGGAAAAAGGGATGGTATTACCAACGAATTTGCTCCTATATTGGGAGACATTGGCATTTTAATTTTTAAGAGTTCTGGATCTGGAGAATATTTTGAGAAATACTCACCATAAGTAAAGAAGCTGTAAATATCAGATGTTGCGGTCGATGTCCACCCAGTACCATTATATTGATCAAAACTTTCATATTTCCATAAAACATCTGACATAGCAGCAAAATCTAAATAATTATAAACTCTAAAGACTTCCCTTTCACCCGCACCAGTAAATAAAAGGTTTAGAAGCCCTTCTGAAAAATTCCCTAAATCTAAATCATCAATATCTCCATCAAACATCTCAGAAAGCATGTCAAGAAGTTCTGGAATATCTTCGGGATTAATTTGGTCAAGTAAATCTTGCCAAAAATCTTCGTCAAAGGGATAAGGGGGTGCGACTAAAAGAGCTTCCTCATACTCGGTGCCTTCCTTTCTCTCGTTAGGATCTAATCTTTGGCTTCCGAATAAGAAGCTAATAAAAACCGTTGAGAAAGCAAATGCAGAAATTAATAAAACAGCGACTAATATTACTCCAATTACTCTCTTTTTATTAATACCCGCACCTAGTATTTCATCCCTTAATTCTGACATATTATAGTTACTTAAACCTAATATCTATCGGAAAGAAAATTTAGAATATTAATCAAAATTATGATATAAATAATTTTCTACATAAAAAACAATTAATTTGAACTTGCTTAAATTAATCTTTTATTTGGAACCTTTTTAAGTTTTGATATTAAAAAAGTAGTATCAACTCATCTTACAAACTTAATATCTCTAGATAAAAAATTGAATATTCCCTAATCTAGCTAATTACATTTCAGAATGTTTAGAATTCAAATCCACACTTAGTACATACCATTTTCTTTGCATAAATCGGTTTGGGGATATAACTGATTATCCTTGATTTATCTTCAATTTCTTTTACAGCAAATCCTGAAGCTCCACAATTAGGACATAATCTTCTTCCAGTTCCGGTAGATAAAGTTGGACTAGGGGCGGTGGAGGGTGTTGTAGGAGAACTATATGTTGAGCTAGTGCTATAATCAGAGGTTGATTGACTAGTAATCCCTTGAGCTAAACTCGAAGGCATAACAGCTTTGGGTTCCTTGAGTTCTTGGATTCTTTTATCCCTATAGGTTACTTCTTGTTGCAATTTAGTAATTTGAGCTTGTAAAGGACCAATTTGTTGTTGTAACATGGAATTGTGCTGCTGTAAGTCTTGAACTTGTTGTTGTAAACCTGGGATATGTGCTTGTAATTGAGCATTCTCTTCTGTAAGTTGACTAACTTGTGTTTGGTAAGCATCAGTAGAAGCTTGAAGAGTCTGGATTTGACTCTTCAGATGGTTAATTTGACTATCCTTTTCAAGAAGTTGCGCATTTAAAGATGAGCTTTGAGAGTTTATCTCATTTAAACTATTCTGAAGTTGGTTAATTCTTAATTGTCTTTCTTCAAGTTGGGCTAATAGAGAATTTACATCTTCTTGAGAAGCTCCTACAGAAATTGAGGGTGCTGATGTGGAACTGAAAGAAGGTGTAGATTCATAAGAAGGTTGTACAGGAGTTTCAATCGTGGGTGGTGTTAGAGTTAAACTAGGTGGCGGTGGAGGTGTTTCTAAGGGAGGTGGAGTTAACGGTTGCTCCGGAGAAGGTCGTATAGGGGGAGGGGTCATTGGCGTTTGTGAAGGTGGTGGCATAGGGGGTGGTGATATTGATCTTTTTTCATTTTCTTCCTCATCTTCTCTTTCATATTCGTACGACAAAATAATCTCCTTTTGTTTTATTATGAAATAATTATTGATTATTTATCTTTAATATAGTATTTAAGTTTATAAATTAATGTATAATAAGGTAGTGATACTTTCTTAGATTTCAAATCTTAGAAACAATTCCAAAAAGGGTTCAACTGTTCCTTCAATGCAGGGATTAATTTATTATTAATATAATCCACTACTTCAGGTTTTGAGGTTTGTGGTTTCTCTTGAATGATCTTATCTTCTTCATCATTCAAAACTCTTAAACAATTATATACCGCTTTAGCTTGTTTTTCAAGTTCATAGCCACCTTCGAGGGTTATTAATATTCTTTCTTTGGCAAATTTTTTAGCTATTCCCTTAATTAGTTTAAGATAATTAGCTGGTGCTTGATATGTCCACCCCATATTAGTTAATTTATCTGTCCAATGAGTATCAAATCCCGCGGAAATTAGAATAAATTCAGGTTTGAATTCATCACAAATAGGAGAAACGATTTCTGAAAAGTATGACTCAATTATATCTTCTGCAGCTCTTGGAGGCATCGGGAAGTTAATTATCTTTCCTTTACCTTTACCCGACCCAATTTCATTAATGAAACCGCTTCCCGGGTATAATGTTCTACCATCTTGATGGGAATTAAACAAAAGAACCTCACCACTTTCGGAGCCATTAAAAAAGATATCTTGAGTTCCATTTCCATGATGGCAATCCCAATCAATAATAATTACTTTTTTTATACTTTTTTCTCTGAAGAGGTATTCAGTAGTTACTGCGATATTATTGAATATGCAGAAACCTGCAAATCTTACAGAATTAGAATGATGCCCTGGAGGTCTCACTAAAGCAAAGGCATTTTTTATTTGTCTATTTAAAATTTCATCTGCAGCCTGTAAATTGCCACCAACGGAGTATAATGAAGCTTCATATGTTTTTGGAGATGCGGCTGTATCAACATCCAAATACTGTATTCGCCCTGTCTTTGCACTATATTCACAAATTTCTTGTATCTCCTTTATCATTCCCTCGCTATGCACATATTTTATTTGATCTAAATTTGCTTTCCTCGGTTTAATGATCTTAAAGTTAGAATCTTCTAGCAAAGTCTGCTCTTTTAAGAAATTCATAATAGCTATGAGTCTCCTCGGACTTTCGGGATCAGCTCCGGTTTGATGTTCTAAGTATATTGGATCATATACAATTCCTACGGTCATAATATAAAATCTCTTATTTCCTTCGATACACCTAAATCTTTTCAATATTTTTAGGATTAAATTATTTTAATATTTACATATAAACTTAAAAAAGTTTCTTCATAAAAATAATTATATATGGAGGACAGCAAGAAATTTACCCTTAAAATAATTGTTATCGGAGAACCGGCAGTTGGTAAGACTAGTTTAGTTAAAAAATACATATCGGGCCGATTTACTACCGATTATCGCTCCAGTATTGGTACAAATATCTTCACCAAAAAAATAACTTTAGAGAATCTAACAAAAGCAACTCTCCAGCTTTGGGATATTGCCGGGCAAGAACGCTGGATAAGAATGAGACGTCCGTATTATTCTGGAGCAAAAGGGGTTATAGTCGTAGGAGATTTAACAAGGATCAACACATTTGATCAGATTGAAAAATTTTGGGTACCAGATTTAAATCATTACTGTTCCGCAGTACCACTGATACTAATTGCAAATAAAAATGACTTATCATATAGAATAGAAAAAGAATATATTGAATCAATAGGTGAACGTATTAACTGTGGGTCAGTTATTTTTACATCGGCAAAATCTGGAGAAAATGTTGAGTTAGCTTTCAAGTTAATTACTGAACACGCGATTTATGCATAGCTTTTTACTTAAATATTAGATTATAAGAATATATTAGATAGATTCTTTATTGGTGAATCTAATAAACCCACTTTTAGGTTCATAGAGAGTTCCTTCTTTCATTAATTCCTCAATCGCATTTTCGATGAATTTTTTATCTAATTTTTCTTCCAGATCTAAGATTTGAATGACATTGACTTTTTCAAGAGGTTTCCAGCTATTTTCCTCAAAGATTTCTTTTAATCGGTTCATTAAAGCTTCTAATCTGTTTAAATTACTTCTTGATTGTCCCACGAAGATACGATCCATATCAATTTTTCCAGAGGTTTCATCATAACCGGTATCCTTAAGGTATCTTTTAAATAATTTCATTATCTCTTCGACATCTTCTTTAATAACCTTGTCTCTTAAAGCCATTTTTGCATATGCCTCTGATAACCTCACAAGAGCGTCAAGATTTCGTGCTAAAATTGAAATTATTGCATCTTCACTATCGTATTGTCCCCTGAGTTCGAGGTAAAAGTCCTTAATTCTTTCTTTAGCCTCATCTGAAAGAACTGGATGACAAGTCCTCCTAGCATGTTTAATATATTTTTTAAGAAGTTCTTTAGCGATTGGTGGTGATATTTCACCATTTTCATCAAATCCCTCTTCTGGTTTAATCATTGCGTTCCTCAAAATGAATTCCGCCATTTGAGCGTCTTCAGAGGAATTAGGTCGGTCAACCACAACAAAAATTAGGTCGAAACGAGATAAAAGTGATGGAGGTAGACGAATGTTTTGTGTCGGTGTTTTATATCGATCATACCTTCCTGAATATGGATTAGCTGCAGCAATTATAGCCGTTTGAGCTTTGAGGGTGGCAACTATTCCTGCTTTTGCAATACTAACAGTTTGTTGTTCCATTGCTTCATGTAAAGCTGAGCGATCAGTTGTGTCCATCTTATCAAATTCATCAATAGCAGCTATTCCTCCATTGGCTAATACTACTACTCCAGCCTCAAGATTCATCTGACCCGTTTCGCTCTCCCTTATTACGGCTGCAGTGAGTCCAACACCAGTTGATCCTTTACCAGAAGTGTATAATCCTCTTGGTGATACGTCTACAGTACCCTTTAGAATTTCTGATTTTCCGGTTCCTGGATCACCTACAACAAGAAAATGAAGATCCCCTCTTTTATATCCCCCACCAGGCTTTTTTCTTCTTGTTCCTCCAAATAAACTAAGGGCACAAGCCATTTTTAATTGATCACGACCATAAATACTCGGACTAATTGATCTGGCAATTTTTTTTTGGATCATTGGTTGTTTTGACAATTCTTCTATCTTTTTTTTATCTTCCTTAGAGAGATCAGTAATCTGTTCACTCTTATCTTCAGGATCAATAAAATTAACGTCGATAAAGGTTCTAAATAATGTAGAGTTATAACTTTGAGTTGAATGAGCCAAAACAGATTTAAAAATACCCATAACTTGTATTCTATCTCCGGGTTTAACTGAATCAACTAAATCATGAGTTAAGATTGCTTGAACTGACCTAGGGATTCTTCCAGGAGGTAAATCTTCAGGAATTTCCTGGATCATGATGCTTTGCCAATCGATAAATTCTGAACTTTTTGAAAAAAGTCTGAAATCTGATTGTGTTTTTGCTTTACATCGTTGATTACTGCAAAAGTTTGGCCATCTTATTTTCGAAGTAAGTTGTACAACATCGAATTTACTCCCACATATCGAACATTGAAAGGTAGCTTTTATTAATTTTGGCCTAATAGTTGAACTTCTAATCAGAATTCCGTTCGACCAAATAAAATTATCAATATTTTTAGCTCTTAACCCCCTAAGGGGAATATATAAGGGACATTTTTTATCGTTAGTTGTGACTCTTACAAAATAATTTTGATTAGTTAAAACAACTCCTTGGAATTTTAATATGGTTTTAAATGCTTCAATAGCATCTTCTAATACCATCTCAGGATCAATTTTTAATTTATCAGCAATCTGTGGATCAAATGCTAATAAATCCTCATAAAAAATTATTAATGTGTTTCCTGCCTTTGAAATAACATCGTTAATCTGTTCTAAATATTTATAAACTCCAGGTTTTTCTTGAAAAAGACGATAAAAATCCTCAAATTTTTGGACTTTATTGATCGGAGTTGTCGGGTTAGAAAGTGGGGTTGTCGTATCAAATCACTCTTAATTTTATAAATCGAATATTTTAATTATTTATTTATTGGTATTTTAATGATGAATATTAAGGGATAGGTTATTAAACTGTGAATAATTCCCCAAATTTAAAAATAGAGTGAGAGAAAAGGTTTAGTAATGAAATGTTTTGTGTTCTTCACTTAAATGGATTAACTTTCTTTTAATTGCTGGAGAGTACCACAGATAATTGGATCTTGACTCATCTCACATCTAATTTTTAAGATAGAAATCACACGCTTCTTAATTTGTTCCTCTTCATATCTTGCTGTTCTACCTAGAATTAGTGATATTGAACGCTGTATTTCAATAGATCCTGTATCACTTAAATTTTGTAAAAGTTTTGATATGATAAATTCTAATCCTAACTCTTGTATAATTGCAACGCTAGTATTTATCATGCTTGTTCTTACTTCCTTTTCACTGTCACCTAATAATTCTACTATGTATTCAAAAATATCTTCAAACTTGCTGCGAAAAATTCTTAAAAGTCCAATTGCGGCTTCTCTTACTTTTGCATCCTCATCTGTTAAACAATTAAGAAGCGTATTGAAAGGTAGGTATGATTCATCTAGTTCTTCAATTTGGGATAATATCCTTAAAGCAGATCTCCGAACCCATCCCTGTTCACCTTCGAGTAAGGTTGTAAGTTTTTCGACAATTCTTTTCTTATCTTTTAGATGAACAATCACTGTTCCCAA
>JBHLOF010000037.1:0-34502 GCA_048940805.1 Promethearchaeota archaeon
AAATTTCATCTTTTCGGCTAAATCAGATGAATTCGCAACTTTAGTTAAAATTCCATATCTCCCATTACCCAATATCTCTTTTGGGCCTGTTTCACAATTTGTAGATATAATCGGGAGTCCACAGGCTAAAGCTTCAATTAAAACTGTAGGTAATCCTTCATGAAGGGAAGAAAGAACGAAAATATCTGCCTTAGATATATATTTATATGGATTTTTTATAGATCCGAGAAGAAATATTTTATTTTCTAGTTGAAATTTTTTTACTAATTTCATCAATTTACCCTTTAACGGACCTTCTCCTATTATAAATAACCTTGAATTAGGAATTTCCCGAATCACCTTAGAAAATGCTTTAATTAAGTATATATGTCCTTTTTCTTTGGATAACCTTCCTATTGTTACGAATTTGATTAAATTTTGGTTATTAAATATACTCTTTTGATTACTTACATTTTCTTTTGCTAGTTTTTGGATTCTTTCAATATCAAAACCGTTGTATATTGTGATAATTTTATCAGCATCTATTCTATATTTATTTACTAAAATTTTTTTAAGTTCTTTTGAAACTGGTACAATATGATCAACTTTTTTTAACGGATACAAAAATCTTATCAAAAACTTACCATAAATTCTTTTTCGATAATGAAAATTTGGATTTGTATTCATACTTATTATTATTGGGATATCAATTCTGGTTAGATACCTAATTGTAATAACCCAGAAGCTTGTTTTATTCATAAAGGTAATAATAATATCCGGATCAACTAATTTGATTATCTTTTGCATTTTATAAAATCTAGCAAAAAATCTACTGAAGTGATGACGTTCTCCAATGGTATAATATGCACCTTTAAATGGATAAATCTCATCATAATGAAAAAATGTTAGTATAGATACTTCATAATGCCTATATAAATTTAAAGAAAGTGCTGAGGCAACTTTTTCAGCACCCCCACCAAACATTAAGGAAGGAGCTATAATTAGGACTTTCTTTCTCATCTTTAAGATTTAGTAGTTTATTGGGAATATTTGAAAATTAAATTAAATGACTTTAATGAGTGAAAATTTATTAACCTTGAGAAGTAGTTTTGAAATTTTATTAAAATCCCGCTAAGGATTTAATAATTAACTTAAAAACGAATTAATGATTTATTCTTTATCATACTATGAAAGATCTTATTCCAATTGAGAGCGTTATCGAGGAAAATCCTCGAGTTAAAGAACTTGAAAAACAAGGGTTTATTATCAAACCTGAAAAAATAGATCAATATCTAAATTCCTTTAAAAATAGGAACTCAACCTTCCCCGATGAAAAATTTTGGAGAGATAAAAGAGTTTTAATTACTGGAATAAGTGGATTTGCAGGGAGTCATTTAGCTGAGCAATTATTAGATTTAGGTTGTGAGGTGCATGGAACGATTCGGAGACACGCAGTACCAATGCACGAAAATATTGAGCATCTTCGAGGTAAAATTATTTTACATGAAGCAGATATAACATCTGCAGAAAGAATTCTTAATATATTTGAAGAAATCCAGCCAAATTCTGTTTTCCACCTTGCTGCTGAGTCATTTGTTCCAACATCTTTTAGAGAACCAGTGAGAGTAAGTCATAATAATATAGTTGGAACAATCAAAATTTTTGAAGCTGCCAGAAGATTTGATGACGATTTAAATGGTGTTCATGTCGCTTGCAGCAGTGAACAATATGGTTTAGTAGATCCAAAAGAAGTACCAGTCACAGAAGATATTAAGAAGAACCCTTTTCGACCTAGGAGTATTTATGGGATTACTAAATGCGCAACCGAGCAGATTGCTTGGTTATATAATAATGCTTATGGTGTACCGAGTATTATAACTCGTGGATTTAATCATGAAGGTCCAAGGCGTGGCATTCAGTTTGTCACAAGTGTAATACATAGACAAATTGTCGAAATTTTAGAAAATAAAAGAGATAAAATTGTTATCGGGAACCCAAATTCAATAAGAGATTTTACGCATGTAAAAGATACGGTAAATGCTTACATCTTGGCCAGTGAGAAAAAAATTTTTGGAGAGCCAGTAAATGTATGTTCAGGTCAAGGAATAACAATTGCAGATTATGTTAAACTAGCTATGAAAACATATAATCTTGAAAATAAAGTGTTTATCGATCCAAAGAGACTTAGACCTAGTGAAGTGCCACTATTAATAGGTAGAAACGAAAAAATTAAGCAAAAAACAGGTTGGCAACCAACTAGGTCTATAATTGATATAATACGAGAAGGTATACAATACTTTCAGGAACACCCTGAACAATTAGGAATAGAGGCTCATTAATTTAACCTAGTTACTACGAAATATTCAAAATATCCTTTTGAATTTGTATCAATTCTAATATTCCTTTTTCCCCCAACTCAACTATCTCATTTAACGCTTTTTTATTAAAAGCTGCGCCTTCAGCTGTTCCCTGGACCTCAATAATTTCTGAATCTTCATTCATTACTAAATTAAAATCAACGTCGACTTTAGAATCTTCAGCGTAATTTAAGTCAAGAAGAATTTGACTATCCTTGATCCCTAAAGAAATAGCAGCCAGAACCTTATAATCTGGAAAATCGTATATTAACTGTTGGTTATAAAGATAATTCATTGCATCAAAAACCGCAACGAAAGCGCCCGTTATTGCAGCACATCTGGTACCACCATCCGCTTGTATTACATCACAGTCAACTCTTATTGTTCTCTCACCTAGTTTTTCGTAATTAAAAGCTGCTCGTAATGCTCTACCTATTAATCTTTGTATTTCTTGGGCTCTCCCTCTATTTAAATCCCGCTGATTTCGTGTTTGAGTCGCTCTTGGTAACATTGCATACTCTGCAGTAATCCATCCAGTACCTGTATCAACTAAAAATCTTGGAACTGTTTCAAGCACTGATGCAGTAACAATTATTTTAGTATTTCCTTGTGTTATTAAAACAGAACCTTCAGGATACTTAAGAAAATCTCTTTCAATAGTTGTTTTCCTTAACTCGTCAAGTTTCCGACCATCAAATCTAATATTCCCAACCATCTAAAAAAAACCAGTTTTTATCAAAATTATAATATATGAAAGTTTTATGTGAAAAGAGTATATTATTAAAAATATTTGTAGGTAAAAAAGTTATTTAAATTCAAGAGGTATTCTTCTCGTTATACCATAGGATAAGATCCTAATATTTTATACCAAATTACATTCTCATTCATTTTTTCAAGTATTTTGATAATTTGAAGATCTTCTTTGTCACCTTCAAAATCCATAAGAAAAATGTATTCCCAACGACCTCTCCGACGAGGACGGGATTCAATTTTTAGTAAATTAATGTTATTATCCGCATAGATTTTCAAAACTCGATATAAGGAGCCTGGAGTGTGTTTGGTAACAAAAATTACCGAAGTCTTAATTTTTCCCTCTTTATGTTTATTTTCACGTTTAGATATAATGAGGAATCTAGTAAAATTCAAAGGATTATCTTCAATATTGGAACTAATTACTTTCAAATTATAAATCTGGCTTGAAATATCGGTCCCTATAGCAGCATGTGATTCTTTGTTTAATTCTTTAACTCTTCTCGCTGCTTCAGCTGTAGAGTTAACAGTAATAATAGCTGCATTTGGTAAATTGGCTTTAATCCAAGCTCTTGACTGAGCAAAAGCTTGGGGGTGAGAAATAATTGTCTGGATTTTTGATAATTCTGAGTTTTCAAGGGATATTAAATTCTGAACAATTCTTAACTCAATTTCTCCATAAATTAGAACATCTTTTTCAATTAACAAATCAAGTGTTTCTCTAACAGTACCTTGAAGGCTATTTTCAATAGGAATAACTCCAAAATCTATTAGGTCTTTTTCAATCAATTCAAAGATTTCTAAAGAATTGTTCGATGAAATGAATTCTGATCCCGCTTTAGGGAAATACTCAAGAGCTGCTTTATGGGTAAAAGTCCCATCAGGACCTAAATACCCAATTCTATTTTTTAAGCCTTGAATTAATTTGCTAGCACTCATAATTTCTTCCCAAATAGCTTCTATACTTGAACTTTTAAATATAGTCGATTTATTCTTTAACCTTTCTATAATAACTTTTTCGCGTTGTGGTTGAAAAACCTTAAGATTTAATTTGTTCTTTATTTCTCCAATTTTTATTACATTTTTTCCTCGTTTATTCAATAAATCAATAAGCTCATCATCAATTTTATCAATTTCTTCTCTTAATTTGCTTAAATCTTTTTTCAAATTCTCTGGATCACTCATTCAAAAATCACTTACTAATATTAGTTTATAAGCCCTGAATTAACTCCCTGATAAAATCTTTTCCAGATTAAGCTCCATGGCCGCTACAGGAAATTCTAACCTATAGTTGATTAAAACATCAGGATGAATTTCACCAATTTCACCAATGATCTTATTATCAAGATAAATTTCCCCATATCGTCCATCAATATAACTGTTATTTTTGCCAGGTTTCACTCCAAAATTATTATAACATCCAATAGACGTCATAAGGTAGTCTAAGGTTGATCTAAGTTCTGTGTAATCTGCATTTTCATGATAAGACACAACAGATAAATGAACTTCCCTTCTTGCCCCAGTTTCTTCTTTATCGTCAAGTAATAAAACATCCCCCACTTCAAAAATTCTTATAGGTTTCTCCTCGGATCTATTGAAAAGTAAAGTGTCTAATAATTTTGGAAGTATTTTTATTCTAGTTGTATTATATTCTTTAGAAACGGGATTTGCAATCTCCACGTTTTGTGTAATTTCCGATTCTTGTTTCATATATTGAAATTGTTTTTCTGAACTTGTAAGAATGAAGTTCAACACTTCTAAATATCCTGCTCCTATCATAATTTTCCTTATTTTATTCGAATATTCTTGAACTGGATGATACTGTCCAATACCACCTAATCTAATCGTTAATGGTAAATTAAAATAGCCATACCCTATGGCACATTCCTCAGTGAAATCTACAGGATGTATTATATCTCCTCTATATGCAGGTACCATCACATCTAAATATCCCTTCTTCTTAGATTTTACAGCATCCATTCTAACTTTTGCAAAACATTTTATCATCTCTGAGATTGACAAATTCAATCCAACCACCTTGTTAATGTAATCAGCTTCTATTTCCCATTTTGATGGCTCTAAATTGGGGGTTATTATTTCTTTTTCTCCTTCATATACAACCTTAACATTTTCAATTTTAGCTCCCATGTCTGCTAGTGTGGTAGATAATATATTTAATGCTAAATTTACAGCATTGAAATCAGTACCAGTTAAATCTAAGAATAAGTTTTCAGTTTCATCAGTAACCTCTGTGAGTTCACCATTTATAATTGGAGGGAAGGATAATACCTCGTTTTTACTGTCAAATATTATGGGATATACTTCTTTTCCTTCTAAAATGTTGGCGTATTCGATTCCTTTTTCATGTAGTAATAAAATTTCCTCTAAATTCATAGGATAACCATCACCATGAAGTGGAATAAAGCTAACTGAGTCTGGCTTTACAGCTGTATATCTATAGGGTGGAATAACCTTATCTAAATCATGAACTCCAATTGCAACTTTTTTTCTATCTCTTCCAACAGCCCAGTGTAAGTCTTCTTGAATATTCATTAGAGTAGCAACTTCATCTTCATCCAAATCGATATCTCGTATGACACCACAGACTATATAAGGTCGTACTTTCTTCACACTAGGATCAACAGTAAGAACAATATTACCTTGATTAATGTCATATGAAGGAAGACCCATTTCAAGTTCATAATATCCTTTAAGGGATCTAGCTATACCTTCAGGACTTGAAAAATCTGGTCTATTTGGATTATATTCTACTTTTACTTTTTGTTCTTCTTCATCAATATCTTCTAAATCCAAACTAATCCACTGTAAATCATATTCTAATTCCTTTATATCTAATTTTCTTCCAACCAATCTTTCTAATCTCTCTATTTTTAGATCTATTGTAGGCAATATTTTCACCTCATTTTAAATACGACTGATTTCTAAGCCATTTCAATGGATTTATATAAAAGTCACGGATATCTCCACGTCCATAATACGGCATCGCAATTCTTTCAAGTCCTTGACCCCACGCCAAGACTCGAGTTGGTTCTTTTATTCCCCAGGGATAAGTTACTTCTGGTCTGAATATTCCTGAACCTCCCATTTCTAACCATTCACCCAATTTATCATAATAAACTGATACTTCCATTGAAGGTTCTGTATATGGGAAAAAACCAGGTCTTGTAATTACTTTCTTGAAACCCATTTTTCTATAAAATTCGGATAATAGACCGATTAAATCACATAAAGTTACGTTGTCATCAATAACTATTCCCTCTATCTGAGTAAATTCTGCTAAATGAGACTTATCAACTCTTTCGTTTCTAAAGACGCGATCTATGCAAAACACTTTTACTGGGACCTTATCATTTTCATTATAAAATTGTGCTAACCTACGCATAGTCGTTGCGGTGGTATGAGTTCTTAAAACTGTTTTTTTAGCATCATTTACACTCCATTTATACCCCCACCCTAAAGAACCAGAATCTCCACCATTCTCATGCGTTTCTTTTACTGCTAATACTCTATCTTCATCTGGTAATTTAGCTGTTTTAGGGGTTTTAAGATAAAAGGTATCTTGCATTTCACGAGCAGGATGATCTTGGGGTTGAAATAGAGCATCAAAATTAAAAAAGGCACTTTCAATTATTGGTCCTCTTATCTCAATAAAACCCATTGATAAAAATATTTCTCTAATTTCATTTATTAAATTTATAAGTGGATGTATTTTTCCTGCTTTTAATAACGGGCCCGGCTTAGTGACATCAAAAGGTTTCAATTCATAATTCTTCCAGGTTCCTGAACTAAGCATATCAGATGTGATTTTGCTCACTTGTTGTAATTGTTCTATTTCAGAAATAGATATCTGTTTCCCTTTTTTTGTTAAAGATATAATTCTATGAGTTTTTCGAGTTTTCTTTATCAGTTTTCTTTTATTTAAACGGTCCACTAATTCTAAGTCCTCATTTGATAAGGAAGTACTATCTAATATTTTATTTTCTTGAAATTTATTCAAAAAAGATTCGAGTTTTGTTTCGGGGAAATCTTCAACTAATAGAAATATTTTATTTTCACCGGTAGCTCTACTCTGTGCTATCCATCTATTCTTTTTTAAATTAGAAATCGCTATATAGAACAAAGATTGACTTAATCCTGATCGATTTAACAATTCATCTTGAGAAATCTCTTTTGTTTTGTTTTTTAATATGATATTTAATAATTGGCGTTCAGGTAGTCCTTTTTCTAAATACTCAATACCCTCATCATTTAAGGATATTTGATTAATCTGCTTCTCTTTAAAACCTCCCAATTTATGATCAATCATTTCATTTACAGCAGACATGAGGACTATGTAATCCAATTTCATTTCCTTAGCTAGATTTGATGCTACTATTCCCTTTTCTTTCTCTTTTAAAACTTTTAGGATTTCGATTGTTTTTTTCCTAAGTTTAATTGCCATGACAACCCACTTTCATTCTTTATTCTTTCGTTAATACTTTTAAAACCTTAAATGTATATAAATCTTTCGTCAATTAAATCGTTTGGTTTTGCTCTACCTTGAAATAGAGTAATCCTCTAACTCTTTTAGTATTAAAAAATTAGTTTTATTTATCAAATAATAAATTTTATTCCGTAGCCAAGAGATTAGTCCAATACTGTTATTATTAATCCCTTGGCAGATTAAAGAATTTAAAGAAGAAAGAAGCTTGAGAAAGACTACAAATAATCCAAGTATATTCTGAAATTAGCATATTAAACTCTCTTCAAGCTTTTATATTTATTAATTATTAAATAGAATTCCTCCCTATAAAAACTTCTGTTTAAAGGCTCCCTCGTATGGAGGTAGAACTTATTTTAATATTTGCTTCATCCTTGATAAGAGGAATTACAATTAATATTAAAGGTTTTAATCCAATATTTTCTCTCTCTTTATTCAACTTTAATGCATTATCATAGGTTTCCTGGCTAACAACCAAACCTTCATAGTCCGGTTTTTGAGCATACCCACTCATTTCATTCCAATTTTTTATTTCAACAATATTAGTCCTTTTAGGGTCCGAGAATGATGATACAAAACCTATCAAGTTTTTTTTCCTTGTTTCATAATCCTCTAATTTTGAGTAATATTCTTTATTCTCCAAAAGAGTTTGCGAAGTCAGTCCAACTTCAATATGTTCAGAAACAGATAATGCAGTTCTTAGTAGAAGCTTATGCCCTTCATGAAGATGATCGAAAGTTCCCCCTAATCCAACGAGTTTTAGAATTTGGAAACACCCAATTGTAATAATTAATTCTATATTTCCTTTTGCATTTCTTGTGTAGTTTCAGCCTTGTTGGATACGGTTGGTTTTTTCAATCTCACTGAATAAATTTGCTTGACTTCCATAGTCTGGTTGCATTCACTACATTTTCCCACTTTTCGATAGACATAATCTCCTTTCTCATAGTTCCTTACTTTTGTAAGACCGCATATGCTGCATATCAGAATCGTTAATGTCTGCCTTATAGGCTCTGATGGTGTTTTTTGCCATTGAATGAGGGTTGCTCCAAAACAAATCATCATAAACCCAATTGACCAACTGGTGATCTGGTCACCAATCCCGCTATAAATAAAAACTGCTCCAAAAATAATTAATAATATGGAAATCAGATTTTTTAGGACACTTTTAAATGTAATTCCTTTTTTGAGAATTTCCTCGTCGTCTTCTTCTTCAATCATAGAAAATGTCTAAATTTCTTGTTATCTATGCTTTATAATAGAAAAGAATAAATAAATTTTGTTATTATTAAACCTAAATAGATTTAACTTATTATTGAGAGTTAGTTTTTGAAATAAAATGTATAGTATCGCTCAATTCGGTGGAAATCAAAGTACAGATCCTATTTCTCTTATTTTAAACTTGCTGTTCTTTGTATTGATATTTGTTTCAATGTTTTATGGGCAGAAGCTTCAAGGTTGGAAGGCATCTAAAGAAATTGAAGCCGGATTAGAAAAACTGAAAAAATGGAATGATGAATGTAAAGATATCTTAGTTAGCAACTTTAAAGAGTTTACTGATAGGAAGAAGACTCAAAAGGATTTAATGCTTGAGCTTGAAGATTTTATAACGTTTATAACTATTCCTCCTGTTTCACTTGATCCATATGGAATAATCCCAAAATTCGATCACGTTGTAGACGTCAGAGATTTCCGATTTAAAGAAGAAGTTGAACAGCTTGCTCCGCTAGCTAATGACATTCAACGATATAATTTAGAAAATCTTGTAGAAGCAACGATGGCAATAGATTCCATTTATAGGCTTATTAGACATTATCTTATCTTAGGAAAAAAGTCTAAATCAATGATCTTACTACTTCAAATTTCAATGCAATTGGGTTTAATAATAACTATGGCTAAAGCCTATTATCATGCTGCGAAAGCTTTTGCTGAAGGTAGTCCGATTGGAGACGGTCTCGGGCCCCTAGTGGTTGCTAACCTTCTAAGAGATATATCAAATGGCGAAATCGAAGCTGAGGAAATTGAACGAGATACCATCGTTCAAGAAACAGAGTTTGAAGGAAGAGATATTCTTATCGTAAGAGCAAAAGGACCTGGGGGCTCTGTAGGAAAGCCTGGAAAAGCTATTAAATTGCTTGTTGATAAGTATGGTGATGAAATTTCACGAATAATAATGATTGATGCAGGATTAAAATTAACGGGAGATAAAACAGGTTCCATGGCTATAGGAGTTGGAGCTGCCATTGGGGGGATCGGGATTGAAAAGTTTTTCATTGAAGAATCTTCTACGGAAAAGGCGATCCCAATAGATGCATTAATCTGTAAACAATCTTTAGAAGATGCGATTACAACGATGAAGAGACCAATCACACAATCAGTCCCAAAGTTTGTGGATAAGATTAAGATGACGATTCGGAAGCGCACTGAAAAGGGTACAAAGGTTATTATTGCAGGTATAGGCAACACTATTGGTATAGGTTTGTAAATTCATTATTTTTACTTTCTAATTTCTTAATTTTACATTTTACTATTTTGCCTAAGTAAAAAAATAGAAATTATTTTATAATTAAGGCAATAAGATTAATTAATTGTTTTAATTCATAAAACTACACTATGAATAAATAACTTCAATTTTTTAAGAGGTGTGAATAAAATTTACGGTTATATGGGAAAAATACTAAGAGTTAACTTGACTGATGGTACTATTAGTGAGGAATTTCCAGATGAGGAGACTTTAAAGTTATATTTAGGAGGAGCAGGTTTAGCTACAAAGTATTTGATTGATGAAGTTCCAAAGGGAATTGAACCATTAGGACCTGAAAACAAGTTAATATTTATGACGGGTCCATTAACGGGAACGCCTTCACCAAGTACGGGTAGATATTGTATAATTGCTAAATCACCTTTGACTGGAATTTGGGGTGAAGCGAATTCTGCTGGTTTTTGGGGTCGAGATTTGAAAAGATCAGGATTTGATGGCATAATTTTTGAAGGGATCTCATCAAAGCCTGTTTATTTAGTAACTGAGGATGGAAAGGCTGAATTAAAAGATGCATCTCATCTCTGGGGTAAAAATACATCAGAAACTACAAGATTGATCAAAGAAGAGTTAGGTGATAAGTTTAACGTTGCTTGTATAGGAGTCGCTGGTGAGAATCTTGTGAAATATGCTGCAGTTATGAACGATTGTGATAAACCAAATTATGGTAGGGCTGCTGGTAGATGTGGAATGGGAACAGTAATGGGTGCTAAAAAAGTGAAAGCAATAGCATCGAAGGGAAGTGCTAAAATCGAGGTAGCAAATCCAGATGAATATAAAGAAGAAGCAAAACAGAGGTATGATTGGGTAAATCAAAGTCTATTGAAAATGACTTTAGAGGTATTTGGAACTGCCACAATGGTTGACTTAGTTGGTGCTCGTGGTGGGTTACCCACGAGGAACTTCCAAACAGGCGTATTCCCGAATCTAGATAAAATAAACGGTACTACAATAAATGAAACAATCCTCACTGGTAGAAAGCCATGCTTTGCTTGTCCAATTGCTTGTGGACGAATTTCAGAAATTAAAGAAGGAAAATGGAAAAGTTCTGGAGAAGGGCCGGAATATGAAACACTTGGGGCATTAGGGACAAGTTGCGGAGTTGACGACTTAGAAGCTATTACTATGGCACATTTTCTATGTAATGAATATGGTATTGATGTTATTTCTGCTGGAGGTTCAATTGCTTTTGCCATGGAATGTTACGAAAAAGGGATTTTAACGAAAGAAGATACAAATGGCTTGGAATTTAATTTTGGTAATGCTGATCTGCTAGTAGATGTAATTTCCATGATTGGAAAGAGAGAGGGTATTGGAGACCTTATAGCTGAAGGTTCGCGACTTATGGCGGAGAAACTAGGGCATGATTCAATAAAATTTGCAATGCAGGTTAAAGGATTAGAACTCCCTGCCTATGATAGTAGAGCTGCTAAAATTGCGGGGTTAGGTTTTGCAGTTGCAAATCGAGGAGGGTGTCATATTACTGGATTTATCGAAGGACCTGCTTTCTTATCGATGCCTTTTATGATTGTTGAAAATGCTGAAGTTGGGGACGTACTAACTGAAAATCCTGAGGATACCAAAGTAAATAAGGAATTTGAAGATGCCTTTGGTGTTTTTGATTCAATTGGTGGGTGTAAATTTATGGGAATGGTCTTATCTTCAGAAGACTGGGCATCCTTAATTCAAAAATTACTAGGTTATCCGTTTACAGTCGAAGATTTTGCTAAAACAGGAGAGCGATTTTATAATTTAGCAAGGGTATACAATGTGAGGGAAGGAATTACTAGAGCTGATGATACGCTCCCTGCAAGGTTGTTGGAAGAACCTATGCCCGAAGGACCTGCTCAAGGCCAAGTTGTAAATCTTGAACCATTATTAGATGCCTACTATGAATATCGCGGATGGGATAAAGAAACTGGAAAACCAACCAAGGAGAAATTGAAGGAACTCGGATTGGGATGGACAATTGATATGATTTATTAAGAAAAAACATATATTATATTAACAAGTAGAAGAGGGCGAAAATATTATGACTGAAGAAAAAAAATTAACTTATGCCGATAAACCATGGTTAAAATCTTATACTGTCGGACCATTTAAACTTAAACATACGATGGAACCTTATCCTAGAATGAATGTATACAAGTTTCTTGAAGAAAGTGCAACTAAATTTCCTGATAATATTGCATGCGTTTACTTAAATGATGAAATCACCTATGAAGAATTAAAAATAAGAGTTGACAAATTAGCAAATGCTTTAATTGATTTAGGTTTGAAAAAAGGAGATACTATTGCTTCAGTTCTTCCATCTTGCGTTGAATTTATATTAGTGGATTATGCTGCCATGAAGATGGGAGCAATACATGTACCATTAAGTATTTTACATAAAACTGATGATTTGATTCATGAATTGAAACAAAGTGGTGCTAAAACGGTTGTATGTTCATATAGACGTATAGATCGCGTAAATGAAGCAAAAAAAGAGGTTGAAGTAAACATTGTTATTTACGCTCCAACACGAATATTTCCAGATTATAACCTGCCAGATATGGAAAAAGTATCTCAGGAAGGATATTATTCTTTAGAAAGTATTCTTGATAAGTATAAACCTCTTGAAAAAACAGTTGAAGTAGATGCTATGGAAGATATTGCCCTTCTACCTTTTACAGGTGGTACAACTGGGCTTCCAAAGGGAACGATGCTAACCCATTATAACATTACAACCAATATCATTCAACTTTTTCATTGGATGATGGATCCTCTAAAAATGGGGATAATTGGAAAAGCAGCTTTAGTAGTATGTGTTCCCCTTTTTCATGCTTATGGGCACTTCACTATGCATTCATGTATTTCATGGGGACTTAAAATGTTTTTAATGGATCCTAGAGATATGGTAAGAATTGCAGAGACAATAAAAAAATATCGTCCCTTTATGGTAACGGGAGTCCCTGCTCATTATATCCGATTTCTTCAACTAGATATTCCTAAAGCTCCCATTTTTTACTTATCTGGTGCTGCACCAATGCCTCCAGAGCTTGCTGATCAATTTGAACAAAAAAGTGGTGTTCCTATGGGCGAAGGGTATGGTGCTACCGAAACAACTGCAGTATCTACTGTTAATATTTCACCTCTTTCAAAGGTTACAGGATTTATGGCTACCAAAAAAAAGGGAGTTGGAGTACCTATTCCTGATACAGAGGTTAAGATTGTAAATCCAGAATCAAAAGAAGAACTCCCTCTTGGAGAATCTGGAGAAATTTGGATTCGAGGTCCCCAAGTAATGAAAGGTTATTGGCCGACACCAGGAAAGGGATTAACTGATGATGGATGGCTTCCTATGGGTGATATTGGTAGAATGGATGACGATGGCTATTTCTACATTGAAGATCGTATCAAAGATATGATTAACGTATCAGGAAATAAAGTTTATTCCAGAGTTATTGATGATATTTTACATGAGCACCCGGCAGTGAGTGTTGCAGGTGTAATCGGAATTCCCGATGTAGAACGTCCTGGTAGTGAAAGAGTGAAGGCTTTTATATCACTAAAAAAGGAATTTGAAGGAAAGGTCACAGAACAAGATATCATCGATTATTTAAAAGATAAAGTTAAACCATACGCAATTCCTAAATATGTAGAATTTAGAAATGATTTGCCTTTAACTTTAGCTATGAAACTCTTCAAAAGGAAACTCAGAGACGAAGAAATTGCGAAAATGAAAGAGAAGGGATTAATCAAGTAGTCATAATTTTTAACTTATTTTTTTAAATTGTATAAAAAACAGAATATTTATGAAAATCTATATTAAATAAACTAAACAAAATAAGAACATAATTAATGAATTTTTAAAGGGATATATATGAAATTTGGAACTCAAGAATGGGCTGAAGCATATGCCAAAGCTCTTAATGAAAATGAAAACTACAGAGATGCTGCTGGACCAAAAGGTTTTCCTCCAGATGGATGGGAGGGTGATTTTGTTTTTATCGTTGAACCCGCAGGTAATTTGGATCATGAGATCAGAATGTTTGTAGGACTTTATCATGGTGAGTGTACTGGAGCAAGAGTATTAAAGGAAGGTGAAGAAGTTGATGCGGAATATGAGTATTCTGGACCGTATGATGCATGGGAACAAGTTTTGAAAAAAGAATTGGATCCAATTAGAGGTTTGTTATCGGGAAAATTTAAATTAAAAGGCGATATGGCTAAAGTACTTAAAGCTACAAGAGCCGCTGCAGAACTTGTAAATAGCACGACAACAATTGATACAGAATTTTATTAAAATACCGAAAATTTAATTAAATTTTTTTCTTTTCTATTGTATTGAACCTTTTTTTTTTAACATTTACAATGCCCCTTTACAATAACAATATTTATGCATTAACAGAAAAGCGAGTTTTTTTTTTTGATTTAGATGGAACTTTATACTTAGAAAATAAACTATTTAATGGGGTAAATGAATTAATATCTCTGCTTAAAGAAAAGAAGAAACTTTTTTATTTTCTTTCGAACAACTCAAGCATCTCAACAAATGATTATCTTGTAAAATTAAATCGGTTCAATCTTGGGATTACAATTGAGAATATTATTTTATCTCAACACCCAACGATAGATTATCTAAAAAGAAATAATTTTAAACGAATTTTCTTAATGGGTACTAAATCACTTAAAGAGGAGTTTGAGCAGCAAGAATTCGAGTTAACAGAGGAAAATCCAGAGATAGTTGTTCTTGCCTTTGATAAAGAATTAACTTATAATAGACTAATGAACGCAACTCACTTTTTATTGAAAAAAGATTTTCCTTATATTGCTACTCATCTAGATAATAGGTGCCCTACTGAAAATGGGTACATTCCAGATGCAGGTGGTATCGCTGCTTTACTATATAAAGCAACAGATAGAATGCCTAAAGTTTTAGGAAAACCAAATAAACAAATGCTTTTATTTAAATTAAAAATGTTAGAGATTTCACCTAAAGAAGCTGTGGTTTTTGGAGATCGTTTATACACTGATATAGTTATGGGAAAAAATGCAGGGGTAACAACTTGTTGTGTTTTATCTGGGGAGACTACACGGGATATGATAAAAAGCAGCGATATTAAACCAAATTATGTAATAGATGGAATTTGGGACCTTTTGAAAGAGTTTATTAAAACTTAATCTAATTAAACTATATTATTTAAATTAAGAGTAAAGTTTTTTTCACTATTGTAAATTATTAAACTTAAAAATACTATTTAAATTAGAGAAGTAAAATATAAAAACAAAAATTATTGTTTTTAATGTAATATGGCTTGATGATAACTGAGATATTGGTAAGAAAAAAATGACAAGTACAGAAAAATCAAAGTTCATATATGATTTTACTGAAGGAAATAAAGATTTGAAGAGTTTACTTGGTGGGAAAGGAGCCAATCTGGGGGAAATGACAAATTTAGGATTAAACATTCCACCAGGTTTTACTATCACTACTGAAGCATGTCTCCTCTATTTTCGGGCTCCAGTAGAAGTAATGGAGAAAATTAGACCTGATGTGATGAAACATTTAAAAGGATTAGAAGAAAAAACAGGAAAAAAGTTTGGAGATGTAAATTATCCTTTATTAGTTAGTGTACGTTCCGGATCTGTAGTCTCTATGCCGGGTATGATGGACACAGTTTTAAATTTAGGGCTAAATGATGAAAGTGTGTTAGGTTTGGCAAACCAAACTAAAAATGAGCGTTTTGCGTATGATTCTTACAGAAGATTTCTTCAAATGTTCTCTGATGTTGTAATGGGTATTGGAGATGAGAAATTTGAAAGAATACTAAACAAATATAAAAGAATAATTGGAAGAAATGCTCATGATACAGATTTGAGTGTAAATGATTTAAAAAAAGTGATTGCAGATTATAAAGCCCTATATGAAAATGAAATTGGTACAGCCTTTCCACAAGATCCTGTTAAACAACTATTCCTTGCTATTGAAGCAGTTTTTAAGTCTTGGAACAATAGACGAGCTATAACTTATAGAAAAATCAATAATATTCCTGATTATGGGACTGCTGTTAATATTCAAGCAATGGTTTTTGGAAATAAAGGTGAAAAATCTGCTACTGGAGTAGCTTTTACAAGGGATCCATCAAATGGAGAAAATAAAAAATTTGGTGAATACCTAACTAATGCTCAAGGTGAAGATGTCGTCGCTGGTATTAGAACTCCAAAGAAACTCGAAGATATGAAAGATGAATTTCCGGAAATCTATTCAGAATTATTGGCAACAATGGATAGCTTAGAAAAACATTACAGAGATATGCAGGATATTGAATTTACGATAGAAGATGGAAAGTTGAACATTCTGCAAACACGAAATGGAAAACGCACCCCATCTGCTGCAGTTAAGATTGCGGTTGATATGGTTAAAGAGGGTTTAATCACAAAAAAAGCAGCAATTATGAGTTTAGATCCTAAGAAGATCTCTAAACTACTTTTTAAAAGCATTGATGAAAACTCTATTGTACATGTTCTCGCTTATGGAATAAGTGCATCTCCTGGAGCAGTATCGGGAATAGCAATATTCGATCCAGATACAGCAGAAAAATTGGCAAATGAAGGAGAAAAAGAGATTATCCTTGTTAGACCGCAAACTAAACCTGATGATGTTCACGGATTATATGCTTCTAGTGGAGTATTAACTCAATTTGGAGGAAAAACATCTCACGCAGCAGTTGTAGCAAGAGGAATGGGTAAACCCGCAGTCGTTGGTGCTACGGATATCGAGATAGATGAGGAAAATAAAGAATTTCATGTTGCAGAAATGGTTATTAAAGAAGGGGATTATATAACGATTGATGGTACAACAGGACAGGTGATAGAAGGGAAAGTCTCATTAATCGAGCCAGAAATTAAAGGAGAATTTCTAGAATTACTACAAATGGCAGATGAGATAAAGACTCTTGGTGTCAGAGCAAATGCAGATACTCCTGTTGATGCTAAAAAAGCTTTAGAATTTGGTGCTGAAGGAATAGGTCTTTGTAGAACTGAGCATATGTTTATGGATAAAGAGAGATTACCAATTGTGCAGAATATGATAATAGCGAGAACAAAAGAAGACCGTCAGGATGCACTTGATAAGATTTTGCCAATGCAAAAAGGTGACTTCTACGAGATTTTTAAAATCATGGAAGGAAAACCAGTAACAATTAGATTATTAGATCCACCTTTGCATGAATTCCTCCCTGAATTATCATTAGTTCAATTAGAAAGCCAAGAACTCAAAATGACAAATGCCTTATCAAGATCATTACTTGATATCAGTCCCTTGGATGATGAAATTAAGAAAAAAAATAAGGTAATAAGTCTCATCAGATCTCTATCGGAAGAAAACCCAATGATGGGATTAAGAGGCTGTAGATTAGGAATTGTTTGGCCTGAGATTAATGAAATGCAGGTTAAAGCTATTTTTCAAGCAGCTTGTGAACTTAAATTACAAGGAATCAATGTTATTCCCGAAGTCATGATTCCCCTTGTGGGAATGATTTCTGAACTTCAGTTTGTGAAAGCTCAATTAATGCAGGTTGCCCTCGAAACTATAAAGGAGTACAATGTAGATCTTGAATATAAATTTGGCACGATGATTGAAATTCCAAGGGCTGCCTTAACCGCAGATGAAATTGCGATTGAAGCCGAATTCTTCTCATTTGGAACTAACGACCTTACTCAAATGACTTATGGCTTTTCTCGTGATGATGCAGAGGGTAAATTCCTTCCAATTTACTTGAATAAAGAAATCCTGGAGGAGAATCCCTTTGAAACTCTTGATCAAGAGGGAGTAGGAAAATTAATGAAAATGGCAATTAAGTTAGGAAAGGAAACACGACCTGATCTAAAAACAGGAATTTGTGGAGAACACGGAGGTGAACCAAAGTCTATTAAATTTTCATATTCAATTGGATTAGATTATGTTTCTTGTTCACCATTTAGAATTCCAGTAGCAAGAATTGCTGCGGCTCAAGCCGTAATCGAAAATAGCTCCAAATAAAATTTTATAATTAATCCATTTTTTAGATATCTTTTATCTTAAATATTAACATTAAAATGGATATGAAAATCCAAAAAAGTTTTATCAATATAATCATTTCCGAAACTATAACGTAATGTGGTAATGGTTAAATGTTGTTAACTTTAGAGGATAAAATTTCTTTATTAAAGGAAGTTGGAGAAGAAATCATAGAGGAAAATGAATTAAGAGAAATGATTCAATGGAAAGTAAAAAATAATAAAGAAATCTATGCTTATGATGGTTTTGAGCCATCTGGAAATATTCATATTGCTCAAGGTCTATTGAGAGCAATAAATGTTAATAAAATAACAAGAGCTGGAATTCGGTTTAAATTCCTTGTAGCAGACTGGCACGCAGCGGCAAACAAAAAGTTTGGAGGAAATTTAAATGTAATAAAAAAAGTAGGGGATTTCTTTATTGAATTATGGAAGGCATGTGGAATGGATTTGAGTAAAGTGGAGTTTATTTATGCTTCTGATCTCGTCAAGGAACCACAATATTGGGAATTAGTATTAAAGATTGGGATTGAAACCACCTTAAAAAGAGTATTGAGATGTACTCAAATAATGGGAAGAAGTGAATCTGATAAACTCTATGCTTCCCAAATACTTTATCCTCTTATGCAAGCAGCTGATATATTTTATCTCCCTGCTGATATTTGTCAATTAGGTTTAGATCAAAGAAAAGTAAATATGTTAGCAAGAGAAGTCGCTAAGAAGTTAGATCGACCGAAACCTGTAGCAATTCATCATCACATGTTGATGGGATTGACTAAACCATCAAAAACTAATTTAACGGGGATTGACAGAGCTATTGAATTTAAAATGTCAAAATCAGATCCCGACACTTCAATTTTCATGTTGGATGGACCTGATGATGTAAAACGGAAAATTGATAAGGCCTATTGCCCACCAAAACAATTTAATGAAAATCCTATTTTAGAATATTGTAAGTACATTATTTTCGAACTTATAGATATTTTTAGAGTAGAAAGACCAGAGAAATATGGTGGATCTATTGAATATACATCCTATGAAGATTTAGAAAAAGATTATGTAAATGGAAAGTTAAATCCTGCCGATTTAAAACCAGCAGTAATAACATATCTAAATCGGTTTTTGTCACCTATAATAAGACATTTTGAAACAGACGAAAATGCAAAAATACTATATGAGTTTGTTAAAGCAGAAAACAAGAAGTATAAGAGAAATGAGAAATAAACCTCGTGAGTTATAATTTTGTCAAATCATAGTATTATTGAATTATTTTTAAATCCAAAGTCTGTTGCTGTAATTGGTGCATCGAAGAACCCAATGAAAGGCGGGAATAGAATAGTGTTAAACCTTGTGTCAAATAATTTTAAAGGTAAAATATTTCTCGTTAATCCTAATGCCGAGGGAAAAATATACGGGTTAAGTTTTGAGAAATCAATAATGGATATTGAAGACGACATAGATTTTTTTTCCAAATTTCCAAATTTGGAAGATATAATAAAGAATTTTAAGGTTTTAGTTCAAGAATCTAAAAGTAAGAATTATAATTTAATTCAACAATAATAATATCATCGTGAATTTAGATTTGGCCGGGAATCATATAATTGATACATTTTTGAACCCGAAAACGGTTGCAGTAATAGGGGCTTCTAAAAATCCAACGAAAGGAGGGTATCGGATAATAGAAAACTTATTAATGAATAACTATAAAGGGAAAATCTATCCCATTAATCCTAATTCCCAAGGGGAAATATTTGACCTAAAATTTAAAAAAAGCGTTTTAGATGTTGAAGATGATATTGAATTAGCTATTTTTTATACACCTAATAGTGTTGTTCCCGAGATATTAAAAGATTGTATTAAGAAAAACATTAAGGGAGCTCTTATTGAAACAGCAGGATTTGAAGAGGTTGGTGACAGGGGTCTCTTATTAAAAGACAAAATTTTAGAGGTCACAGAAAATTTTTCCAAGATACGAGTTGTAGGCCCAAACTGTATGGGTCTTACTAAAATCGATGGAAACAGTAATAGTGATGAAAAGGGAGGATTTTTCTCTGGTTTTAGCGTTTTTAATAATTATGTTAGGGGTAATATTGCGATAATTTCTCAATCTGGTATGTTAAACGGGGGATATCTTCGAAATTACATGAAAAATTACCCTGAAGTAGGAATCCGATACTCATGCTCAATTGGTAATAAAATGGATTTAAGTGAAATAGAATTTTTAGACTATTGCATTAAAGATCCAACTGTTAATGTTATAGTCTTATATCTGGAATCATTTAAAGATCCTAGAAAATTTATCGAATTATGTAAAAAAACTCGAGCAATCCCTGATAAAACAATCATTTTGTTGAAGGGAGGAATTAGTTCTTTAGGAAAAAAAGCTTCTTTAAGTCATACAGGGGCATTAGCGGAGAATAATCAATTGGTTGATGCCATTATTAGACAATCTGGTGTAATCCGAGCAAATAATTTGCATGATCTATTTCAATTCGCTAGAACTTTTTCTATGATTTATAAATCAGGAAAAAAGTTACCTAGATATGGCAACGTATGTATGATGGCGGGATCTGGGGGTGCGGGGACAATCTCAGCAGATCTTACAAACAAGTATGGATTGAATTTCCCTATTTTAGAAGAAAAAACTTACCAGGTTCTTAAAAAATTATATCCCGAATGGATGCCCCCAAATAGATTTGCGTTATTAGATTTATGGCCCACTTTTGAAAAGGCGATGATGAATAATATCAAACAAAGTGTTGTAATGATGGAGCTCTGGAGAGCGGTATTAGCTGATCCAAATATAGAAGGTGTCTTTAATATGATGTTTGTGTCTAGCAGATTCAGTAGAAGATATAATGTTAAAGAAATGATTTACAGTAGTACCGAAAAAATAGTATTTCTATGGCTTGTGGGACATAATAAAGCAATACACAGGATGACTAACTTATTTAATAAATATAATATACCTGTCTTTCCTTCTATAGAAGAAATGATACGGAATTTTTCGATACTCGTTCAAGAATCAAAAAATAAAGAAATTAATCAATAGGAGATCATGGTTCGGATTCTAATATTAGGTGACTCACATATCCCTGAACGGGAGAGGGAAATAATCTCACAAGTTTATGAAAAACTAGATGATTTATCGAAAAATAACCTTTTTGATTTTATATTATTCACTGGAGATGTGGTGAACTATCCTGAATTTATAGAATATCTGAATTCTAAATCTCATAATCAAATGCTTACAGTCATGGGAAATATGGATTATTATCATGGTAATAGAACTGCACCGTTATATCAAAAATTAGATATTGATTTCAATGATAACGATAAAATAACAATCGGATTAACTCATGGGACAAAGATCCGCCCCAGAGGGGATCATATACAATTAGAGAAATTAGCTCTCGAGAAAAATGTTGATATTTTGGTTTCAGGACACACACATATGGAAGAAATATTCCTTACAAATAATGGTATTTTATTGATAAATCCCGGAAGTATAACTGGTGCATGGTCATTTGTAGCAAGTCGCATTCCTTCTTTTATTGAATTGATTGTTAATGAAACAACCAAAGATATCATTGTAGTTCTCAATCAGATTAATAAACAATCCAGAGAAATTAATGAATTGAAAACACTATTCTCATATCAGAATAAAAGAGTTATTAAAACCCATTTCTAGAGAAATCTTAATTTCCTAAACTAGGCTCTCTTATCATTATATTGGGCATTTTTAACAAAGTATTTATATAATCTATATTTTCTCTTTTTGAGTTTAAATGTCAAGTATTCATTTTAATAAAGAGAAAGGGTCCCCTCTTAAATTATTTACACCCGGACCTGTCCAAGTTCCCACAAGAATTTTAAAGGAGATGGCAAAACCAAATGACACCCACAGATCAATATCATTTGAAGAGATGCATCAACTTGCCATTGAAGGACTTCAAAAAATACTTTTTACGAAAAATAGCTGTTTAATATTTACTTCCAGTAGTTCTGGTATTATGGAGGCTTGTGTAAGGAACTTGATTAAAGATGATGAGAAGGGATTATTTTTATCGATAGGTGCCTTTGGTGATCGCTGGCATCAAATCGGGCTACTCAATGGGAAAAAAGCCGTAAAAACGGATGTTGAATTGGGAAAAGCATTGTTCCCAGATTTAATTCAGGAGATAATATCGGAAGATAGATATTCTGTGGCTTTTTTGCAATCGAATGAAACTTCTACGGGTGTTTATAACCCGCTTGAAGAAGTTATCCCTATACTTAAAGAAAATAATATTTTAGTTTGTGTTGATGCAACATCTTCAATGGCGGGAATAAAAATTGATGTTGATAAACTAGGTATTGATATTTGTTTAGCTTCTGTTCAAAAATGTTTTGCGTTACCGCCGGGATTAGCTGTTTGTTCAATATCAGAAGATGCAATAGAAAAGGCTTCCCACGTAAAAGACCGAGGGTACTACTTTGATTTTCTCACGCTCAAAAAGAAGAATGAAATTAATCAAACTCCTACAACACCACCTATACCCCAAATAAGGGGATTAGTGGCTCAGTTAGATTACATTTTAAATACTGAGGGTTTAATGAATAGGTTTAAAAGACACAAGCAATTAGGGGAAAAAACTAGGTCTTGGGTTAGGAAATTAGGATTAGAGATGTTCTCTGAAAAAGGATATGAATCTAATACAGTTTCCACAATAAAGAATAATTTAAATCTTAACATTGGAGATGTTATTAATAAAATGCTAGAAGAGGGATATCGAATAGTAAATGGATATGGAAACCTTAGAAATTCTACATTTCGGATTGCTCATATGGGTGAAACGACTTTAGAGCAATTAGATGCAATGTTACAAGTTTTAGAAAAAATTATTATAAAAAATAAGGATGAACAATAAATTTAAATATCCTAATCTAATACAATTATTTTAGAGAGTTTAAGTAATTTCCCAATATTCCGTTTACCACTTGATCCTTTTGAAAATCTTAATTTTCGGTACCCAAATGAGTTCTTTTTCATTATCATATTGAGTATGGAATTTTCACCATTCGAGAAAAAGAGTAGATCTTCTGGTGTTGCTAAGAGTTCTAAATCATATTCTTCTAATTTATCCCTATTTAATTCATATTTCCCTTCAAAAGCTGATAAATTTACCCATAAAAAGTAATTTTCTTCAACATGTAACCCAATATTTATTTTTGCTTCAAAATCATTTAATAACTTCTCATTCTTAGGATTCTTTTGTTTGTCTAAAATAATGCTATCGATAGTTTGTTTAAAGGTCAGAAAGAGGTTTTCCTTTTCTTTTTCTTTCATATTTATCTTTCACTATAAATTTAAAGTTTATTTGTAATTTATTAAAAGTTAAGCATAATTTTTGAAATTTAATAAAAATAAAAATGGATAAAAGATTCTAAATTCTCAATTTTTAATATAATAGAATTAAAGGAGTATAATTAGGATGTGGCATTTTTATAGCCCAAATATAATTTATGGAGAAGGCGCTTTAGCTTTTATAGAAAACCTAAAAGGAGAAAAATGTTTCATAGTAACTGATAAGATTATTGAAGAGCTCGGAATATTGAAGATTTTAACTGACTCGCTTGATAAATACGGTAAAAAATATTCTATTTTCACGGAAGTAATACCTGATCCTCACGAAGAGGATGTACTAAAGGGCAAAGAGATATGTAATACGTATAAACCAGATTTAATTATAGCACTAGGTGGGGGGTCTGTTATGGATACTGCGAAGGCTATTTGGGCTATGTATGAGTATCCTGAGTATCAGCTTGATAATATCAACCCGTTTAATCCTGAAATGTATGATTTTGCTAATAAGGCAAAATTAATAACTATTCCAACTACTTCAGGTACCGGTTCTGAGGTTACATGGGCAGCGATGATTTCGAGATTTGAAAATAACGCTTGGCGAAAAATGTCATTGCCCCATATGTCATTAGTACCTACATATGCAATAGTGGACCCAATTTTCCCAATGAGCATGCCCCAAAAATTAACAGTTTATACTGCTTTTGATGCTCTAGCTCAAGCATTTGAGGGTTATATTTCCAGTTGGAGAAACGAATTTTCTAATGCTTTGGGAATTAAAGCTATTGAGCTTATTTTTAAATACTTACCAATTGTATATAATGATGGTAATAATAAGGAAGCTAGAGATTATATGCATCAGGCGGCTACTATGGCAGGCTTAGCTTTTAGCAATTCTCAAGTAAACATCGGACATGCTATGGGGCATAGCTTCGGAGCAGTTTTTCCCGTACCTCATGGACTAATTGTTGGACTTCTCATCAAATATATTATCCAATATTGTTTAAATGATCCAACTGACCCTAATGAATCTATAGAAATATATTCAAATATAGCAAAAAAGTTAGGATGGGCAAATTGGGATGATGAGCATAAAAAAGCGGCAAATATAGTTGTAAAGAAAATTGAAATGCTCCAACAGCAAACTAACTTAGAATCATCAATCAAAGATTTAGGGATAAGTCGAGAAGATTTTGATAACAAACTCGATCTACTTATTACACTTTGCTATCAGGATCCAAGTAGTGTTATGGCACCAAGAACTCCAAATACGGAAGAATTCTCTAAACTTTACAATTATGCATATGAAGGTAAAGACATCGATTTCTAAAAAAGAAATATTAGTTTATTTCTTAAGATATATGTTAAAAATAAATATAACGAGATTATATTATCTTTTTAAAGGTCTAAAATAATAAAATTTGCATTAATTTTGGTTGATACGGAGAACATGACCATTTCTGAGAATGAGAAGAAAGCATTAGAATCATTAGAACTTCATATTAACACTTCTATTCCTGAATTTTCAGAATTAGAACGATATAGACTAGGATACTATGCTTCAAATAATCAAATTATTGGAATAAGCCTCTTCTCATGCGGTTTATCTATTATTCCAAAAGTATTTGAATCATTTTCAGCACTTAAAGAAATTTATTTAAGGGGAAATAATATTACCTCAATACCTGATGAATTATGTACGCTCCCCGCTTTAGAAGTATTAGATTTAAGTGAAAATCGGTTAAATAGATTACCAGATATAATTAACTCTTTAAAAAACTTAAGAGAATTAGATTTAGAATCGAACGATTTGACAAATTTACCTGACTCAATAGGTGATCTTACTTCGCTAGAACTTTTTGATTTGAGTGAAAATCAATTAGTGAACATCCCACATTCATTAGGAGAATTGGATAAATTAAAAACCTTGGATTTAAGCGGAAACCAAATTATAAAATTACCTGATTCTATAGGGAATCTTAGCTCTTTAGAGGTGCTATATCTAGGAAAAAATAAGCTTGAAAATATCCCAGATTCGATTGGATCGCTAATATCACTCAAAAGACTGAATCTAAGAAACAATCTACTCATAAGTCTTCCAGAAACAATTGGAAATTTAAATTCATTAACTTCCTTGTTTTTAAAAGGAAATTCACTTAAAAGGTTTCCTAGTTCAATTGAAGGTCTGAAAAGGTTAAAATATCTCGGACTATCCTCTAATGAATTAAATTCTCTTCCTTCAAGTATTGGTTCGCTTTCTGCTTTGGAAAACTTAAGTATATCCTCAAACAATTTACTTGAACTACCAGATTCTATTGGCCTTCTAAAGTCCTTGAAAAGGCTTGAAATCTCGGATAATAAATTGAGCTCATTACCCGAATCTATTGGCGGTCTTTTTTCTCTCCAAATATTAAGATGCGATCGTAATCAACTTAACAAAATTCCTGAATCAATTGGACAATTATTATCACTTGAATCTTTGAAACTTGATATTAACAGTATAAGGAGCTTACCCGATTCTATCGGTCAAATAAGCCGTTTAAAAGAATTTATTTTATACGATAATAAAATAGATAAAATTCCTGAATCGATTGGAGAATTATCATCATTGGAGATATTAGATTTAAGTAAAAACGAACTTTCCAGTCTCCCTGAATCTATTGGATCATTGGATTCACTTGTAGAATTAGATTTATCTACAAATAGATTGAATTACATCCCCCCATCAATTGGAGCACTAACAAATCTCAAAAACCTAATTTTGGGTTTTAATCGATTAGTTGATATCCCTAGATCTCTTGGATTTTTAACTACGCTAGAAGTATTAGATTTAGGGAAAAACCGGCTAAATTACATTCCAGAAACAATTGGATCATTGACATCTCTTAAATATTTATATTTATATTACAATGAATTAAGCGACATCCCCGATTCTATTGGTTCTTTAAATTCATTAAAATATTTATATTTAGGGAATAATAAATTAAGTTCTCTTCCAGAATCGCTAGGATTTTTAAAGTCATTAAAATACTTATTTATGAGATCAAATTTTTTGACAGCACTACCTAAATCATTAGAACTATTGCCCTCCTTAAAATATCTAAATATTGAAAAAAACAACCTTAAAGGATATCTAAAATTTTTGCATAAATTAGAACTCAAAGGTATAAAAATCTTAAAATGATAAATAAAATTTTGTTTCTCATTCTTTTTAATCAGTGAATTTTTTAAAAAATTATAACTTTAAAACAGAAGACACTCTATTTCGGGAAATATGCCTTAAAATAATATAATTTAAATATTAATTGCAGTTAGATAAAAGTATGGAGATTTCAAAAGCTATGACAATTAAATTATCAAAAGAACTACCAGAATATCCAAAAGTTGTCGAAGGGATAAGAAGAGCGCCATCAAGGGGCTACAATCTTAACATTTCTCAAACAAAATTAGCCTTAATGAACGCATTAAGATATATTGATCCATCATTACATGAAAGCATTTTACCAGAGTTCTTAGAAGAATTAGTTTCAAGAGGAAGGATCTATGGTTATAGATTTAGACCTGAAGGAAATATTAAAGCAAAACCAATCGAAGAATACAATGGAAAAACAATGGAAGGGAAGGCTTTACAGGTGATGATCGATAACAATCTTGATTTTGATGTAGCATTGTACCCTTATGAATTAGTAACCTACGGAGAAAGTGGACAGGTGTTTCAAAACTGGATGCAATATCAGTTAGTTAAAAAATATTTGATCGAAATGACCAATGATCAAACTCTTATTATAGCTTCAGGGCATCCTGTTGGGCTTTTTCCTTCTTCAAAGATGGCTCCTAGGGTAATTTCTACTAATGGATTAATGGTTGGTTTATTTGATAATCCAAGTAATTTTTCAATCGTCGCAGCATTAGGAGTTGCGAATTATGGACAAATGACCGCTGGGGGCTGGATGTATATCGGTCCACAAGGAATTGTTCATGGAACTTATATAACATTATTGAATGCGGGACGTTTGTATCTTAATATTCCTCCTGAAAAAGATTTGAAGGGGATACTCTATGTTTCATCTGGTCTTGGTGGCATGAGTGGAGCTCAAGCCAAGGCAGTTGAGATTGCAGGCGGTATCGGAATTATCGCTGAAGTTGATGAATCAAGAATCAAGACGAGATATGAACAGGGCTGGGTTTCAATGATCTCAGATGATTTAAATGAAATTTTTGAATGGGTAAAAGAAGCAAGGGGAGCCGGTCGATCCTTATCAATAGCTTACCATGGTAATGTCGTTAATTTATGGAAATACATTGTTGATAACAATATTAAGGTTGAACTTGCTTCAGATCAAACTTCATGCCATGCGGTTTATGAGGGGGGTTACACACCTTACCAAGTGTCTTTTAAAGAAGGAAGAGAATTGATTAAATCTAATATTGCAAGATTTAAACAACTTGTTGACGAATCTTTAAAAGAGCAATTTAAATATATTAAATTTATGAAAGATAAAAGAGACACACATTTCTGGGATTATGGAAACTCATTCATGAAAGCGGTTTATGACGCTGGGGTAAGAGAGATTGCAAAAAATGGAGTTGATCCATCAAATGGATTTGTTTTTCCTTCATATGTGGAAGATATTATGGGTCCAATTTGTTTTGATTTTGGTTATGGACCTTTTCGGTGGGTGTGCCTTTCAGGAAAAGAAGGTGATTTAGACAAAACGGATCAAGCTGCTATAAGTTATATTAATCCTGAATTACGAGCTCAAGATAGAGATAATTATTATTGGATTAAAAATGCCAAAAAAAATAAGTTAGTTGTAGGTACAAAAGCAAGAATTTTATATGCTGATACTAAAGAACGTATTAACATTGCCCTAAAGTTCAATGAATTGGTTAGAAAAAATGAAATTGGACCTATAATGCTAGGAAGAGATCATCATGATGTATCAGGAACTGACTCTCCATTCAGAGAAACATCTAATATTAAAGATGGAAGTAATGTTATGGCGGAAATGGCAGTACATTGTTTTACTGGAAATGCGGTTAGAGGAATGACATACGTGGTCTTATCCAATGGAGGGGGAGTAGGTATTGGAAAATGTATTAATGGTGGATTTGGTTTAGTTCTAGATGGGTCTGAAAGAGTAGACAATATTATTAGAAATGCAATTGAATGGGATGTAATGGGAGGTATTGCACGCCGAAGTTGGGCAAGAAATCAAAACGCTTTTGAAACGGGCTATAAATGGAATCTTGAAAATAAAGGAAGAGGTCATTTGACATTACCATTTATAGCTGAAGATGAATTAATAGATAATATTGTAAGAGATTATTTTAAGAATCAAAATTGAATATTCCTAATGATATTGCTTCAAAAATGTTAAGGTAAATGAAAGTATGAGCAAAAATTTTAGATATGGTTTCGATCAACTCACAATCGAACTCGCTTTAAAACTTGCAAGAGGAGAAATCTCTGGAGAAATTATTGATGAAGTAAAGGTTAAAATATTAGATAATTTTGAAGCTGTTAAATCAATAGCTCAGGGTGACCATCTAGTCTATAGTATTAATACCGGTTTTGGGTCGTTATGCTCGACTAAGATCTCCATTAAAGAGACCAAAAATTTACAAACAAATCTTCTTAAAAGCCATAGTGTAGGTGTAGGTTTTCCAATAGAAAAAGAAATTTCGAAATTAATGTTAATATTGAAAGTTCATGCATTATGTTTTGGTTATTCTGGGATCTCTTTCCAAGTACTAGAAAGAATATGCTGGCATATAGATAATGATTTTATACCCCTTGTGCCAGAAATCGGCTCTGTAGGTGCTTCAGGTGATCTAGCCCCTCTTGCACATTTATTTTTACCATTAATTGGTTTAGGATACCTAACTAATGATGGAAAGGATTATCAAAAATCTGACAAAGTACTAAAGGAGCACAATCTTGAACCATTAGAGCTTAATGCAAAAGAGGGTTTAGCCTTAATCAATGGTACTCAATTTGTAGCTGCTTATGCTGTTGTTATTGCTGAAAAATTTATAAGTTGCCTTAATCATGCAGATCTAATCAGCGGCTTAACTCTTGATGGCTATCTAGCATCAATCCAACCATTTGAAAAAAAATTAATAGATTTACGACCTCATAATGGGGCGGTAATTGTAGCTGAAAAAATGAGAAACATTCTTAAAGACTCTCAATTAGTCGCTTCTCATAAAGATTGTGGTCGTGTACAAGATCCATACTCTATAAGATGCATTCCACAAGTTCATGGGGCATCAAGGGATGCTTTCTACCATTTTAAGAAAGTTTTGGAGACAGAATTGAATTCCGTGACTGACAATCCCATAATTTTTAGTAAAGATGAATCTTATAGTGGGGGAAACTTTCATGGTCAACCTTTAGCTTTACCCTTAGATTATGTAAGTTTAGCAGCTTCCGAAATGGGAAATATCTCTGATAGAAGGATCTATTTACTTCTCGAAGGAAAATGGGGATTACCTCCATATTTAATCGAAAATGCGGGTCTGAATTCTGGTTTTATGATAACACAATATGTATCTGCAGCTCTAACTAGTGAAAATAAGTCTCTTTGCTTTCCTGCGAGTGCGGATAGCATTCCTACTGGAGGAGGTCAGGAAGATCATGTAAGTATGGCTCCTATAAGTGCTAGAAAGACTCTTAGAGTTATACATAATCTTGAAAAGATTCTTGCTATAGAGCTTTTGTGTGCTGCACAGGCTTTTGATTTCAGAAAACCATTGAAATCTAGTGAAATCCTTGAAAAATGCCATAAACATATACGTGAATTTATACCATTTATAAAAGAAGATACTATTCTATCTGAATATATTAATTCAGCGATAGAAATTATAAAGAGTAATGAATTATTAAAAATCGCTTAGAAATTAATGAGGGACCTTTATGTTTGTTGCCTCAACTTATGGGAAAAAGGAAATATTTTCAGAAATCGAACCTGATCTTATTATATTTGGTGCAAATGAATTAGTTACTATGAAAACAACCTATGGAGCCCCTAGAATTCGCGAAGATATGTCTAATTTAGCGATCATAAATGATGGAGCAATCGCAGTAAAGGAAGATAGAATTATCTTTACAGGATCAACAGATGAATTAATATCAAAATATAATTTTAAGAAAATTGAGAATAAGATAGATGCTACGAATAAATTAGTAACCCCTGGTTTTGTAGATCCACATACTCATATAATATTTGATGGTACAAGGGAAAATGAATTACATATGAAACTTGAAGGGAAATCATATCTAGATATTCTAAACGAAGGTGGTGGAATTTTAAAAACCGTTAGAGACACTAGGAAGGCACCTATAGAGAAATTAGTTCTAAATGGTAAAAAAATTTTAGATCAAATGCTAAACTACGGCACTACAACAATAGAAACAAAATCAGGTTATGGTTTGACAACCGAAAGTGAATTGAAAATACTGAAAGCAATTAAAATTTTAAATGATGAACATTGTATCGATGTAATTCCTACTTTTTTAGGAGCACATGCTATACCAACAGAATTTCAAGATAATCCAGAAGAGTATGTTGATATCATAATCAATGAAATGATTCCTACTATTGTTAAAGAAAACCTTGCGGAATTCTGTGATGTTTTCTGTGATGAGGGAATTTATTCAATAGATCAAACCAGAAGGATCTTACAAACTGCAAGAAGATATGGTTTACAACCAATTATTCATATTGATGAAATTGTAGATACTAATGGTGCAAAGTTAGCTGCAGAATTAATGGCACTACAAGCAGGGCACTTATTAAAATCGAATGAAGAGGGTTTGAAAGCTATGGCAACATCCAAAGTTATCGCTACGCTTCTACCAGGAACCCCGTTTTGCCTAATGTTGGATGAATATGCCCCAGCAAGAAAAATGATTGATATGGGAGTCCCGATAGCATTAGCAACTGATTTAAATCCAAATTGCTGGACCGCATCAATGCAAATGATAATTGCCCTTGCTTGTTATAATATGCAACTTACACCAGCTGAAGCTTTGACAGCTTCCACCATAAATAGTGCATGTGCGATACAACGACAAGATGAAATAGGAAGCATTGAGGTGGGTAAAAAAGCAGATCTGGTAATTTTTGATGTTCCTAATCATCAATTCCTTCCTTATCAGTTTGGGGTAAATTTAGTCTTAAAAGTAATAAAAAATGGGAAAATTGTAGTTGATAAAAACCAACTTGAGAAAGTAGGAGAAAAAAAAGGAAAAATTAAAGGATCCTTATTTTAATTTTAAAAATCAAAATAATGTTCTAATAAGTGTTTTTCTTCTAATTTTTGAGGTTTCTCTAATTGTAGATAATATTCAATCGAATTCAGCACAGCATCTAATGGTAATACACCAACCAATTCAGTTCCGATTATTGAAACACCATAACGAGCAGCTTCAATTCTCACTAATTCCATTTGCCTGTAAAGTGGAGTTTTCCGATAGTTGATGTTACTAATCCCCACTTGAACATAATCTCTTTTAGCTAATTCTGTACCCATTGCTTTAATGTTAACTAGCCCACCTGATCGTAGATGAACCGCTTTGGCAACACTTTTAGCTATTTTTATATCTTTTGTTCCCAGGTTAATATTAAAACTAATTAAGGGATGCCTAGCACCAGTAATAATAGCACCAGCAGTAGGATGGAGTTGCATCGGCCCATAGTCTGGTTTTCGCTCGGGATCTGTTTTTATAGCGTCCTTCAATCCTTCATATTCCCCTACACGAATATTGTCAATATTTTTCCTTTCCATTTTCCGTGCTGACTCTTCATATAAATATATAGGAATTTCCTCTTTTGCCATTCTTTCTGCAAATTTTATTGATAAATCTATACATTCTTCAATTGTGACATTTTGAGCTGGAACGAACGGAACTACATCAACAGCACCAATTCTGGGATGTTGTCCCTTATGATTGTTCATATCAATTAATTCAACAGCTTTTTTCGCAGCACTTACATTCGCATTTAAAACAGCTTCAGGTGAACCTAGGAATGTTATTACTGCTCGATTGTAATCTGTGTCATATTGTACATCAACAATACGAGTATCTGGTGTGTTTTTTATTTCTGATACTATTTCTTCAATTTTATTCGCATCAATTCCCTCACTATAATTTGGGACTGACTCTACGATTTTCTTTTTTTCTTTTTCCATTCAAACAGCCTTTTATGAAATTTAATTTAGATATGTGTTTGTAGAAATAAATTTATATGGTATTTAAGAATTGATAAAATTAAACCTTACTTATAACGAATATGTCTTTTTACCGTAAGTTCGGTCTGTAAAAATATAGACCTTATCTCGACCTTCCCCTTTTGCTTTATCATCTAATTTCAATTCGCAAATTATTTTTTTGTTATTTGTACCTCTAGGTGTTTTAGTAACTTGTCGATTTTGATAAAAAATCTCTCCTACTTTTTGATGAATGTAGGTATCAGTTTCCTTTCCCATTATTATTAAATCGTCATTTTTAGATATATATCCGTTATTTAATGAGATTGTTGCATTTCCCGTTTTAGTATTATACTGAACTATTTCACCCACCTTTATGTATCGATAATGGGATAAATTGGTAGGTGATTTATGCTGATGATCTTCTTCGGTCATCCTTTTAAAATAAAACCCAGGAGTAAATCCTCTATTATAAACTTTTTTTAGTTCAGTGACCCATCTTCCTACCTTCTTATCTGAAAAAGTTCCGTTATAAAATGCGTCAATTGCTTCACGATATGTTTTTGATACGACTTCTACATAATGAGGGTGCTTCATTCGGCCTTCAATTTTGAAAGCATCGACATTTGCTTCAATAAGCTCAGGGATATATGCAATTGTACATAGATCTCTTGAATTTAAAAACCTAACGCCATCATACAAATATTCTTTCCCAGATTCTTCACGAAGCCACCATCTTCTTCTACAGGGTTGTTCACAATTTCCTCTATTTGCAGATTTTTCTTCAGTACCACAAATATCCTGTGAGAAATAACATCTCCCACTAATAGAAGTACACATTGCTCCATGAATAAAAACCTCAATTTCAGTCTTTGTAAGGTTCCTCTTAATCTCTCTTATTCTTTCAAGAGATAATTCTCTTGCTAAGATAATGCGTTCAGCTCCAATATTCTCATAGAATCTTGCGGATAATGAATTAGAAACGTTGCATTGAGTTGATATGTGGAAAGGCATATTATATTCTTTTGCTGTCTGAATTGTGGCGAAATCATGAACAATTAAAGCATCAACACCAGAAATCTTACTTTCTTCGATAACTGTACGGAGTAATTCCAATTCACTATCATAAACTAAGATATTTGTTGTCAAATATGCTTTTAGGTTATGATTATGACAATAATCCACTACTTTTGTCAAGTTTTTTAAAGCAATATTTTCTGAGCGCATCCTCATATTTAGTTTTTTAATTCCAAAATAAACAGAATCTGCATATTTGGAAGCTGCCTTTATTGCTTTAAGATTTTTCGCGGGAGCAAGTAATTCTACTTTATCCATAATTATGGGTGTTATATTATTACCCTTAATTTTAAATTATTTTTTGGCAATCTGAATGCTAGTTGGAACTAATGCTACTTTAGGAGTTTTACCATATTTAGCTTCTAATTCTTGAATCAAATCGGACCAATCATTAAATAGTGTTACGGATTTTGGAAAAAAATGATTCTTATCAATTTCATTTACATTTGGGGAAAAAAGATATACTTTTCTTCCTCGGATAAAGAAATTCCAAAATGGAGATTCCCCAATATTCCTATAGAGCCTTGCACCTGTTTCCCCTACTAAACTATGGTATCCTCTACCCTCATAAGAGCTTGTCATCGCAACTATTGCTCCATCTGGATCGATCATTGTTTGTGGAGCGGTCATTAAAAAATTAAAAGATTTATATTGCGCTTGATCTAATTCCGAATCTTCTGGAAAACAATTCAAAAAACA
>JBHLOF010000147.1:0-8001 GCA_048940805.1 Promethearchaeota archaeon
GAGGACTTAGAACTTCAAAAAATGGAGTTCGAGGCGAGTAAGAGGGATTTAAGAAGGAGAGAAGAAATACTAGACGCTCAATCTAAAGTTGAAAAAACGAAATACTTAGCTGAAGCAGAAAAGGTTGAAGGAGAGGTAAAAGCAGATTTATTAGAAAAGCAACAGCGAGCTAGAGCAGCAGGGGAAGCTAAATTGATCGAAACCCAAGGAGATCAAGTAGCGAAAATTGCAGAAGTCAGAAATCGTGAAAATAAAAAAGCAATAGAAAAGGAGATTGCAAAATTAAAGCAGAAATTGGATGAGTTCGATACTCTATTAGCAGAAGGAAAAATTTCCAGCAAAGTTTATGAAACTCGAGTTACTAGAATCGAAAACGAGTTACGAGAATACGAAAAAAGGCTTTAAGAATCACTTTTAAATATAGTATTTGTCAAGAAAGCTAAAGATCAAATTAGTTTATCTATCCTATCATCTTCCCATTCTTTATATTTTGCCATTAAACTATCAATTTCTTCAATATTCGCCTTTTGATTAAATGCAACTGAATTAGTAGTTTTGAAGTATTCTGCATATACTTCATTTTTCTTGGTCATATTTTTTAACACTTGTATTATTGTGTTTTTATCTACTCCACATTTTTCGGAAATGTCGTGAACTTCTAATCTATCGAATTTAGTGCTCAGATCTAGTATAGTTTTCTTAATTATTGATATATCTTCTTCTTTTTCTCTGAATTTTACTCGTGATAGAATAATATTAATGGTGCAAAATAAAACCCAAGATATAATCCCAAAATAGAATCCAATTTCCATTATGTATTGGTGAGGATCAGAAGGAAGATTTATGAAAATTAGAATGTAAATTAAATTGAAACCAATGAAGATACACCCTACTAAACCGAATATAATTGCCAATTTAGTTTTAAAAATTTTGAAAAAAATGAAAGATAAACCAATACTTACAAAACCAATCCATCCACCATAAAGATAAGCATTTGAACCATAGGCAAGGATATAATTTGTGGAAGAACCAGTAATCCTTACTGAAAGAAATGGAACTGACATTGAAATTATGAATAAAATTGTCGTAATTCCATTAATAGCAACAAGATAGGACAGGTTTGAACGTTTAATAGGTAGTCCCCAGATTTAAAACTTCTATCTTATCATCATATGTGAATAGATAATATATAAAATTATCATTCAATTTCCAGATTTGAGAAATACTTAAATAAAATAATGAGAAATTTAGATTTGGAAGACATTAATATTTTTCATTAAATAATATGGCAACCAGAAAATATTTATTATACATGCTTTTTATAATAATTTTATTATGTCATTATCTTAGTTTTGACTCTCATTATTATGAAGTTTATAATGATAGCAGCTTAGCAACTGATTCCGAACTTAGATTATCATATTTAAAAAATGCACCTTTATGGTTTTATGAAACTAATGATACAGTAAGATCTGTTGTTATCTCTTCTGATGGCAATTATATTCTAGCGGGTTGTGATAACTTCAATCTCTATTATTTTGAAACCACAAACCCCATTCCGTTATGGGTATATCGAACCAATAGTGAAGTTAGCTTTGTAGATATTTCATCAAATGGAGAATATTGTGTTGCTACGTGCCAAGATATTTTGTACCTATTTCATAGATCTAGTTCTACACCGATTTGGAATTATTCTGCAGAAGATTTGGGAGAAGTGAGTATAAGTTCAAGTGGGGAATATATTGCGGCGAGTGTGGGAAGATGGGGAGGTGCTTACGGCGAAGTACTATGCTTTCATCGAACCAACTCTACTCCGTTGTGGATCTATAATGCAAGCGAGGCTATTCTATCAGTTCAAATCTCTTTAAGTGGAGAATTTATAGCAGCAGGGGGATTTGACAGTGGGTTATACTTTTTTAATAATACAAATTCAACTCCGGTATGGAATTATAATATGGAGGATGCTATTAGAGACATAGCATTATCCTCTGATGGTAGGTATTTAGCCGCTAAAGATGGCAAGAATTTATACTTTTTTGACACATCTAATTCAAGTCCATCATGGATATTATTAGCATTTCGAAATTATAAGGGACTCGCTATATCTGCAGATGGAAGATATATTTGTTCGAGTATTGGTTTTACTACTCAAGAGAAGGTTTGTTTATTTGAATCTACAAGCAAATTTCCTATATGGTGTTATGGTGGGGTTGGTAGATCTATTGCTATGTCATTTGATGGAACTTATATTATTGCTGCTCCTGGTAATTTATTTAGTAAGGGTGGATCAATACCTATTTGGACAACGACCCATGCGAGTTCTAAAGTCTCAATATCGTCCGATGGTAATTATATCGTAACAAGTGCTACGATGGATTATATTGGAATTCATCTATATTCCCTTATACCCCTTTTCTATGTTTACCCCATATCGTACGGCAACAGTTATTTCCTATTTTTTGTGATTTCTATTATATTTTTGATTTTTATTGTAATAAAGAGATTAAAACTTAATAATCACAATATTTCTGTCCACTCATATTAGTTTCTTATCCATCCTATTGGTTTCCCATCGATGATACATCATCATTAATTTATCTATCTCATCAATATTTGCTTGTAAATTAAAAGCTAAGGATTGAGAGTTTTCAAAATATTCGGCGAATATCTCTTTATTCTCTATCATTGTTTTAACAACTGAGACAATTGTGGTTTGAAACGCATTAGTTTTTTCTGAAACTTCACTGATTTTTAATCTAGTGTAATTTGTTCCCAAACTTAATATCTTCTTTCTAATTATAGCTTCAAATTCTAATTCTTTTCTATTCCGAAATATCAAGGTTAGAATTAACATAAATCCGCCAAATATTATTAAGAAAATTACATCTAAATTGTAAATGATTGATAAATCTTGAGGAACTCCAAACCCAATTAAACGAAACATAAAGAGAATTAGAAGATTTAAGCCTAACAAACAACATCCGAATATCCCGTATTTTATAGCCTTTTTTATGTTTAAAATTTGTAACAATTTTAATAGATATAAAAAACATAGAATTCCAAACAAGCCACCAAAAATCAGATACATGAATGCAGGTGTATAAAAATGAACAGTTATAGAAAATAAATTTGCTATAATGAAACTAACCATAATAATATTAAAGCATATTCTATATAACAAGATTGGTGAATACTTCATTTTCTTTTTAACTTTTAGCTTAAATAACCTATTTTTAGAATTTTTCTCTCCTGATATGTCGATCTTTGTTAGAAGCTGTTCCAATTGCTCCAAATTTGCGTGCTGATTTACAACTAATGTTTTGGTATGACTAAAATATTCCCCATAAATCTCGATATTCGCTATCATACTCTTTATAATTCGTATTATTAAGTCTCCATCTTTTTTTGTTTTTTCTGAAATCTCCTTTATTTCTAATCTTGTAAATTGGGTTCCCAAGTCTAATATGGTTTTTCTTGTATTACAATAATTTTTCATGTTCTCTACTACCTTACTAATAATGAATATGGAAAGAATAATACCGGTAGTAACCCAAAGAATAATTGCTAGAAAGTCAAAGAATTCTAAAATGAGATCAGGAGGCTCTAATGGAGGTTCTAAAAGAATAGAATACATATTAATGGACATAATACATAAGCCAATTAAACCAGATAAAATCGCAACACGTATTTTTAAGTTGTATAAGTATATAATAAAGCTTGATAACAGCAATAATTCAACCATCCCATGAAGAAAAACGATATCCTCATAATATATAGAAATTACAACACCGCTATAATAAGCGTAAAATAAAATGGGGGGTATCAATATTATTTTTAGAAACAAAAAAATTTTATAATTAATATTTTACACCACAAAATTCTGGAAAGATAATTATTTGTCCTTATAATATAATTCCTATCAAAAAATATATAAAATTTATCTCTACTTTTTCTCTCAATCCTATAAGATTTAACTATGAAAAACTAATATAAAAATAAGGAACAAAAAAAATCAGATTGCCATTCTTAAAGAGCCTAGTATGCCAAATCTTTTTGAATCATTTGGAAGCTTTAATTCGGGAAAACCGCCTTATAGGTTACTAATTTCAAAAAAATCAAAAGGGAATCTCTCCTTAAATGAGACTTTTTTATCATTTGAATCCCATGCGGATAAGATACTATTTCAAATTAAACTTTCTGATATCCAAGATGTCGCAATAAAAAATCGATTTAAAATTTCTCTCATAGAACTGCAAGTTACTCATGGATCCTTTTATACGATATACCCTCTCATAAAAAAAGATAAATCCTCAAGTCCCTCAAAGGGAATGACTTTGGAATTATTCAGACAAATAATACGCTTAGTTTTTAATAAAGATCAGACAATTTTCTTTAACGCGATTGGGGGATTATATATTGGGACACTCTCCTGTCATGAATTAAAGGAACCCACTTTCCAAGGATATATCTTCCTAACTGAAAATTATATTTTGTTTAAATCCTTTCAACCAAGTCATCTATATAAGATTAATGTGCTAGATTTTAAGGATATTACACTGGAGCTCGCTGACTCAACGACTTATGTAAAGATTGAGACAATACATGGTCATATGTATTCATTTTTTCCTTTAAAAAGACATTGGAGGAAATTTAAGGAAGATCGCTTGAATCCTGAAAAATTTTACGATATTCTAAATCAAGCAAAAATGTATAAAGAATCAGAGCTGATAAGATTAAAGAAGGAAAAGAAAGAAAAGACAGAAAAAATAAAAATTATGCTGCAAGTATCAGATCGTCTGAGACTTGAGGCTTTAAAAAACATCTTAGAATTAGATAAAGAAAGTTTTAATGAGAAGATTTACGAATGGGCAAAAGAATTTAATTTTACTATTGATGGTGATTACATTATTATTAATAAGGAAACTATTCCAGCGTTCCTCGGTCACCTTGAGGAGCCAGCTAATCTAGTTCAAATTGATACAAATGTCAGGAAAATTAAATGCTCTGCATGCGGAAATATGATTAATATTAATTTGGAATTCTGTCCATATTGCGGAAATAAAAATGTAAATATATAAAAAAAATTTTAGTTTGGTTTTATTGCTCTAACTTTTATGCTTGAATTCGTGATAAATTCATCTAGATTTTTTAGATCCTCAATACTTCTCCCTTGTTCCTCTAAAGCTGCTTTAATAACAGGATCATCAAGTAAAAAGTCTATGGTGGAAAAAGTACTTTCTTCCATAATTTCAACGTCATTAAATCCAGCTTTCTTAATTAATCCTAAATATTTGTCTTTCATAATTGCCCCAGATATGCACCCAACATATGCGTCTTTATTTTCCTTAATAAGATCAGGTAATTCCTTCAACAGAACGATATCCGATATCATCATTCTACCACCCGGTTTAAGCACTCGAAATGCTTCATTAAAAACCCTTTCCTTACTTGGTGAAAGATTAATAACACAATTGGATATTATGAGATCTACTGTATCGTTAGCAACGGGTAGATTTTCAATTTCTCCTAATCTAAATTCAATATTTTCATAATTGCCCTTTCTTGCATTTTCTCGAGCTTTATCAATCATTTGAGGAGTCATATCTACTCCAATAACCTTTCCTGATTTTCCTACTTTATTGGCAGCAATAAAACAATCTAATCCACCTCCCGCTCCGAGATCAAGAACAGTTTCTCCTTCTTTTATAGAAGCATGAGCCGTAGGATTCCCACATCCTAACGCTAAGTTTGCACCTTTTGGAACACTTTCAAGATCCTCCTCAGTATAACCTAATTTAGAACTATATTTATCAATAAATTCCTCTGCTTTTTCAACAGGAAGAGTGATCGGACTACAAGCATTGCTACTACAAGCGCTTGTATTCAAGTTCTCTGTACTTGCAGATGAACCGCAACAGCTAATTGTCGGAGTTTCAGTAGGTGTCGATGGCCCACAACAACTTGCAGCTTCTTGTCTTCCTACAGCAACTTGTGCATATCGCTCTCTTACAATTTGCCTGATTTTATCATCTTCTAATGATTTTTCTTCAACCATTTTATTTCACCTTTTTTTTTAGTTTGGTTATTTTTTAATACCTTTGAATAAACAGTAGCCCAATTTTCCTTCTAAGACTACTTCTATAAATTTTTTCTGATTTTCAAGTGCGACTTTTACTCCTTCTTGCCCGTGTAATTGTGAAACCCTTTCAATCAAAGTTGCCAATTCGGATCGTGTGTAAATTTTTGAAAAATCTTCAACATCGCGCTCCTTTCGAATTTTCCAAAACATCTCTGGTTTTGACCACTGATCAAACTCAGTGATTATATCACTCACACCAGCCGATTCTAACATCTCAATCCATTCATCGTATTCTAAAGGCGTTGTACCATATCTTTCAGAAATTTCATCCTTTTCTTCATCGGAGAGTTTTTTGCGCCAAGTTGATTCATGAATTATTATTGGGGCTCCATATTTTGCCACTCTAACCATCTCATTTAATACGTTTTGAGAGTCATCTGGTATTCCCACCGCACACTCATTAATGACGACATCAAATGAATTGCTTTCAAAAGGTAATTGTTGAGAATCACCCATTTCAAAGGTAGTTAGAGCCTCAATCTGAGCTTCTTTTGCGTTTTTTGTTGCAGAATTAACCATTTCTTCGGAAATATCAACACCGGTTACGTGAACCCCAAATTCTTTCGCATAAAAAATAGATTGAGTGCCCCTTCCACTCGAGACATCTAGAATTTTCATACCTGGTTTTAATTCTACTAACTCTGCAGTTCGTCGGGTTAACGCCATACCACCAGGATGCAAAGTTTCTATCCCGCTTATTTCGATTATATCCTCTATCGTTGGTTTATAGATCCCTTTTCTTTTCATAGTTTCTATCAGTTAATCTGATTTAATAAAATTCTTTTTTAGCTAACATCTACATGGGGTTGCATGATAAGTCCAGATGTTTTCAGGATTCCAGCAGTTTGCAGAATGACATTGGGTTAAAATTGCTCGTTTTACCATTTTTGATTCATATATTTCTTTTAATTTAATCGATTCTTTTTCTTTCATTTTGATCTCCATTTATTTCTTAATTTTAATCAAGAAAAAATTTAGTTTAAGTATTAATAATCAATACAGATATATAAAGGTTCCGAATATTTCGGATCCGAACAAAAAGCAGAAAGACAAAATTTCAATTTAAAATTAACGAGATATTTAACATTTATCCAATCCGCTAATTTCGAATGAATCAGATAACTTGTGTAATAATTGAGTAAGCTTTTCTACGTCCTTAGTTGTAAATCCTTCACAGCAGTTTGTTAAAACTACTTTGATTGGGGGTGTAATATTTTCTATTTTTTTACCTTTTTCGGTTAATTTAACAAGAAGACTTCGTCTATCCTCGGGATTAGCATCTCTATACACTAATTCATTTTTCTCCATAGTATCAATTATTCCTGTTATTGTAGAAGGCGAACAACAGCAAGCAGACGCTAATTCTTTAAATTGTTTTCCATCAGATTCCCATAATTGTGTTAAAATAGAATACTGTGGAGGGGTTAAATTGTCATTTTTCACAATATTACGTTGTAGCTTCTCGTACTTTTTATTTAGAATACCAATTAATTGAAAAATATCTGAGAAATCAAGGACTTCACAGTTATTATCACATTTAGAATCATTTTCAGACATTTTTATTCCTCAAATTATTTAGGATTGAAATTATTTCTATCCTAATAAATATATAACTTTAAACCTTATTATCTTTATCACTCGCTCAGAGCTAAGGAGTATTTAAATATAATATAAAGTAATAAAGTATACTCTAAAGATTTAAATTTATGAAAGTAATAACAATATGTAAGTAAGACAAAATTATCATGTACTTTATAAATATGCCTATTAACTTTGAAAACCTTAAAAAAATGGCTCCTGTCAATCCCCTGGATTTTTGTCTTTTGGTAGTGTAACTCGTTACACTTAAAAATTTACCTTCT
>JBHLOF010000148.1:0-7863 GCA_048940805.1 Promethearchaeota archaeon
ACATTTGGGTGTGCTTTCACAAGAATTGGTCTCTCTCCAGATTCTTCTTCTACTTGGCACCTTCCTAAACTCGTAGGTTTAAGTTTAGCAAATGAAATGTTTTTCCTAAACAGAATACTCAACGCTGAAGAAGCACTGAAGTTTCATTTAGTTAATAAAGTAAGTACTTCCCAGAAATTTTTCCAGGATCTTAAAGAATTTGCGGTTGAAATCAGTAAAGGTGCTCCCATGGCTTTTTCATTTACCAAAAAGCTTCTAAAAGAAAGTTATTATAACAGTTTGGAAACTCATCTGGATAGAGAAGCAGAATTTATCGTTAAAACCGCTGGAACTGAGGATTTTCAAGAAGGTTTGAAGGCTTTTTTTGAAAAGAGAAATCCAGATTTTAAGGGTGATTAGATTCTCAAAAGAGCTGATAAAAAATGCAACAAGAATTTAAAAAAAATAAGGAATGGTGGGAGAAACCTAGCTTCGGGATAATGTATCAAATTGAGGCTAGACCTGGTTGGATCTGGAATAGAAATTTTGATAAATTTAATGCCTCTATGATGGATAAAGATGGAAATTTGAATTTTAATGGTCCATTCTGTAAAATGGAAGAATGGGTAGAATTTTCAAAAAAGGTTGGAGTTGATTATCATGTTTTCGAAGCAAAGTGGCATGATGGGATTTGTTATTTTGATACTGAATATACCAATTGGAAAACAACTACAGATTACTGTAAAATCTTTTCTGAAGAAAGTAAAAAGCTCAAAATTCCTTTTATGTTTTATTATTCAAGTATATTTGACCATAATCCACAATTTGACGATATTCAGCCATTAAGAGGTATAACACCATCATTTATAGCAAGACATGATGATAAAAAAGAAAAAATAGCGAAATATTCAATGAGATTTGCTAAAGTCATTGAAAAAAGTATACAAACAACTCGTAGTGATCGGGGTGATTATAATATTGAATTTTTTGATGATGTGGAATTTCACGATTTTACTTATAATCCAGAGAAATATGAAGAGTATTTAATAAATCAATTACGTGAGATAATTGATACCTATAATCCTAGTGGAGTGTGGATGGATTGGTATTGGGAAGCTGAGGAAGCGTCTACATTTTTAGTCATGGATCTTATAGAGAAAGAATATCCCAATCTTATACTTACTTTTAACGTGAGTATTCAGCGCAATCCAAGATATATTCATTATTTATCTGGAGAAGCTCATGATGTACCAACCGCATGGAACTCAGGTAATAGATATAGAAGTAAAGAAATTCCGTGGGAATTATGCGGTCCCGCTGCTTATGGTTGGGACGTTCCATATGCTAGGAAAGATCCTTTTGAAATTTTTCGAATCGCTGCGATTATCATGGCTAGTGGTGGTAAATTTTGTTTTGGTTTGCCCTCTCAAATGGATGGTGAAATTTATCCAGAACCTGCTGCAAATGTTGAATTATTTGGAAATTGGTATAAATCTCGGCAAAACCTATTTACAGAGGCAGTACCGATGGGTTATGAGGGAAATGCAGTACCTGGAGTTGAAGTAGATAATGAACATATCGGGGTTATTGGAACTTTATATGAAAAAAATACCCTAATTCATCTTATCAATCTTAAAGGTATGAAACGAGATATTACCTTACGATTCTCTAAAGAAAAATGGAATAATATAGAAAAAATTCTTATTGAACCAGAGAAAAAGGATATAGATTACGCTTGGAAAGATAATTCTTATATAGTAAATATTAAAAAAGAGCATCTTGATGAAGCTGACTCTATTTTAAGGATAAATTTCAAAAATTAAATTTTATATCTTTACAAATAATATAAAGAATTCAAGTAGGAAAATGCTTCATTTCAAATTGTTCTCCCCAGTTCTCTTTTATAAAACCTTCGATAACAGCATTATGTTGCTTTGTTCCAAACCACGTTTCGAAGATAATTCCCTCGCTAGTTGTATTAATTTCTATTAGACTGCCTTCTGTATCAATAAAATCTTCAGTACCAATTGCTTCAATAATTTCCTTTTCAGTTTTGTCTTTAATAAACTCAAGCCAAACGTTCCATATGGAATGTGTCTGTAGACGAAATTTAAATGAATCTTCTTTGTTATAAGTGTGGTTAATAATATCAATAGCTTTTTCAACCCCATTTAATCCCGCGGGTAAAAGATTAATTGGAGCTCTTTTTTCAACTATACAATAATCATCTAATCGGATCTCAGCTGAGTCTTCTGATTCTATGCGAATATTAGTTGTTTTGTTCTCTTTTGCTTTTTGAGGTGCTTGAAAGGAAAACCTTTCAAAGTCTATGTCTTTTATTACATATTTTCCTGACCAGAATTGATGATAATACCCAGAAGCCAACGGAGATGTGTAGATAACCGATTTCTCTTTAATCCAAATTACAAACCAAGTACCTAAAATCCTAGCAACAATATTCGAATGACAAAATTTTGATAAAATATCAACCAACAAATCCTTGTCGTCTATACACGGAGTTAAATAATCCAAATTGACTCCCCAATCTCATTTAACTTTAAATAAACCAACTTTCTATTTAAAAATTATTATTAGAATAAGGAGAATCATCCTTATTTATTACTGATTTTTTTTAGATTATAAATTGGACGTTATGATTTATTAAAATTATTATTAACAGGAGATAAAATGCCAATTGCGAAATATGTTTCCACTAGAAAAAAAAACATAAATTTTGAAATCTAGAACTACTCATTATATAGTAGCAGGAACCATGAAAGCTTAATTTAAGAGTTTATTAACGAATCATATTCGCAATGATCGGAAAAGTAGAAAAATGTTTATAAATTAGCTCTTCTAACTTTGATTAAATAGATATTTGAATAAATAAAGTGTTGATAAAAAATGTATCATTTAGACGATGAAGATTACATAAACGAACCTTTTTATAAGAAAACTACAAGTGTATGTCCTGAGTGCTTACAACCGATAGGTGCTGAAATTTATGAAGAAAACGATCAAATTTGGATGAGGAAAACATGTAAAGATCATGGTGATTTCAAGGATATGCTTAGTAGTTCTGCCAAATATTATAAATGGACTCATTATGCCATCAGAGATGAAAAAGGAAATATTGTATGGAAATTTGATAAGGATGGTGACACAAATCCACCAGATTTTATAGGAGATGACCCAAGAGGTTGCCCCTATAACTGTGGTCTCTGTGAACAGCATATTTCAACATGTTCATTAGCTTTAATAGATCTCACAAACCGATGTAATTTTAACTGTAATTTCTGTTATGCTAATGTTTTACAATCTGGATATCTTGTGGAGCCCACCCTTGAAGAAATTGATAGAGTAATGAATCATTTTAGAAGTAAACCAATTCCCGCAGTTGCAATTATGTTTACCGGCGGAGAACCAACGGTTCGAAAAGACTTTCCTGAAATTTGTAAGATGGCCAAGGATCACGGGTTTAAAGAGGTAATTGTAGCTACAAATGGTTATGGTTTTCAAAAAAGAAAGGGAGGTTTAGAATTTACTAAGAAATGTAAGGAAATGGGCTTAGATACACTATATTTTCAATTTGATGGAATCAATGATGCGACTTATGAAAAAACTCGAGGAATAAAGAATTTAATGTCTTATAAAGAACGAGTTATTGAAAACTGTCGAAAAGCCGGTTTAAATTCAGCTGTTTTAGTTGCTACTATTGCTAAAGGAGTTACTGATATTGAGGTTGGTAACATTATCCAATATGCAATTGATAACATAGATGTGGTTCGAGGTATTACCTTTCAACCAGTCTCTTTATGTGGTCGAATAGCTTTTGAAGAACGAGAAGAATTGAGAATTACTAACGCAGATGTACTCAAAGCTATCGAGAGACAAACAAACGGAAGAATAAGTATGGAAAACTCGTGGTATCCCTTAACTACCATAGTGGAGCTAGGTAGAATTATTGCTTATCTTGCTGATGTTGAACCAATTGAGTTCACCTGCCATCCGGATTGTGGATTTGCAAGTTACATGGCAATAGATCCTGAAACGAAAGAAATGATGCCGATAATGGAATACTTCGACCCATTAAAAGTTATTGACTTCGCAAATAAATTCTGGGAAAAAATTAAAAATAAAGAGAAAGAACCCTTAAAAATATTTGAAAATTTACTCGGAGATTTCGGTAAAACATTAGATAAAGGACTAAATTTCCTTGATAAAACACAACTTCGGGCGCGATTCTTACTTGGTGTATTACAGTACGCAAAAAAGCCAGGGAAGCTTATGGAAATGTTCAGTAGAGTTTTGATCAATGGTGATTGGGAAAGTATCAGTTCATTCAGTTATGGAACCTTACTCCTAAGCTCAATGCATTTTCAAGATGCTTACAATATGGATTTAGAGCGAACCAAAAGATGTATTGTCCACTTCGGTGTAGCAATGCCTGATGATACTGTTAAAGAGATTAGTTTTTGTACAATGAATACAATTCATAGACCAGAGATAGAAAAGCAAATTGCAAAAGAGATTACAGCCAAAGTAAGAAATGAATTTGACACAACCACCGGCCAAGCAACATTAGAAACGGAACCCGAAGTCGCAAGAAATGGAGGCATAAAAAAGGAGAGTGATAAGTAAATGACTGACGATCTCGTAGAAGAAAAGGACGGAATTAAGATCCGAAAACTAGCAGAATTGAGAACCACTACTGCTGAAGAATATGAGAAAGTAATGCTTGAGAGAGTTGAGGAATTTAAGAACAAGAATGCTGAAAAGAGTGTTTTCAATGATTTCTTACAAAATACTCTGGTATCTGGATTTGGCGCTCTATTAAATCTAAAAGTTAAAGTTGATGAGGCGTTAGGAGAAGAGAATTTAAAAAAAATTCATAAGACAATTGACGATATTCTATTAACTGGTTTATAAGTTTTTGACTTCTATTTTTTTATCTAATTTAATTTTTTCATAGTTTTTATTATTATCAATTAAGTTAGTTTTAGAGGTCCCTGTCGTATTCTGTCTAATAATTGAGTTGGATTCGAAAAATTTCAAAATCTCGGGGATTTTGTAATCCAAAATTGGGTATATTTATTGAATATTTCAATTTAACCTGCCTCATACCTGATATAGTAGGTTTTTGGTTAACAAAAATGTGTGGTTTTTGAAGGTTAAATAATTTTACAAATATTCAATAATTTTATTATTCAATGTTGCTAAATAAACTTAATAAAGGATTTAAATAATTATGAAAGATTCAACAAGATCAAGTGTGTTCCTTATCGGGGTTGGTGTATTCCTTATTATTGTGGGAATTTTTTTAATTTCTCTTGTTATAACACAGTGGAACCTATGGATACCTCAACTTCTGCCAACGGGAATGGCAATTATAATAGGCATATCTGTAATATTAATAGTTGTAGGAACTATCTTGATAATTAAATTTATTACATAATTCCCTTTAATTAAAGTTATCATGGGATATGACATAATCTCATTGCCAGTAACCATTCTCTTTATTATTTGTGGTTCTGGTTTATTTTATTATGCTTTTAAACTAACTCAAAAATTCTCTTCAGAGCATAACTTTACAAATAGTGTTTTAACTTATATCCTATGGATCACAGCGGGAGTAATATACCCTTTCTTTTTTTCTGCTTCTAATCCGAATATTACATTTTTCCAGATCCTATCAACCTTTTTTATTTGCATATTTACACCAGGCTTAATATTCTTGATATTATTCTATCAACTCCAATTCGTGATAAAGAGACATCCAGATATTAGGGAGAAACGGAATATTGAATCGTTTCTAAAAAATTTTAACCAAATTTCTAACGTAAGACGACAAAAATTAACAACCGATGCTCATAGAAAACTTCTGCATTTAATTCCTGCTGGGATTGTAATTTTACTCTGGGTTTTTGCAGTGTATATTTGGGACGATTTATGGAACTCAGATATGACGTGGGGAATAACAGGAGAAGAATTCGGTCGTTTTTTGATTTTAACAGTAGGTTATTCCGGGATTTTAGTTTTCGGTGCTTTAGATTATATAAGATTATCTTTCATTTTTGAAAAACACAGACTTTTTCATCTAATCCCAGACAATGTTTTAAATCTTTTAGGTAAGTCTATGAAACGGAGAGAAAACTTTGACTTTATAAGACCTACAATATTAGTACTTTCATTTGCTCCTATACTCTTCTTCCCATTCTGTATATTTGCTGCATCAATTTTAATCTCTACTATTGGTGACGCAGCGGCATCATTATCTGGATTAAAATTTGGGAAAAAAAGATTTCCAAAATCGTCTGAAAAAACAATTGTGGGGTATATTGCGGGATTTTTAACATCAATCTTAATCGGGTTTATTACTGTCACCTTATTTGATTCAGGATTACTTTTTATCAAAATAATAATTATCAGCATTAGTGGTGGATTAACATTTCTACTAATAGATCTTTTAAATTTTAAAATTGATGATAATATTTTAAATCCAATTTTAAGTGCTTCAATAATGGTTGTTTTTTATTATTTTATCTGAAGAATCTTATGTTAATAAAAATAAAATTTTATAAGTCCTTACGTTCTAATCATATCTACCAAAAAAAAATACAAAGAGTGCGAAAAACATGCCACGTGTTGAGAAAATTGTAGAGATTTCAGCACCTCAAGAAAAGATTTTTAAGATTATCGATGATGATAGGGATTATGCTCGATGGAATATTGTTGTAAATGAAGTGACAGAGCTTGGACCAGGTAATTATTTCTTCAAGACTAATGTAGGGGATGTAACCTCAACTAGAGTTGAAACTAATCCGCCTACAAGCCTTTCTGCTACTCAAGAAGGAAGTCCTATGACCAGTTTAGGATATATCTTAAAACCTAAAGGAGATGTTGTAGAAGCAACAATATGGGCGGAATTTGACGATGCAAGTCAAGAACCTGTATTAGGAATAGCTGGTGAAATGCTTTTAAAAAGTTTAAAAAATTATGCTGAGTATCTTGAAGCTGGAGGAAATCCAGAAGAATTTGATAAAAAGAAAAAATAAATAGATATTTATCCTTTCCTTTTTTTATTTTAATCTAAAAGAAAGAATCCATCTTTTTTATGCCTTTAATTTCATCAAAAGTTATACCAAGTGCATCTAAAACTTGTTCAAATGCAGATTTTAATAGTTCTCTATATTTCTTTATATCGATATCTTGGAGTTTAGCCAATTCGATTGCTTTTGCCCCAATTGTACCCTTACTTTTGATAAAACTAATAGTTTCACCCTTTTGATATGTTTTTCCAGTAGCTTCTCTCAATTCTATAGCAGCTCTTACATGTTGGGGAATTACTTTAGTATAATTTTTAAGATTTTTCTGTAATCCTATATTAATGGCATAGTCTTCTAATGTAAATGTGTTAGGTTTTCCTATTTTTCTTAGATTTCCTCTAACTATTTCTATAACTTCATCCTTTGCTTGTACAAATTCTTCATTATTTGTAATATTTTTCAGAATTTCAATCATTTCATTAAATGATTTCTTAATAAATTCTGGAGTGTTCTTCTTTTTAGCAACTAATCCTTTTATGTCTGTGTATTTAGTGTCCTTATATATTCCTATATAATTCTTCTTACGATCTGATAGTGCTAAAAATTGATATGTCTTTTCTTCTTCTAAATCAAGGTCTAATTCTTTTTTACTCCAGGATGTTATTTCTTTCATTTGTTCTTCATTTGGATTTAATAAGAATACTGAATCTGTATCCCCATACAAAACTTTTATACCTAAAGTTTCCGCTTTTTTGATAGTTTCCTTTATAGAATATTGCCCGATTCCTGTTGTGCTTTCTGCAACTGGTAAACAGAACAATGGAAAATTTTGAGAACC
>JBHLOF010000149.1:0-7811 GCA_048940805.1 Promethearchaeota archaeon
CTATTAAAACTTACTCAATAAAGAGATTTCATATTTTTTTCTTGTTTTTTCTTTTAAAATAAAAGGTTTTCAAAGTATTACACAATCAACTAATTAAAAACGGTACCTTCTAATCATTAAATTTCGCATCCTCTCTTTTAGAACCATAGAATAAATCAGGATAAATGGGTTCAAATTTTTCATTAAACACCTTATGATTCATCCAAATTTTATCTCTGTTATTCCATTGAAGGTTAATTAGGGGATTATATTGTTCCAAGAATTTTGAATTCCCGTATACCTCTTTAATCAGGTTTTTTCCTTGGACTAAATCAGTCAGTATTAAATACTGATTTATCTCTAGATATTCAAAAAGCAGATCAAAAACATCAAAAAATTCATCCAACTCACACTGAGGGAACCAAAGCTCAATCATAAGTCCCGTCTCAAATGATTGTATATCTTTTAGACCATAAACATAAAAATCCCCTTCAATTTCATATATTCGACAAACATTGAAAAAGTTGAGTACCTTAATGATCTTTTCTTCTAACTCTTTTTTAACATTAGGAAGAATGATTAAGATTTTATCTTGAAAACCTAAATTTTTAAAATTAATAAATGGGAAAATTAGTTGTTTTTCTAATAGTGAAGTAATTGAATTAATATAATTATACTTATTCGTCCCTAAGTATGTCTTTAAATCTAAAGGTTCCTTGGCATATATTTGACTTAAAGCTTCGAATTCGGGAGTAGCCAGACCATACAATTCATTTTCCGAGAATTTATCAATACTAAATTCTCTTATGTTAAAAGATTGAGGAGAATAATTTGGGTTAAAGAGTACATTTTGTATATGTATTTTAAATCGATTTGATGAATAATACCAACCAGTTGAGCTTAAATTAGTATCAAACTGAGTTATATCAAAAAATTTCTTAATAAAGAAAAAACAACTCTCCCTTATAATCTTTTTAGACTTTATAAGCCAGTTTAGATAGGATTTATTCGGTGCTCTATAAGGAAAAAGATATTTTATAAACACAGGTTGATCTCTATCAATTTGAGCGGGATGCTGAATATTTTGAAATGAATTTAAAAGGAGTAATTTTAAATCTATGGCACCCCAATCATGAGGGCATAGATATAGAAAATATTGAGCAAGTCCGAATTTTCTGAAAGAGGGTACAAATTTTATAGATTTTATACAACTTGAATAAAAATCAGTCGATTTTATGCTACTAAATTTATCTTGATTATGAAGAACCTGCTCTAAATTAGATCGAAAGTTGAGAAGGCTTTTCATTCGGTTTGGATTATATTTAGTAGTTCTAGAGGAAGATCTTTTCTTTACAATTTCAACTAAATCCTTTATATTATTATTAGGGGACCAGAATAGATTCAGGGAAGAGCTGGTAGCTTCAATATTGTAATTTTCCAATTTTTTATTTTCAAATTTATTTTTTGTGTAAATATAAAGCTGTTCAAAGAAATCTTTAGAATAAAAAAATTCTTTCTTTTCAAAATCATAAAAATCCTTAGCATCAACGCTAGCAACTCTTTCAATTCCTCTCCAGAAGTTTCTACGAACAATCATTAGATCTTCTTTAAATAAAGTATATAGGCTGGAAATGAATCGTGCTTTTTCTTTAAAATTGTTAGAGTATGGTAGTATATGTAGTATTATCTCTTGAGAGTCTAAGTTCAAAGCCCTTGTTATAAAAACCCTCGGAAAATGTGATTTTAATTTATCAAGTTTTTTTTGAGTTTTTGGTGTATTTCTAAGAAAGATTTCCGGGTAATATTTAGCAAATTGACTTGTTATTATTGTATTTACAAGCATTGGGATAATTACTGGTGGATCATGAGACAAGAATTCATCAATAACAGATTCGATTTTCTGATTTGTGATTTTATAAGATTTAAACTGCTTGAAGGCCTGTTTTAATCTTTCTTCTTTTTCCGTTCTTATTTTTGATACTAAATCAGGATTTTTAATAATCGTAATTACTTGTTTTAAATTGTATATTTTTAAGTTAGAACAGGCAATAATTACATGATAAAATAAGTCAATTTTTTGTCTTTCCTCATCAAAAAGTTTGATGGATTGAAAATATTTTGGGATAATTATATTCAATACAAATTTTTTAACCCGAACCTTTTGTTTTATTAAATTCTCTTCCAATATTTGAGAGAGTCTCTTTTCTTGTAAAAAAAGTGTCAACTGTTGGGTATTTTTGATCATTGGATTTTCTATAAGGATTTTATGAATTAAATTTGATAATTTCAATATAGAAGAGAGTAATTCTCTTATATAGAGTAAACCTAAGTGAAGGTTGCGGTTGAGGAATGTTAATAATTCTTCTTTAATGTGTGAAGATTGCCCAAGTTTATGAAAGTTATCCGTGAATTCATCGATATAGGTTAATTGCTTTCTATATTCATTTTCAACATCCTCCTTAATAGCATTCAATGTTTCAATCCTTTTGTCAAAAGTTAGCCCTGTAACTGAGACATTTTTCGTTCGATTTAGAATGGTATAATCAAAAATTGAAAGAGGAATAGGGAAATCTTTTGTTTTAAATTGTGCCACATGTTCACACTCATAGTCCTTAACATATTTTCTTAGTGATGGATCTATTATTTTGGCGCTACTTGAAATATCTGTATAATAGTTTAAATTTAAAAAATTTTTTACAGTTTTGAACAGTAAAACACGTTTGTTAATTAAATAGCCAATGGTCTCCAATTTATTGAAATAACTAATAATATCATTTAAATATATTGTAGGGATTAATATAATTGCTATAAATTTACCTGCAAAATTATTTTCAATAATTCTTGTAGAATTTCTAAAAGGAAATTGTTCTATTAAGTTTTTGACTTTATTTCTTTCTAAAAGAGGATTAAAAGTTAAATCACAAATAAGCGGTGAAATTCCAATAGTATTATAATTTATCTGATATGTTGGTGCGATTGGAGTACATTTGTTAATCCACTGCAAATTTTCATGAAATTTTTTTAAACTAAGGGTAGAACCAATTTTCTTCTCGACCAAAAGATTATTATAGATATTTTGATAATCTGTTAAGTTTATATACCTCTTATTTTTAAAGAAAATTTTAATAAGAATCACAAGAGTATTTATAATATCCTCGTTATAAAGAGATCTTGAGATTTTGTATGTGTATTTCTCAAATAATTCACTATAAAAATTTGATAGATTCCTATTTCCTATGATTAAAGCATTCTCATTTATCTCTCGAAAGAAAAATTGCACAGGTGTTTCATGTTCTTCAGATGTTTCTATTTTGAAGAATTTCTGTAATTTATCTGATTGAGTAACTAAAAAATCTCGATTTACCAATCTATCTCGAATATGATTGTGCCATTTTATAAATCCATTTAATTTCTGAAGATTATTTTCAATAATTTGATTAACAAAAACCTTAATCATTTCATTATCCTTTATCAAAGTTGGGAGGAACAGATAAAATGCTTCTCTAAGGAAGATAAAAGGATAAAAATCTTTATTTGCTTCATTAATTTGAATAACAAGAGAATGATCCTTGTAAAATCGCTTGACACCTCGATCAAGTATTTGTACATTTTCTAACTTTTTAGAGTTATTTACTGAAATGAACTCAATTTTAACAGAAGGATCGAATGGATTTATTCCCAAATATTCGCTCAGGTCGGAAACTAAAATTTCAAATACATTTTGAGCTTCTTTACTGAAATCCTCGCTTACTAACTTATTTAAAATTTCAAAGTCTAGTTGATCAGACATATATGATTAAAATTCTTATAATATACCCTAGGTTATTGAATTATTTATTTTTTGAATAAGTATAACGAATATTTATAATTTTACTTCACAGACACTAATTTTCTTTATCGATCATCTTAAGATTCCTTGTAGTTTATATATTTACTTATAGAAAAATATTCACTAGCTCATTGGATAATGAGGAGGTTTATAAAAATGCCTCATGGCGGAGAAATTGTTCCTTAAAAGATCAGTAGAATCCAGATTGGATTCCTACTCTATATTTTTCTCTCCACATTAAGCTTTTGCTCAGTATAGAACATACTATTATGTATTTATTATTAGTCTGTGAATGAATAATAACTAATGAAATCTTCTTTAATAACATTTTAATTAAATTTACAATTAGTCTAATCATCAAAATATTCTAAAGAGAGATATCAAGAATTAAGAATTTGGAGAAAATGATATGCCGAGGCCAAGTCCATTAGACGTTTACGCGGTTTTAGATAAAAGTAACTGTAAGGATTGTGGTTACGATACCTGCATGGCATTTGCGACAGATATCCTAGAAAGAAAGGTGAAAGTTCAAGATTGTACCCATTTGATGCAAGATCCAAAACAAGCTAAGAATCGAGATAAACTCATCAAATTAATTACCCCTCCTCAAAAACCAGTAGTTATTGGCACTGGAAATCGAGCGGTGACTATTGGTGGTGAAGAAGTACTGATGAGACATCAATTAACTTTTTATAACCAAACAGCAATTTTTATAGAAATCGCGGATGATGATACTGATTTGGATGATATAATAAAATATCTTACAGCTCTAAAATTAGAGAGAATCGGAGATGTACTTACCTTGGATGGGGTTGCATTGAGAAATGTTTCTGGGGATAAGGAGCAATTTAAATTAGCAGCTAATAAAATAGCAGAAATTTCAGATTTTCCCATTATGTTATGCACTTTTAATACAGAAAATTTGCTGTATGCGGCAGAAGCAATAAAAACTAAAAAGCCCTTATTATATGCTGCTACAAAGGACTCTTGGGAACAAATAGGAACGTTTGCTGTACAAAATAATCTTCCCTTAGCTGTTTATTCGAATGATTTGGATGAATTAATGTCAATTAGTGCAACATTACAGAAACTAGGAGTAAAAGAAATCGTACTTGATTCAGGCACTTATTTTGGTTCTGGAAGCCTTTCCGTAACCTATGACAAAATTATGCAACTTCGAACTTCAGCAATTAATAAAGAAGATGTTAATGCAGGGTGGCCTGTTATGGGAGTTCCTGCAGTTTACTGGAACCAATTAAACATTGGCGAGGATAAAGAACTATGGGAACATAAATTTCAAGAAATAATCATGGGCGCAATAATGGAATCTATTGATACCAATTTAATTGTATTACACACAGGGCAGAAGAAAGAGGATATTTGGGCTCTTTTGGCATTAATGACCTTGCGTCAGAGTGTCTTTTCCGATCCAAGAATATATCCTGCTGTTGATGCTGGAATTTATAAGATTGGAGAACCAGATGAGATGGCCCCGATATTTGTAACATCTAACTACAGAATGACAAAAATCCCCGTTGAACAGGATTTACAAGGAGCTAACTTGAACTGTTGGTTATTGGTTGTTGATACAGAGGGAATAGGAATTGAAAGTGCAGTAGCAGGCGGTCAGTTTAATGCTGGGGGAATAGCAGAAGCGGTTAAAGAGTTCAAAGCATTTGATAATGTAAACCATCGAATCTTAGTAATTCCCGGTATGGCGGCTCGTTTGAGTGGTGCGTTAGAGGATGAAGCTGATGCGTTTGTTGTTGTTGGACCACGAGATAGCAGTGGAATCCCAAAATTTATGGAGTCCCAATGGAAGCCAGAAGAATTTATGAAAGAATATGAATCCTGGGAAAAGTAAATAAACTTTTTCTATTTTTATCTTTTTTAATTTGTTTTGATTCTGTTATACTCATTTAATAACCTAGAAATCATTTCATAACTAATGTTCTTCACACTTTTCGAGATTAGGGTTAATTTATCATTTGCTCTAGTTTCTCTTAATGAATTCTCATTGTGAGAACCAGTTAATACCCCAATAAATGGACATTTTAAATTTTTTGAAAGCAAGGCATCCTTCGGATGATCTCCAATTATAATAAATTTAGATTTTGGAAATTTTTTGTAGAGAATTTCCTTGAGATTTGGATCTAACTTATTTTTTATTTGATCAGATTCTCCTAAAATATATTCGAAGAACTCCTCAATTTTTAAATGCTTTATTATTTTAACCGCCATTTCTTGTTTCTTTGATGTAATTACACCTAAATGATAATTATATTCGCTCAACTCCATTAACTTATTTTTGATTCCCGGCAATAGCTTAGAAAGATAAATTCCCTTAGCTCCATAAAACTCCCGAAAATTATATGATAATATAGAAGGATCCATTTCAGTAAATTCTGCAAACATGTCATTCAAAGGAGTTCCTATCATTTTTTTAATGGTGGATTTATTAACTTTGGGTAGATCAAATTTTCTTAAAGCATAATTAAATGATTTAACAATCCCCTTCCTATTATTTATTAGGGTATTATCTAAGTCAAAGCTTAATATAATATTCTGTTGAACTTGCATATAAGAAATAATTACTCTATCAATTTTAATTAACTTCTAGTAAATATATTTAGGAAAAAAAAGAATTTTAGGATTTAGTGCTTTACATTAGAATTGTCAATAAAGGATCTCCCAAGATTGTCAGTCCCATCGAATCAGAATCACTAGGACCGTGTAAAGGATTCCAATACCATAATCGCATTGCTTCACCAAAACCTTTTCCTTGGCTTAAAGGTGTGTAAAAATAGCTGTTCATTGTCATGCCCCCAATTTTTGAGGATCCGATTACTGTCAAGGTGTTGCTAGAAAAGAGATATTGGGTTCCTAAGTTGTTCTGGTATTCAAAATTAGCCGCAGAACACGCAAATAAATTATAAAAAAGTGCTTGAGTGTTTGTATTTAAGATATCAGTATAATTTACCTTTCCTTCCGCTCCAAAACCACCGGGTCCAAACATATGTTCGTAAGGCCAAGAATGTACAAATACATGTACAAATTCATAAGAGTGGGTTAAACGGTTTAGATAATCTGTTGCGGTTGTTGTAGATGTAGGTATTGCCACACATGTTAAATTATTGTAAGCAGTCATATCACCTAACCATTCATCCACCAGTTGTTGAGTCGTAGCCCAATCATCATCAATATAGACTAATTGCGAATGGGGTCGAGAAAGTTGACCTGTTCGATAAGCATGGTTTCGCACGAAATAATTTTGATAAGCTGAAAGGTGATTGGTGTTATTTAATGATTCAGGACAAATTCTACCTACCCAAATTTCAGGATAAATATCTCCAGTTCCATTATTATGAGCATCAAAAAGATCGTCTGCAGGATCAATATCAACCCATTGGCCATCTAAATCAGTAAGATAAAGATCTATTGGATAAGTCCTCCAGACTCCCCAAGAAACGTCAAAGTATTGCATCATAGCTGAAGGAAGATCTCCAATTAAAACAGCACCAACCAAGCCTAGTGCTTGGTTACTTGCATTAATTAAATCATTTCTTAATACAGTCACATTGTGATTTGACCAGTTAACAGTTTCTACTGTATATCCTTGACTGGCAATGTCCTGACTATATTGAGAAATTTCTGTTGATAAACTTGTATATATTGTTGAATTCACGTATAATCGTACATGCCCATGAATAACAGAAGACCTTCGAGATATGTAGACATAAGTTATGGGAATACCCGCCCCGAGAATAATCCCTAATATTATTATTATAAATAAGTATTTAGTTCTTTTTCTCATATTTCAACCCTTTATAATTTTAATTCATAAAAATTGAACTAGTTTGGTATGGTATTAAAAAGAATATGAAAATTTCTATTAATATTTTTTAGGATTTTACAGAAAAGTCAATTTATTCAAGTCTAAATCCTTTAAAAAGTTTCAATAGGAAGAGTATTTCTTCAGAACTCGCAATTAATCTTCTTAAAT
>JBHLOF010000038.1:0-33372 GCA_048940805.1 Promethearchaeota archaeon
GCAATTATTCCCATATCAGAGATCACAGGAAAAATAAATACCACTACAGTTGCACAACCAGCAGCGGAACCCCCGATTGCAGCTTCTGCTGCAATTAATGGTTCATATAGGTAGATAAATAATAGAGGTGTGAGTACGATACCAAGACCTGCCCCAATCAAGGAAAGAATAGTTCCTAAAACTCTATTACCTGTCATGATTATTTCATTTCATTGTTGGAAATTAAATGCTTTTTGTTCATACAAAATAATTTTTGTTAGTTACAAAATTAGAATTAAACTTTATAAAAGTTAATATTCCTTATTTCAAAATTAGAATGGATTATTATAGAATTGGGAATTGATAATAATGCCTAATAACACAAATATAATTAATAGACATGTTATTCATAGTATTGTTGAAAATTTATAATGTATAATATCAGAAAAAACATAAATTTTTCAATTATTATACGTCATATAACAATCAGATACTATAAGATTGACCCAAATTTGATAAATAGTAAATAAAAACTTTAATATGCGTCACTTCACTTATGGTCCATTTCTTTCAAGACGATTAGGTCTCTCCTTAGGGGTTAATATTTTACCAAATTATAAAGTTTGTACTTTTAACTGTGTCTATTGCGAGATAGGAACCACAGCTGAAAATAATTTAGTATCACCGATTTATAGAATAAAATTACCTCCCACGGCCCAGTTTCGAAAAGAATTAGCATCAATTTTAATCTTATTCCCTCATTTGAAATCAATCACGTTTGGCTATAACGGAGAACCGACATTGAATGAAAACTTATTGGATTTTAAAAAAGTCGCTTCTGAAGTAAGAGATAAAATAGAATGGTCTAGTGAAAAACCTCTTCTCACGCTTTTTACAAATTCCAGCACCCTTTATATCCCAGAGATACGAGAAAGAGTCAAAGAATTTGAATACATTTTAGCTAAATTAGATGTAGCTACAGATAAAGATTTCAAAATAACCAATCGTCCACATAATAAATCACCAAATATCGATACAATAATAGAATCATTAGTAAAACTGAGGAAAGAAAAACCAAAAGAACATAAATTAGTAATTCAGAGTTTAATTTACAATTCTTATAATGAGGATATATTCCCAAATAATAATGATTCAAATCTAGCTAAATTAGCACAGGCATTGAAAAAAATAAAGCCCGATTTTGTGCAAATATATACAACCGCAAGAATCCCTGCTGAATATTACGTATATGGTATTGATGATATAAGAAAAAAAGAAATCGTAAACTTTCTTGAGGAGCTAGTACAAGACAAAAACATAAAAATCAATTTTTATTAAACTGAATATTTCAATAGTCTTGATTATACTATATTAGTGATTTAAAGAAAAACTATTATTGTTTAAGATTATTTAATCAGTTAATATTTTATTAATCTAGGTGGAAAAAAATAAGAGAAGGGTATATTGCTGGCGTTGATATCGGAGGTACTTGGGTTCGGGTTGCACTTTGTACTTTAGATTTGAATGAAGAGAATATTAAAAAAAAAATAACTAGAACCTTAAAGGACAATAAATTTTCAATCAGTACTTCAATATGTGATATCCTCTCGGAATTATTGGGAGAGAATCAAATAGATGAAAAAGAACTTCTAGCGATAGGCATTGCTTCAGCAGGACCTTTAAACGTTGCTTCTGGAGTTATTTTTAATAATTCAAAATTGGGTTTTCGCAACATTCCATTAAAGCAACCAATTCAAAACAAATTCTCTGGGATCCCACTATTTTTTATCAATGATGCTTCTGGAGCGGTTATTGGTATTCATTATTTTGAGGCAGATGAACGAGAAAAAAATAATATAACTTATGTTACAATGTCGACAGGAATTGGAGGAGGAGTCATATGTAATGGTCATCTATTAATAGGAAAGGAAGGAAACGCAGCTGAAATTGGACATGGGATAGTAGAACCAAAAAGTCAAGTTCAATGTGAATGTGGAGCTTATGGATGTTGGGAAGCATACAGTTCTGGAACCGGTGTAAAATTGAGAGCGTTAGATGGTGTAAAAGAGGGGAATTTAAAAGCAAATGAATTATTAAAAATTGTGGAGAATGATACATCTAGGATTACAGCTAAAGAAGTCTTCCAAGCGGCAAGAAGAAAGGATCAATTGTCTTGTAAAATAGTTAGTGATTGCATTTTTTATACAAAAATTGGTATAGGATTAATCAATAATTTCTACGATTGTTCATCAATTTATTTTGGAGGGGCAATGATGAAAGATAAGGATTTGATAATGCCCGAACTTATTGAACAATTCAAAAAAGATCCTATCAAATATACTATAAATCATCCCCCAAAACTAAAGGTTACAAAATTCCCAGATGAAATTGGATTAAGAGGAGCTTTAGCATATGCAAAATATAAGCTCGAGAAAAATCATTTAGTTATATGAAAATAATTTGATAATTTGGTAAGAGGATAGAATAACTTAAAATGCTATTTACCCCAAGTGGAATTCGTGGCAGAATTGGAAAAGATCTTAATCCCAAGATTGTAAAAAAAATTACAACTGCTTTTGGATTATGGTTTGACGGGGAAGATAAAAGAGTGATAATTGGTAGAGATACTCGACCAAGTGGAGAGCAATTTGAAAAAGCTGTATTAGAAGGATTAACAGCAACTGGTTTTAAAATTATTAAAGCAGGAATTTGTCCAACTCCCGTTGTAATATATAATAAAAATAGACTTAATATTCCAGCAGGTATCATCATTACTGGGTCTCATAACTCTCAGGAATGGAATGGATTAAAACTTCTTTCAGAAAAAAATTTTCTTAATGCTACTGAAATGGGAATAATTAAAAAAAGTCTAAATACAGTAAAATTAGATTCTTTTTCCTATGAAATTAAAAAATCTGATATCCAAATAGAAGAGTTGAATCCCTATATAAATTATATTCAAGATCTTTTCAAGCATATTGATCTAGAAAATATTATTAAAAGGAACAAGCTAAGAATAGTACTTGATACCGGAGCAGGAGCTGGTAAATTTGCTACTCCTCAAATTTTAAAAACTATGGGATGCAAAGTACGATTAATAAATAATGATATACTACTTAGAAACGAGTTTCCTCGAGGGATTGACCCTATAGAATCGAATCTTAGAGATTTAATAATGGAGGTATGGCAGAACAAATTTGATTTAGGTTTAGCACATGACTCAGATGCAGATAGATTAGCTATTGTTGGTGACGATGGAATTTGCTATCCAGGAGATATCGGGTTGTCTCTAATATTTGAAGAATATCTGAAAAATTACAGTAAATTAAATAAAGAGATTATAATCGTTACTAATTTTGATTCTTCCTTAAGATTTGAAGTACTAGCTGAGAAATATAATGCGGTTGTATATCGAACATCCATAGGAGAGAGGTATTTAACCTCAAAGATTGATGCACTGATTAGAGATAAGGGCAATAATTCTGAAAATTTATTGGTTGTTGGAGGAGAAGGATCAGGTGGGGGATTTATATACTCTTATTTTAATAAAACCAGAGATGGAATTTTCACTGCTGCTAAAATTGTAGAGATGCTAGTGAAAAAGGGAAAAAAGTTTTCAGAGCTAGTTGCAAGCCTTCCAAGATATTATTTTCATAGAAAAAATGTTAGAATTAATGAAAAAGACATTGCACCAATCATTAAATTGGTAAAAAATGAATTATTGGAAGAAGGTGAAAATGTAGAGCAAATTAATTTAGATCTTCGATTTGGTAAAGGAAAGGATTGGTTTGTTTTAATTCATCCATCTAATACAGAACCTTTAATTAGAGTTGTGAGTGAAGCCAAACGAGAATCTCTCGCAAGAATCTATTGTGAAGTGACTACAGAACTTATTAAGGTTGTAATCTCTAAAATGTAATTTTTTTCAATTTCTCAAACGAAATTAATTAGAAAATTGCCCACTCGTTTCCCATTTTACTACTAAAATTTATTTCTGCCGTAAAATTTAAATATTAAGATGTAATCATTATTCTTTAAACATATTTGTTGAGTATATCATGGTAATTAAAGATCATAGATGGATTGGATTGATCAGCGGAGATATACTAATCCGTGCTCCGTCTATATGTAAATCAATGACCATGACATTAATGTATATTTACTTCAATGTACATAACATTAATGCTTTATCCTAATAAATACACAAAATTCGACAAATATCATCATAAACTCTTTGATACTTTTAAATTCTTTAAACTACTTTTATCGGCATTTTATCTAAATCCATATCTCTTAGATTTCATAGATCCAGTGAAGCATCCAGATTATAGATTCGCCTAATTAGGATAATAAAATGTGGATATTTTTTAAAAATATGTTTAAGACGAAATTAAAATAAAAAATTTAAAAAGAGGTGAAAAAATTGTTAGAGTTAAAGGAATGGGCAGAATTAAGAGAGAATTCTGGGCTAGAAAGCGCAAAAGATGAATTGAATCGAGAATCGTCTAAGCTTAAAATATGGAAATCACGAAAATTAGAGGTTGATAATTGGAGGTTACGTGAACTTCGTATTTGCGAACAATACAGCCTTAGATATTGTGAAGAAAAAGAAGCTTACTTGAGAAATCTCGAAGCAAAAAAAGCCTACTATAATCTACTTATAAAAAGCTAATGAAAAAAAATACATAATCGGGAATGATAATAATGGCAGCAAATTTAACCGAAAAAGAACAAGAAGTTGAAAGATTAAATATAGAGGAAGCTCAAAAAGTCATTTATGACAAGAGACAAATAAATAAGTGGAAGGCAAATATATGGAAATCGTACCTATTTCATTTTTTCATGGGAATACATTTGATTTCAGGGGTGCTAATACCATTTTTTTTGACTTGGGGAAGAATTAACTATATTGAGGTTATGTTACTGCAAAGTATCTTTACAATGGTGATGTTATTACTGGAAATACCCTCTGGTGCAATAGCAGATTACATTGGTAGAAAGTTCTCTTTGATACTTGGGGCTCTAGTTAATTCTATTGCAGCATTGATCTATGGGAGTTACCCTAGCATCTTTATCTTTGCCATTGGTGAAACGTTATGGGCATTTGCAGGAGCATTAATATCCGGTACAGACCAAGCCCTTGTCTATGATACACTAAGGAAACTCAATAAAGAAGAGGAGATTTCAAAGGTGATGGCAAGGAATAGAAGTTTCATGTTGATTGGAATAGGAATATCCGCCCCAGTTGGCTCATTTATAGGTGCATATCTATCGCTAAACTTAGTAATGACTTTCATGTTTTTTCCATTTATCACCGCAACATTGGTTGCATTCACATTGAAGGAACCAAATCATGAACTAGAAAAGAAAAACCATGAAAAATATTTAATTGTAATCAAATCTGGATTTAAAGAGCTCAGGGAGAACAAAATTCTACGGATAATAGCGTTTGATATGATAACTACTGAAGCTATAGTATCTTTCTTAATATGGATCTATCAATTATATCTTAAAGCCTTAAATTTTCAATTGGTTCTCTTTGGATTCATTAGTACATCAATGACATTGATTCAAATACTTTTTTACAATATTGTTCCGAAGCTAGAGAGCAAAGTGATAAATAAAAGAAGATTTCTGCTGTTATTTACTACTATACCCGGAGTTGGATTTATACTATTGGCAGTTATTTATGTAATTCCAATCAGTATTCCTTTAATTCTTGCAATTATTGGATTTGGTTTCTCGAGGAGGGTAATATTTCTAAAAAGCATTAATAAACAAATTGAAACACAAAATAGAGCTACAGTCTTGAGTACGATACATATGATTTCAAGCCTAATAAAAATGATACTCTATCCATTTATTGGATACTTGGTGTCTTGGAACTTAAGTATAACTTTAGCGTTATTAGGATCTGCAATCATCGTGGCTATGCTACTCTCAAAAATAAAAAGTGAATATCTATAAATAATTTTTTTTTTTACTTAGTCTGCTATTCATTCAATTCTTTAAAAATTACTCCAGCTAATTTTTTACCAATTATCTGTGCAATTTCCTCAACAGATGCTTTTTTTATATTTTGAATACTCCCAAAATGGTTAAGTAATTTATTTCGAGTGATTGGACCTACTCCCTCAATGTCATCTAATATAGAGCCAACCATTCGTTTCTTCCTTTGTTTTTTATGGAGCCTTACAGCAAAACGATGTGCTTCATTTCTTACTCTTTGTAGTAATTTTAAAAGATGTGAATCTTTTGGAAGTAGAATTGGATCTTTTTGGTTAGGAACAAAAACTTCTTCATGTTTTTTGGCTAAACCGATGATAGGGATTTCAAGACCTAATTCTTGCAACACTGAGATTCCCGCGTTCAATTGTCCTTTACCACCATCAACGATAATCAAATCTGGAAGTTCCAATTCTCTCTTTAAAAGCATCCCGTACCTTCTTCTCAGCACTTCTTTCATCATAGCAACATCGTCAGGAGTTGATTTAGTCTTGATTTTAAAGTGTCTATAGTATTTATTATAAGGTTTAGCTTCTAAAAAGTAAACCATAGAACCTGTAGCATCCTTTCCTTCAATATTGGATATATCAAATCCTTCAATAATCCTGGGTTCTTGAGTTAAGTTCAATAAATCTTTTGCTTCTTTTAAAACTTCTTCCCGGAAATCTTGTTCATCCATTCTAATAGATTCCATTTGGGCTTGCTGTTGAACTATAACTCTAGCGTTTTTATTAGCAATTCTAATTAAGCTTAATTCATAATCATCTTTTGGGATTCTAATTTGGATTTCGGGCTTTATATCTTTCAAATATTTTGCTAAAATGTTAAAGTTTTCATTAACTTCAGATAAAATTATTGCATCTGGTAAATTTGTTTTAAATTCCTGATAAAATTGTTCTAAAATTGAGGAATAGATTTCAGTTTTGTATATTAGTTTCTCCCTCAAATCAAAGTTAAAAGAATTTCTATTTGTTATTCTTCCTTCTCGAATATGTATTATGACTAATGCCATTATTTTATCTTCGGTAAAATTTCCAATAATATCTTTATTTGCTTCATAATCCAATAAGACATGCTGTTGATCCGTAGCATGTTCAATGTCCTCAAGTTTATCCCTCCATATGGCAGCTAATTCAAAATTTTGTTTTACCGCGGCTTCATTCATTTTTTCTTTTATTTGGGATTTTATTAAACGGGTCTCTCCTCTTAAAAAAAACTCGATATTTTTTATATTGTCATAATATTCTTCTTTAGTTATATCAGAAAAACATGGACCGGGACATAGTTTTAGCTGATAATATAAACAGGGTCTTACTCTTTTTTTAACTGGTTTTTTACATGAACAATATGGAAAAATTTTTCTTAAATCTCTCAATATTCTAATAATTTCTTTTTTATCCGTATATGGTCCTAAAAATAAGTTTTGTTGCGAATATCGATGCGGATTTCTAAGTACACGAATACGAGGAAAATCTTCAGAGTAAAATATAGCTACCCATGGGTATGTTTTAGAATCCCTCATGATTACATTATATCGGGGTAAATGCTTCTTAATTTGAATGTTTTCTAAGAGGAGGGCTTCCTTTTCATTTTCAGTGACTATAAATTCGACTGAATGAATTTTATTTACTAATTCCTTTATTTTTTCTTCATAAAAAGGATCATTATAGCTAGTTTTTGCAAAATATTGATTCACTCGCTTTTTCAAGTTTAATGCTTTTCCGATATAAATGATAGAACTGCCTTTATCCTTGAAGAGATATACTCCAGGCTCATTTGGTAAACTTTTTCTCTGAAGGTCTAAATCTTTCATCTAAGAATGGAATTAAATATGATTTTATGAATATTAAGCTAATGCATTATACAACAAGTAAAGTGCACTATTATTAAGTAGTAAGAGGGATTTAATTTAATTTATTATTATAAATATAAGGATTCTCAGAATACCAAAAATTCTTTTCAACTATTTCCAATATTGGTTAAGCTCTCTTAATTTATCATCCTCAAGAGCCTTATTACTATATTTTTCACAATAATAGTTAATATCAGAAAGGAAATCTTCGAATGCATATAAACGCGAATAATCTTTCATTACATTTTGTTTCATACCTTTTGAATTACACACAAAAGCCACAATATCGAAGTTTGTTTTGATATATTTAAAATCCTTATAACTCAATTGAGGATAGAACTTCTGAAACCTTCTAATCTTTATAGTTGCCCATAGAAGATACATGAGCACAATCCCAAGATTAAATTCAATTAAACTGTTGAGAATCATTAATCCTAAATTCCATGTACCTTGTTCTTGTCTAATACCCGAAACCGCTAATGTAAGTTCTAATGCAAATTCCACTAAGGTTCCAACTAAAAATAGATACACAACATCTTCTAAACGTAATTTCTTTTTAACGTATAAAAAAATAGCGATGATGATGTTAACAAAAACCATCATTATCATATTAAACCTCTGATTATCAATATTCATATCACGAGATACTCGGATAACAGTATCATCAATTGGTAACAATTGGGAACCAACTGATACTATGATCCAACCAAGATAAAAAACTAGGGTAAAAAATATCAAATCATTCCTATTTCTTTTTTCAAACATCAACACAACATATGAAAATTGCACAAAACCAGGGGAAAAGCAAAACCACATAAAGAAAATAATTGGATTGAGAGGTCCTACGTATTGTCGAGTTTGGGTGACAATATACCACAAAAAATAATCAGTAAAAATATATACAGCCCATCCTAATGAACCCCATGCGATAGGTATCCAATACCTTTTTTTCGCTAAAAAATAAACCCAGATAATTAAAAAAATGATATCAAAGTATATGTAATCCAATCCAAAAGATCTGGTAACTATTACATTTGTCATAATATTAAACTTTGATTTAATTCCTTCCTAATTAAAAATTTATAGTAAGATAATTATTCTTAATATGTATTTTTTCTTAAAGATACTAAAATTAGGATAAAAAAATTATGGTTAACATTAGAATTTGCCCTCAATGCAAAGAGCCTAAATTGAGGAATGCAGTAAATGTTTCTGGTTGGTTAGCTCCAAATTTGTATGAATGTACTAATTGTGGTTATCTAGGGTATTTTTATATAGAAATTGACTCTGAAGATTTTAAATTAGATGAAAAGAACCATTCTAATAATAGTATTGAACAAAAATAATGCTGAATTGTGATAAAATATGAAAGAATTATTAGAGGATGCAGAGAAAATAAAAACACTGGAAATTCAAGGAGCTACAAACGTGGCATTGAATGCCATAGATTTTTTAAATAATTATGCTAAGAGATTACAATACAAAACTATTGATGATTGTATTAATAGTCTTCATAAAGCTAAAGATATCTTAATTAACACAAGACCAACTGAACCGGCCATGAAAAATGGGTTGAATTTTATAGTACATAAACTAGAAAGAGAAAAACATAATTGTGGTCTTGAGGATGTTCCAGAAATAATTGAAGGATATAAGAATGAATATCACGGATTGTTGCAAGAGTCTAAAAGAAAAATTGCTGAAATAGGTGCAAGACGGATTCCGAATGAAAGTAAGAAATTCGTGGTGATGACACATTGCCATTCTTCCCTAGTTACTGCCATATTATTGGAAGCAAAAAAGCAGAATAAAAATTTCAAAGTGATTAACACTGAAACTCAACCTAGATTACAAGGAAGGATAACCGCACAAGAATTAATAGCTGCAGATATTGAAGTTACCCATGTCGTCGATAGCGCTATGAGATGGGCTGTAAGACATTTTCAAGTGGATTTGATATTAATTGGAGCAGATAGTATTACCAGTGAAGGGACAATCATCAATAAAATTGGTTCAAGACTTTTAGCCTTAGTAGCTCATGAAGAACATGTCCCCTTCTATGTAGCATCTCCACTTTTGAAATATAATCCTGAAACAAATTTAGGAATTTTAGAAACAATAGAGATGAGGGATTCGAGTGAGGTGTGGGAAAATCCACCTAAAAAAGTTAATATAATGAATCCCGCTTTTGAAACGGTTTCTCGTAGGTATATTGATGGTTTAATTACTGAAGCAGGAATATTTGCCTCAAGTCATGTCTCGAATTATTTCGCTCAGTTATATCCGGAAATTGTGGAATAGGGAGTAAATTGCTCATCCCCATTTTTCTATTGCTTTTGCAAGTTCCATGTGATTTTTAGAGTATTCTTTTAAACTGTAATTTCCTAGAACGGCATCTATAGCTTGTCTTATTGCTTTAGCCCCCATTTCCGTCCCATCGGGATGACCATGACAACCCCCTCCAAATTGATAAACCATATCTTTTCCTAAAATTCTTAATAATTCTGGAACATCCAAGGGACTCAATCCGCCTGAAGCAACAGGTAAAACTGGATTAATATCATACCAATTTTGATCAAGAAGGGATAAACCATTACCCTTTATTTCTTGTTCTGTAATAACTTTATTTATTTCCACTACTTCCTTTTTCCCTCCTTCCATTTTACCGATAATTGTTCCAGTATGTAGTTGATCCATACCAATCAATCTCATCAATTTCGCTAAGGCTAGCATAGTTATTCCGTGATTCTTGTTTCTTGTAAAAGCCGCATGCATAGCTCTATGAGCATGAAGTATCACTTCTTTATCGTTAAGATATTCTTTGATCTCCTGTAAGGCTGAGAATCCAATTGTAACAATATCTAACATCACATATTCACCCCCATTATCAATTACGAAATCTGCGCGTTTCTTCATTGTCGAAAGAGGCGCAGTGATATTAGGCATGTAAATCTTCTTTTCTCCTAGTTCATTTTCTATTTGATCTCTTATTCTTAACGTTTTAGTAATCCTATCTTCAAATTTATTAAATTTCATGCTGGTTAAATTTTCATCATCTTTTACTATATCCAATCCTCCTTTCCAAGCTTCACCACACACTTTTGCATGCTCGGTTTCATTCAAACCCACTTTTGGTTTAACTATAGTTCCAAGTAGAGGACGATCCTTTATTTTAGTCAACTTTCGAATTCCAACAATTCCGTACTTTGGCCCACCATATTTTTCCACAATACCTTTAGGAAAACTAATATCCAACAATCTTAAGTGGTTTAAAACTTTCATACCAAAAATATTCCCTGCTACAGCACTTAATATTTGTGGCATATTTTCAGCCTCGAATAGTTCCTCTGAATAGGCTATTTTCACAACATTATTTTTTGGGTCAATATAAAAAGCTGAAGGTTTTAATCTCTCCGCAATATCTGCAGAAAGCGTCGCAATTTCGGTCCATGTACCAATTGAGCTTTCCTTTGCAATTTCTTCACATGCTTGCTCTAAGTTTGGACATTCAGGTGAGATTTCTACATAGTACATAGCTATGAGGTCATTATCATTAGGCGTATACTTTAAATTCACATAATTTACCATTTTGTTCCACCACGGTCAAAATTATAATTAATTTTGTTGATTATACTCGAATTTCTTAAAAATTAACTATTATATTAAAATAATTACCAAAATCATAAAAATTTTATACCATTTTTAATTATCTTATTCAGTGATGTAGTATGAGTGAAGATGATACCAAAACTATTACTTTATTTGTTAAAGATTTAAGTTTTAAGAGCGATCAGCATGTAGTTGACCTGATTAGATTCTTAGCAGAAGCACTGCCTCAGATTAGCCTAGATCGCGATGGAAATGAACTAAGTGTTTCAATCCCCTCGAAACTTTCAAAACGAGTATTAAGACTTAGGATTAAAAAATTCTTATACAAAAAGGGATTGAATAAGGATTTTAGACCGATTTCTTATAAGTCACTTGATAAAGAAGGATATTCAATAAAAGAGAAGAAACTAATTGATTTAGGTTATTAATAATTCAATTTTTCAAAATTGTTATATAAATTGAAAATTATTCATATTTGTGCCTGTAAGAAACCGTACCCTCAAGCTATCAATTCAGTCAATTGATGATATTACTCGATGTGTTAATTTAGCAAGCTTATTAGAGTTGGCGGGATGGCCTAAACCGGGTAATGTGCATCGTACAAAAGATTTTGGTAATACAAGTTTTGAACATTTTTTGGCAGGAATTACTGCAATCCAACCTTGTTTTAAAAAATTATGTGAAAGATGTTTCAAAGCATCATATAATATTAGCATAGACTTTGGATCAATATCTTTAGGTTTATTTTACAGAAATGCTACTGATGAAATGATGAAATGGCAAAGTGGCGGTAATGTTTTGCTTGGGCACATTTTAATTTTAGCACCACTTGTTGCTGCTACGACAATATGCTTAAAAACAAATATGCTCAATTTGGATAACTTTAAACATTATTTAATAAAGGTGATTGATGGATCAACTGCCAAAGATACTATTAATTTATATAAGGCCATTAAGTCTTGCAATCCAGGTGGATTAGGAACTGTAGAAAAATATGACATTACTAATGATAATTCAATTAAAGAAATTCAACGAGATAACATCAACTTAAAAAAAATTTTCACACTTTCGCAGGAATATGATCTTATAAGCTCTGAATATTCCACTGGCTTTAATATCATTTTGAATGAGGGATTACCTTATTTCATCGAGCAAATTTCTCAATTTCAAAATCCGAATATCGCAACAGTAAATACATTTTTGAAGATTCTTTCTGTTCACCTCGATACTTTAATAATCAGAAAATCCGGTATAGATGCTGCTTTCTATGTATCAGAAAGCGCGAAGAGAATTCTACAGAAAGGAGGAATCTCAACTGACGAGGGTTTAGAATCAGCTTTTAAATTAGATGAAGAACTTCAAAAGAAAGAAGGTAATTTAAATCCGGGTACCACCGCTGATCTCCTTGCAGGAACAATTTTTTGTGCTTTAATTTTTGGTTTCAAACTATAAAGTAATAAACATTATTTGGGATGCTTAATTTTAAAAAAATAGATTGAACTCATCTTTTCAGGGATTAAAGATTTATGGAATTCTGTGATGATTGTGGAAGTATGATGCTCCCTTCAAAGGTGAATGGAAAAAAAGTATTTAAGTGTAAGTGTGGAGCTATAAAAGATTTTACGGAAGAGAAATCTAACGCTTATAAATTAACCACTAAAATTGAACATTCTATTAAAAGCGAAGTAACTAACATAGCTGATTTTTTAATATGGAAGGATGAACATCTAAGGAGTAGTATCAAGGGATTTATATGCCCCAATTGTGGTTATGATAAAGCGCATCTAGAAACTCGTCAAACTCGAAGCGCTGATGAAGGCATGACACATTTTATCACCTGTTTAAAATGCGGAAAAATGAAGAAAATTGGAAGTTAGCTTTTCTCTTTAAGGAGTTTATCATTTAGTTCTTTTTCTTGAATAGCATCAAAAAAATTAATCTTAACTAACTTAGTTGAACTTCTTAATCCAGAAATAATCTGAATCTGTTTTGAAGATATTTCTAATTTTTTTCTCAGTAGAATTATTAATTCTCTATTCGCTTTATTTTGAATAGCTTTTGAACGAAGAAAAATTGTAAGAAATTCCCCATCATTAATAATAGCTTGTCGTTTCGAATTAGGTTTAACGTTGATGTGTATTTTATATGAATAATCTCTTACTTTTTCAAGAAATTTCATAAGTTAGATAAATTCCTCAGGACTCATTTTTAAACGATTATAAGAGGGTACTGATAATCTAATACCTCCTGCTAGCTTATGACCCCCACCCAATCCTCCTAATTCCTTTTTAATTTTAGAAATAATAGTATTTACACCATTTTCAGTGGATTTTTCAAGATATCTTCTGGAACAGCGAATACTTAATTTTATTGTCCCTGATTTTTTTTCAAGGCCGCCCAAAAACAATATTTTCTCAGGATTAAAAAGTTCGTTAACAGCACTGAAACTAGCCGTATCTGACCAATTACTTGGGGGTATTTTTCCTTTAACTTCCATAAAAACAGCTTTTTCTGTTTCATGACTAGGGGGTTCATTCGAGATAGTTCTTAAATTTTTTACTAGATTGGTGATATATTCAGTATACAAATCTTTTGCATAACGAGTAATTGCCTTTAACTGGATAATTGAGAGAGCTGCGCTTATGTTTTTGAAACATAAAATATTAATTAAGAGTGCATGTTCAAATGCAAACCTTAATAAACCTGATTTTTGAGGTATTATCGCAAAATTTCCATAACTATCAATATGTGCTTTTTCTAAAATATTCTTGATTTCTTTAGAACTCAAATCAATAACCTTCTTTTTTGGATTTATTTCCATGGAGTTTAGAAAAGATTTTATGTGTTGATCTGTTTCTCCACTATATCCTTTAATAAAAGGTAAGATACTATATTTTACGCCATTTTTAATAGATTCATGCATATTCCCGAATAGAGTTAGACCTTTTTTATCTTCTATAAGTTCTTCATCTTTTAATTCTTCGTATATTTCTCTATTGAAAGATTTGAGCTTATCCATAGATTTTAAAGAATCTCCCGCAATACCAATAATAGTTAACCAACCTTGCTTCATTATTGAAGATTTAATTCGTTTTGCAAACATATAAGCAAGAGTTGCTCCCGAAATATGTTCAAGACCATCATACCCATGAACAGTGGGATTCACAAAAAAGAGGTTATCGGGTAATATGTCAATGTCAATTTCATCTTCTACTTCATGATGATCAAGAATATAGAACCGTTCTTTTCTTGCTTTGATTATTGGGATTAATTCTGTTAAATTAGAGCCTAAATCAGTAAAGATAAAAGCTGTTTTTTCACTTTGCCTTTTAGATAATATCCCATTTAAATAATTTTGCCACGATACTGATCGATTGTAGATAAAATAATCATAATCCAAATTAAGCTTATGTAATAAATTTTGGATAATATGTAAGCTACTTATACCATCAGCATCATTGTGAGAAATGTTGATAACTCGAGAATAAGAGGCATCAATAAATTCATCAACAGCGACGTTTAAATCTTCTAAAAATTTAGATTTGTCTGGTTTCTTAATCATTAGTATCAGTTAGCTATTAGATTGCGAAGAGTTTTAAGATGGTTAAGCAACTAAATAGGAATTTAAATGCAAATTCAAATTTTTTTATTCTGTGTGAATTCTGATAAATTCAATTATTATAAATATTCCTATTTAAATTACTTTTTTGAAGAAATCATGGTAAAATGAAAAAACTTTAGAAAAATTATTTAATCAATTTTAATTTTCTGACTTTAAGATTTTAAAACGAAGATTTCTCCTATGCTTAAAAAAATACGGAAGGGTTCAAATTTTTTTTCCAAGACAATTTTAGTTATTTTTCTTGTTGGATTAGTCTTAATCCCTGTTTTTTTCAACATTTCTAAAATTCATTCCTTAAAGAAAATTGATGGCGAAGAACTCTCAATTAGTGATTACAGAAGGGAGGACTACAAACCGATATTATCAACTGATATTTATGGATTAGGAAGTGTTACAATAAATAATATGCACTTTAATTATTACGTCATCGGAAATATAAACCACAGTACCAATCATCCTCTAATTGATGAAGATATTACCTCAAATGCTTTAAAAATAGGGATAGAAAAAATCGATTACCTTGGAACCACTCAATCCGCTATTAGCGATAACTTGAACCACACGAAACAAGTTCAAATATATGTTAAACTGAATGAAACTTTGAAAGTTGAATATAATAACACAATGGCTGGATATTTAATTTATCTATCTCGTTTTTCACTAGCAAAATTACTTGATTTTTATGTTGAATATGATTCTATGATTGTCCGGTTAACTGAGGGAATAGATTATACGATTGATGAAATTGGATATGTCATCTTTAATTATGAGACTTATTTCCAAAAAGGTCCAATTTTTAGCTTCAAGATTCATTTTATCTATGAATTTGGTTTTGCTATTGGAGATTGGACACTTGATCAAAGAGAAGAAACTCCGTTAGTTATGAGCGAAAAGGAACAGGATTTCAGCTCGAGATTTACGTATCAATTTTATCTTATCGGATGGGCGGTTACATTTGATTTGTCAGGTACAGTTCCTATAGACTATATTGACCTCGCTCTTACAATAACACCCCCAGATAAAGATCAATTAAGCTACCAGGAACTTATTGTAAACACACTTTTTAAAAATGTAAATGACTATGTAAATCCTAATAAAACGCTAAGTATCGAAATTTCTGATCTCTTTAAACCCAATAGAAGTTTTATTTCGTTGAATTTCACTTGTGATTTTGGCTTGAAATTTGAAGAACCTGTTGGGAACTCCTGGGCTATTGATAGACTTGTAAATGGGAGAAATATACGGGAACGAACCTATATAATTTCCATGGTCACCGGTCCACCGCATATCTTTTTAAAGAATATCTCGCTGTATGAAACTAATATAAATATTGAACAAGTAACGAAAGCTAGTTCATTATTCAATAGAGAAGTAGAATATTTTGACGCAAACCAGTCATTTCCAAGACAATTAGGTTTGATGATGAAAATACCATATTTAATAGTTGGCGAGACATGCCCGTTTTCCATCCAATACATAGTGTCAGAAACACTTAATATCATAGTAACTGATAGTATTAAAATGCCCCTTGTAGGAGTAAATATCGAAATTCTTTTTTGGGGAGCCAAATTTGGCACATATATTTCAAATATAAGTACTCAACCAATTTCCCCTGGATTAACTAATGGGAATGGTCAAGTTATATTATATGATGTTCCTCGGGGGAATTACACTGCAAGAGTAATATGGCAAGGAGCTGTTGTTAAAGAATCTACCATTACTACCGATAAAGAAGTTAACTATATTTTTACTAATGTTCCTCATTTCCCTCTTTGGATTATGATATTTGGGATGATAAGTGGTATAATTTTAGTTTTTGGTGCTCTATTTTATATTAAATACAAAAAAGTTCGTTAACAAAAATTGATTGTAATTTTTTGTGATAATATTGATGATTTCATTATGTTTTTAGATAAACGCATAATGAACGAGATATTTTACGAATTTAAGGAGATTACAAGTAATTCATTGGTTAGTCAGATTAATATTGAAGTTGTGCTTCATTTTCTAGCAAAAGTAGAAACCACCATGATATTATATGAGACAAAACAAATTCTAACGAAATCCAAAAACTCCAACATTGATATTGAAGTTGTAAAGACTTTAAAAAGCCTATTTGAAAATGTAGATCCTTCTTTAAAATTAATAAAAGGGAAGATACGTGAGATTTTTCTCTCATATTCAAGTTAAAGGAGTTAAAATTTTATTTCTAAGGACTTTCCAAATCAATTGTGATTAACTTCTTCCCCGTATCCTATCAAACGATAACGTCTATTGATGATACGAGAAATAGCATATATAAAATTTTCTGGAGGACATATTGGAGGAGTAAGTTTTATAATCGTGCTGTTTTTTAATATTTTGGTAACGGTTCCTCCTGTTTTTTCAGTACCCACTACTAATAGTAATTTCTCTCCATGTTTGAGGGGTTGAACCTTCATTTGCATTTCAGAACCAATTACTCTATCTAAAAGATTAACTTTTAATTCAACTTCTTTAAGAATTTCTGGAAGGGTTCCTGGTTTTCCAACAAGGTGCCCTATCAAATGATCACCCTTGGTTAAAGCTGGATCTAAATTCGTACCCAAACCTATCAGCCCACCAGGTTTAGCGATTTGCAATTGTTTATTCCCTTGGCTAATACTAACTACTTTTGATTTAATAGGAATGTAGTCTTCTTTGACGCGGATCCCCGGTTTTATTTCGATTTCAGAACCAATCTCTATATTACCTTTTAAAACAGAACCTCCTATAACCCCGCCTTTTAAATCTATAATTTCTTTTCCAGGTCTATTAATATCAAATGATCGTGCAATCAAAAATTGAAAGGCTTCTTCCTCATTAAAAGTAGGAGTAGGAATAATTTCTTCAAACCCTCTGATTACCAAATTAAGGTTTGCTTCAAACACTGCGGAAACAGGTATAATTGGAGCATTTTCAGCGACAGTACCTTTTACAAATTCTTTAATCTGTTGAAAATTTTCGAGTGCTTGTTCTCGGGAAACCGCATCGATTTTATTCTGCAAAATAATTATTTTATCAATTCCCGCAATATTTAGTGCAGCTAGATGCTCCCGTGTTTGAGGTTGGGGGCATGATTCGTCTGCTGCGATCAAGAGACAAGCTCCATCCATTAATGAGGCACCACTCAACATTGTTGCCATCAATATCTCGTGTCCTGGTGCATCAACAAATGAAATATTTCTTCTAAACTCCAAATTTCCTTTACAATTTTTACAGCTAAAACGGGGCTGGCCTTTCTCTCTTTTTTTTTCAACTAAATAGGCTGTAGTATACTCATCACATACTGGACAATAGAGAACTGTAGCGTTAGAATACCCTAGTTTTATAGATATACCGCGTTCTTGTTCTTCTGAATGTCGATCAGTCCAATCTCCAGTTAAAGCTTTGACAAGAGTGGTTTTCCCGTGGTCTACATGCCCAACTAAACCAATATTACATTCTGCCTGTTTCTTTATCAATTCTTTTAATGATACTCCTTTTTTTTTAGTTGCGGGTTTCGGTTTATCTTGAATTTTTGATTTAGTTTCAGTTTTGGGTTCTTTTTTTCCTGCATTCTTTATTTCTGTGCGAACATCATCAACTATTTTCTCGGCATTCTCAATAATCTTTTGAGCAGTAACCTTCCCAATGCCTTTGATTTTTAACTTTATAATATCTTCAGGTTTTGCTTGAGCAAGTTTTTCAATCGAGTCTATCCCTGCCGCCTTCATTTTTTCTGCGGTTGTTTTCCCGATTCCTGAAATATCTTCTAAATCAAAAGACATATTTACACAAATTTTAGTGGTGTTAACTACCGTATAAATAGTTTCCTATAAAACATTAAGGAAAGATTTTTTATTAAATTAATCAAAAAACCCCAATAATGAGAAAATACTTGAGAAAAAATCTCCTATTTGGTTTGAAGTGTTTTTATTCCACCTTTCTTCTTCTCGAGTTCTTTATATGAAACTCGCAAGAGACTATCTACGTAAAAAGTAGATAATTTCTTACATATGTGACACATAATGTAAACAGGGGCGGGATATTGACTGGAATTTATATCATCCATTTCAATTTCAAACATAATTTTATTCGAACAGTGTGGACAGGTATTAAATCGTAATGGCATGATATAATATTCCAACTTTATCCTTTTATAATAAATAGATTCTTATTTTAATATTATTATTTCTAAAATTAAATATACACCGAAAATAATTATAGTTCTAAATATATGAGAAAATATACCTCTAAGAAGCCTAAATACTATTGTGTTCTTCTTTTAATTCTGTTGCCAATTCTTGGTTTTCTTTTAAATTCTGATTTCATAATCCCTAATGTTTCGCCTTCTTCCAAGCTGAAAAATTTTCCCAATTTGAATTCTGAGGTTAATATTTCATTAATTCCTGATATTGATTATAATTCTTTAGATGATCTATGGTATGACCATAAGATTGAAATGCTGATCATTTCACCAAACAAAACTGATTTTATTAATGCCTTGCAACCCCTAAGGGATTGGAAAAATGAAAAAGGAGTAAAAACAATTATCCTAAGTAATTTTTCTCTATATAAAGGAAAAGATGACGCAGAAAAAATAAGAAACATGATTAAATCTTATTACGAAAAAGAGAACATTCGTTGGGTGCTTTTAGCTGGAGATGCTCAAGAAGATTTAATTCCAATCAGAAAAGTCTATAATCCCGACGTTGTAAGATGGGGAGGAGGAAGGACAGAATCAATTCCAGGAGAATATTATAAGCCCACTGATTTTTATTATGCTGATTTAAATGGAACATGGAATAGTGATGGAGATGATAATTGGGGTGAAGCTCCACAAGATAATGACCATTATTTGGATGAAATCTCCTGGATACCAGAGGTATACGTGGGGAGATTTCCTGCAAATAACGCCAATGAGCTTGAGATAATGGTGAACAAAACAATAAAATATGAAAAGAATCCAGATATAGGAAATTGGATGAATAGAATGCTGTTAGGTGGTGGAGTCTCCAGCTGGAGTGTTTCTGGTCAAGATTCGGGAGAATATGAAAGTGCATTAACAAATTATATTATACAGAATTATGCTCAATCAAAAATAAATTATACCCACTTAATAAGAGAGACGGGTAATCTTACACGTTCCGCTCTCAATAATTACTTTAATAATGGATATTCAACTGTCATTTTAGCAGGTCATGGCTCTTATGATACATATTACATCGATCCTTCAACAATTGGATTCACTGCGTCTGATGCAGCTTCAACATCCAATGATTATATGCCTTCTTTAGTTTATATTGATGCTTGTAGCACATCTAGCTATGATGCTAATGATGGTAATATTGGAGAAACATTAATTAAAAGGATTGATGGTGGTGCTATAGGAGTAATTGGAGCTTTAAGGGTAACATGGTATTTTGAAGATGATGAAAATTTAGAAAAGCTAAATCGTGGAAATGCAAAATTATTCTGGAAAGAGTTTTATCAACAAGATAAATATCAACAAGGCAGAGCACTTTATGACTCCAAAGTTTCCTATATCAGTAGTGATTACTACACCAAGAGTTTTGGATCAACAAATTTGGATTTTGAGAGAAAAAATATATTATCATATAATTTATTAGGAGATCCTGAAGTAGATGTGTATACGAATAAACCCCAGCAAGCAAAAAATCCCTTTACTGAGAGTTATTATGAAGGAGAATTAGTATCTATAACAATTAAGGATATTTATAATCAAATTATTCCATACGCAAGAGTTCATTTTACAAGTTCTATTGGAAAATATAGTACAGTATATGCTGATAGAAACGGGATTGTTGAATTCCGCCTTCCACCTGAAGCAAATGAAACTTACAATGTTACAATAACTGGACATAATTTAATACCAACTTATTATAACTTTACAACAATTTCAGATACTAGTGTACCTGAATTATTAACTCTAAACCGTATACCTAAGAATCCTATGACTTCAGACCTAATAAATTTTAATGTCGAAATAATAGATAATAATTCAGGTATAGAAAGCACATATCTAATATTATCAGAAGATAATTTTGAGTCTTATAGTTATTACAGTGTAAAAAACAGACTGTTTGAAAACCAGAATAGTTTTACAATAGCAATTAATAAGTTGAAACCGGGTAAATATGCTTTTAGTATAATTTCAAGAGATTATGCCAATAATTCAAAAATTTTTCAAGATAATGGATTCTTTTTTTCGGTGCCAAATCCGATATTGGATTATTTTCTTCCTGTTTCCCTAATTATTATTATTGGGGTTTCTGTAATTGCTGTGTACTTGTTTTTTAAGGGATTAAGGAGATATAAAAGATATAATGGAATTTTTTAATTTGCTTTGTTCTTTTTAAACTTAACCTTTCTAAACACAAAATTTAATTATTAAGGGAAATTTTTTCTATTTACTTATTACCAAATAAGAAGGTATTTACTTGATAAATAACTGATCTTATTAAATGGTAATCGCATGATATATTAACTACATAAACGAAAACATTTAGAAAAGCGCCGGAAGTTAAACTTTTTCGCGTTACAGATAGTACTGTGATAAGATGGGTCATATCGAGCCTTCTTGCGAATGATATTTATGGGAAACTGTAAACTGTGAGTTCGCTCACGGTCATGGTGATTTAGGATAATACCCGGTCCCATCCGAACCCGGAAACGCTTGTTTATGTGGTTATTTATAGCTTTCTTATTATTATGATATTAAAATTACTAAGAAATAATTTTTTTATGTGATCAACTATGTTATATATCAATAAAACTAGCGTTTAATTAGAAAATTATGGCAAAAAAATATCTAGTGTTTTTGAAAACCATTGGTCGAAAATGGTTTGCATTTCTTGTTATCTTAATTATCATTATAGCTATTTTTAATCCAATAACAGCCATATGGCTAGCTGGAATTACTATCATTCTGTTTGGAGTATCTTATATCCCTCGTTTGTTCTTTAAAAATAAACTCCACAAGTTTATGAAGGGTTTCTATAAAATCGAAGATGAATTAATTGCTCGAAAATTAAAAAAGCCTCTTGATAAAGTAAGGGAGGAAATGTTTGAGTTATCTCAAAACCAATCTAAAAAAGATTGGTTGATTGTATTTCTAAATAAACAGTATATTTTTTACCACCAAGAAACTATCGAAGCGTTTAAAGAAGCTTATAATAAAGGTTTTACTGAAAAGGAAATACTTGATAATTTAAAAGAATATAAAGTTAATACTAGAATGGAAATAAAAGCAATTATAGATGGCTTAATTAAGCTTGAAAGACTCGATGAAAGAGAAATCTCTGTAAAAGAACATAAAGATAAACAAAGGTTCATTTAGAAGTTTTGAATATTACATAATTAAAAAGAAAAAAAAATTGATATTATTCTATATCACCAAATTCTAAATCAAAGCTAAAGTATTTTCTTACCGGTTTTTTCACATTCCAAACACATTTAAGTCCTTTTTCAAATTGTACAAGATCTCCTTTACCGAATTCAAGTTTTTCTCCAGAATTAGGATCAGTTACTTCTACTTCACCTTCAAGTAAGTAACAGGTTTCAGTGTCACCATAAGACCAATCGAACTCACTTACTTCTTTACTCCATGTACCCCACGACTCAACATCTAAATTTTTTAATTCGTCCTCAGTTGGGATTTTTTTTTTCATTTTCAAATTGAATCACATTTGGATCGTTTAAATGATTAGTAGAAAGTATATTTCGATATTAATAAAATTTATTTTGAAATTATTCATTTCTCAATAAATTTGGTTTCAAAAAAGAAGACTAGATTCCTTTAATATGATTGCCGTTCTAATATTTTTCGAGTTAAAATCTCAAATGCTCGACCCACATTTTCGCCTGTTTTTGAAGATATTTTGAGAAAATCAATCAAATTGTATTCTTCAAGAAATGTTTTAGCATAATCATCGTCTACTTGAATTTCATCTTCTAAATCTAATTTTGTGCCTAAAAAAAGAACCGGGAGATTTGGATCGCCTTTGCGGACAATGTTTAACCACTGTTCAAGATTCTCCAAAGTCATCATCCTCGTTAGGTCAAACATTAGCAGTGCTCCTTTTGCTCCTAAGACATAGCTTTCGAGTAAAAATCTGAATCGTTCTTGTCCACCAAAGTCCCAAAGCTGTAGAGTGCATTGTTTGGAGTCAATCTCCGTCTCTTTCAAAAAGAATTCCACACCAATAGTCATCTTAGTTTCAGCTGAAAATCTCCCCTCTACATATCGATGGAGGAGCGTAGTTTTGCCTACTCCTCCTTCCCCTGCCGTGAGAATTTTGAGTATATATTTTTGCGGCATTGTATTAACCTGTTTCTGCTTTTTGGTGAATAGATATGAGGATCAATCCAAATTGGAGACACTTCTTAATTCCCCCAATTTAGAAGGATTTTAAATTATTATATTTAGTTATGTCGTTTTAAATTTACTAATATATTACAATAATCTGATTTTATTATAATAAATTTATTTAATTCCAAATAAATACCTATAACCATCAAAAAGTTTCAAAATAATAACATGCTTCAAAATATAATAGTTATTGATTCAAATTTTATCTTACTTCCATATCAATTTAAGATCGATTATTTCAATGAAATTAGGAATCTCTTGGACGGAACGCTTAAATTTATAATCTTTGATCAAATCATAAGGGAACTTAATTCAAAAGCTAAAAGAAACTCATTAGCGACGAAATTTCGTACTCAGTTTCAATCAGGTTTAGGATATTTAGAAAAAAATAAGGAAATTTTTAATATTGAATATATAGCCGATTTAAAAGACGAGTCGGAGACTACTGATGACTTTTTGTTGAGGAAACTAATTACTCTAAAGAAAGAGAGTATGATTATTTATTTGGCAACTAATGACTCCGGATTGCGAAAGAAAGCAAAAGAAAAAGGTTTTAATACTATCTTTATGCGACAAAAGAAATTTTTGACTATAGAACGAGTCTAAAGCGTATTGTTCAAAAAACTATAAAAAAATTTTAAATTAAATTCATTCTATATTATTTCACCATGCTTAGGGAATTGTTTTAAAGGTGATACAAGATAATGTCAAGCCCAGTTTTATTTAAAATTCTCACACTTGGGGAAGGTGGTGTAGGTAAAACAACACTATTATATCGATATGTTGAGGGAAAATTTTTAGCTGATACAAAGATGACTTTAGGCGTAGAATTTTTCATGAAAGAATTAGAAATTGAGAAGAAGAAAATTCATCTCCAAGTCTGGGATTTCGGTGGACAGGAACATTTTCGCCCTTTATTAAAAAGTTATTCCCTAGGGGCAAGAGGGGCTCTTTTGCTTTTTGATCTCACACGACCATCTAGTTTAGACAGGATTGAACAATGGGTAAATATTTGTCGAGGAGAAAATCCAGACATTCCAATAATTTTCTTAGGAACAAAATTAGATTTAACAGAATCTATTAGTGTTGATGATGAATTCGCCTTAAAATTTCCTAAGAAGTATAATTTTTTCCAATATTTGAAGATCTCCTCAAAAACGGGAGAAAATGTTAATTTAGCATTTGAACTTTTAGCAAGAGAAATTAAAAAAAGTCTTTAATATCAATCTCATTGCCTTAAAGTCGGTTTATTATAATAGTACTTATATCTTCATTGTCTAAATCTACAGGATTGTTTTTAATTCCTGTTTTATTTACGATTTTATCGATGTCATCTTGAGTAATTCCATATTTTCCTAATCGTTCTAAACCCAATTGTTTAGTCCACTCATCAAGAGTGAAGATTAAATTAGAACAGTATTTATCGATATCGTCGTTTTTATCTAACGGTTTAACCGTTACTAAAGCCCCAACTTGGGCATATTTTCTTAATGCTTTACGTCCATCCACCCCGGATTTCTGCAACTTCATGATATTCCTTTTAGTTGCTTCAGATAATAACGTTCCACAAACTACACCATGAGGTATGTCAAAAAATCCCCCAATTGGAGATGCTAAGCCATGAACAATACCTAAACCAGCATTAGCAAGAGTAATTCCAGATAATAAGGATCCATAAGCCATCGCAGCTCGTACATTGACATCAGAGGATCCTGTCGAACTAGCTTTTAATATATTTTCACTAATAAATTTCATGCCACTAAATGCTAATGAATCTGTAATCGGATTGCCTCTTGGTGAGACATAGGCTTCAAGTAGTTGAGTGAATGCATCCATTCCACAAGAAGCCGATATCGAGGAAGGACAAGAGAGCATTAATTCTGGATCTATGATGGCAATATCAGGAATTAGATTCTCATGTCGTAGAGACTTTTTAAAACCATTTGGTCCTATTTCACTAATAACGGCATTTTTGGTAGCTTCACTCCCTGTACCAGAGGTGGTTGGAATGGCTATAAAGGGGACTTTCTCTCCATTGTGAACTTTACTACCTATTCCTTCTAAGTAGTTCTTAATTGAATCTTTCTTAGTAATCATAGCGGAGATTGCTTTTCCGGCATCGGTAACACTCCCACCACCAATACTTATAACAATGTCAATATTTTTTTTGCGGAATTTTACTGACGAATCATCTATTAAGTCTGGGGACGGTTCCCCAGCAATTGAAACGGTTGAATAATTATATGATTTATGATTTGATGCAGCTAATATCTCTTCCCATTTACCTGAAGCTTTAAGGGAGTTTTTCCCAATGACAAAAAGGAGATTATTTCCAAATTTAGGAATAATTTCAAATAGTTCTTTTAGTTTTCCGGGGCCAAAAATTACGTTTGGGATTCTGGCGAAATTAAAGGGAGGAATCATATTATACCCTTCTAATTTAATTAAAAATTGATTAAAAATTGTTATTAAAAAATCAATTCAAGTGAATGGTCAATTATTAATAACTATGTATCAGTTTAGAATAGATAAGATTTATAATTTACTCTAGATAATTTGTCTCATACCATATACTACACTTTTGGTGATTTGAAATTAAAAAAGTGCATGAAACTGATTTTGAGTATAGAGGTGGAACCTCAGGTGTCAAATATTTAATGAGAGGCCCCTCTATTGATTGGGGAGTTATTTTACTAAAATCTGGGGAGTCTATGGCTGAAAAAGCACATGGTCATAAGATTGTAGATGAAACATTCTATTTCGTGGAGGGAAATGGAATAATGATTATAGATGATAGAGAGTATCCTGCTCCCCAAGGGAGCGTATTTTTGTGTGAACCTGAAGAAATGCATAATATTAGGAATGATTCTGACAAACCTGTAAAAATAGTGTTTATAAAAGGAGATTATAAACCTGAAGATAAAATCTAAATTTAAAAATCTAAATTAACAATAAAAAATAGATAGTAATTATGGCTAAGAAAAAAGGTAAACAACCAAAAAAGGGAAAAGGAGGAAGAGGGCAGGAAGAACCCGTTATTACCAGAGTTAAATTCCCAAGCAAAAGGATGGGTGAAATGTTTGGTGTGGTGGTTGAAATCCTCGGTGGTGAAAGAATGAGAGTATTCTGTGAAGATGGGAAGCACAGAATAGGAAGGATTCGTGGCAAGATAAAAAAACGAGTATGGATTCGACGTGGAGATTTATGTATTGTAAATCCTTGGGATTGGGAAACAGAATCACAAGGTAAATTAGGGAAATGTGAAATAACTTGGAGATATACCAGAGCAGAGATTTCGTGGTTGGAACGAAATAATAAAGTTCCTGATATTTTAGATATTAATAATATTCAATTTTAATACTCCATTACTTTAGCATTTTATAACAGTTTGCTTACTATAACTTTGAATGACTCAGTTTTCTCTTTCATCAAAAAGCAAAATTTTATAATTTAATATTCCTATAAAAATTTTATAATTTAATATTCCTATACTAATATATACTAATTTTTCCAAAAAACCTTTTATTAACCCAAATTCAAATGAGATTCGTGAGATAGGATGGCAGATCAAGAAGAAAATAGTTCGAGAAATGAGGAAGAAGATATAAAGACAGATGAAAGTATTTTTAAGGAAGATGCTGAAGATCTCACAACTTTATTTGCGGTAAGAACAACTATTAATCAAGAAAGCAATATTCTTCGACAGATTTTCTATCGATTCAAAATACTTGATACAATTCCCGATATTAGAGCCATGCTAGTAAGCTCTCTATTACCAGGTTAAAATTCTTTAATATTTAAAAGATGTTAGAAGAGAGATTGGATTTAAGTTATTGTGGAATTGGATCTATTAAAAACATTCGGGAATTAAAAGGAGCATTAAATATAAGATACTTAGACTTGTCTGGTAATCACATTAGTAAGATAGAAGCAGTTGAAAAGCTCAATCTAGAGAAGCTGATATTGAGCAGTAATAATATTTCCCAGATTGAAGGATTAGACGGTCTTATTAATTTGAGAAATTTAGATATTTCAGGGAATAATATAATTACTATTGAGAGACCGTCAAGACTTAGGAATTTACAATCCCTATCTTTGATGAGTAATAAATTACAGAGAATTGAAGGTCTGGAAAATCTCAAAAATCTCGAATATTTAAATCTTGCAGCAAATAGAATAAAAAAGATTGAAAATATCCAGAATTTAAGAAATCTAAATAAATTAGTCTTGTCCAATAACCAAATTAGTAAAATTGAAGGAATGAGTAGTATTAAACGCTTAGAGATATTGCGGCTTGGTAAAAATGAAATTAGAGAAATCTTAGGTTTAGAACAGCTTAGGAGTTTAAAGATATTAGATTTATCTAATAATAAGATCTCTTCTCTTCAAGGATTAGAGGTATTAAAGAAATTGGAGAGCTTATATCTGAGTAATAATCAAATATCTGATTTAACACCTTTAGAACCCCTTTCCAATTTGAAGAATTTATATCTACACAATAATAAATTAAATGATCTCAAGCCACTATTTAACTTAAGGAATTTAAGATGGGTGGAAATGAACGCCTTTTTATTACCCAAAAGTTTCAGAAGCGATATTAAAAAATTGAGAGATTTAGGAGTTCAAGTGGAGTAGCTAAAGCCTTAATAATCATCACTCCAAAAGCAAAAATTTTTAACTCTGTTATCTTTTATAAATATTGACTAATTTTTTTAAGACTATTAAAAAAGATAAATTCATATAAGGATCGTGAGGAAAAGTGGATGATCAGGAAGAAGAAGAAATTAAAAAAGAAGCTATTAGGATTGATAATAGTTTGATTATTGAGGAAGCAGAAGATCTAACCACATTATTCGCGGTAAGAACAACCATTAATCAAGAAAGCAATATTCTTCGACAGATTTTCTATCGATTCAAAATACTTGATACAATTCCCGATATTAGAGCCATGCTAGTAAGCCCTCTATTACCAGGTTATATATTTTTTGAAGCGCCTACGAAGAGGGAAGTACAGATCGCAGTTCAAGGCATTCCTCATATTAAAGGAAGAATTGTCCAAAACATCGAGTTAAGTGAACTCAAACATGTTTTATTACCACGAAGTGTAACAGAATATTTAGAGGAGGGTGACACCGTAGAAATTATTAGTGGTGTGTTTGAGGGATCACGAGCACTAACAATACGATTACCTCATGACTCTTCACAAAGTGAAGAGGTTGTTGTAAGACTGCTACAGGAAGAAACTCCAATAACCATTAAGATTCATGGAGATTATTTAAAATTAGTTGAAAAGAAAAAGCCTGAATTAGAAGCTGTCCCAGAAATAAAGGTTTCAGGAGAAGTAATAACCGATTTAGAAGAATCAATAACCTTTGAAGATGAATTTGAAGAATTTGAAGAAGATGTAACAGAGAGCTATAAAACTAGTACACTAGAAGATTATGTTGATGATGAAGAAGAAGCTGATGAAGAGGATGAATGGGCTAAGTTTGATGGATTTTAAGCATATTAATGTTCATTCTATAGTTTTTTTTTGAATTATATAATTATCACTTTCTTTTTTTAGTATAATCTTAACCACGTTAAAATGAAATAATGGATGTGTGATGCGTTCATCTTTAGAAAGAGATTAATAAAAGGATTTTTATACCCAAACTTTTTTTAATGAAATAACAAGGTTTTATTAATTCTTTTGTACAGAAAACTCTGAATTCAATGATTAAAAATATCTTCATAATGAAAGGAAACACTGGTGAGTTAATCTTTTACAAGACTTATGAGGATATATTCAATATTAAACTTACAAGTGGCTTTTTAAGTGCTATTTTTTCATTTGTAAAGCAAACTTTAAAAACAGAAGAATTATCTGAGATAGAGGTAGGTTTATTTAGATTTATCTTTGAAATAGAGAAAATCAAGAATGATGAGTTGCTATTTGCTTTATTCAGTGATAGGACCGATAATTTAGTGGAATTAAGAAACCAATTAAGGGAAATTAAAGATCAGTTTTTAAATAAATTTGACCTTGATTTATTAACCGATAATTTTGATGGTGAAATCTCACAATTTTTTGATTTTGATCATAATATTAATAGTATAATGGAAACAGGAAATCAATTAGTCTCAGAAGATGTGAAAAACGACCTTCTAGGTATTTTCAATGAATTGCATACGTTTTCTTCATTTGTTGTTGCGTCTGCTCTATTAACTCAAACAGGAAGAGTAATTGTTTCAAATCTGCAAACAAATGTAATCTCAGAAATAATTAAACTTCTAGAAGGGAGATTTCTATCCGGAAACTATAGAGTAAATGAGCTTATTTCTCTAGAAAAATTTGGTGTATTATCTTTAATAGGAATTGATAAACATTTTATCTCGGTTATCCAATTTAAAAGTAATTGTCCATTCGAGACGGCTCTTGTCATATCAAAAAGATTCAAAAATAGACTTCAGAAATTAATATGCTAATATTATAAAATTGGATGGTTGAAATCTGTAAATTATTAATCATTTCATAAAATTTTTTTTTTAAAAAAGTAATCAAATTTCTAATATCGAAAAAGAATATATTTGATTTCCAAAAATTAATATTTTATTTTACATAACTGCAATTAATAATCTTAACAATTTGAGGGTAATAAGAATGCCGAGATATATGGATAAAGTCATAAATGACGAGATTTTGGATAAACTGAGTTTAAAAAATCGTTATAACTTCGTGAATAACAACCTCATGGCAATTTTATCTACTACCCAATTTAATCACTTAAAAAAAGTTCAGAAATTTTGCCTACGATTTGAAAAAAAAAATGAGATCACTCATGGACCTGATGAGGATATCTATGACTGGATACCTGCATTTGGAACTGAAGGATATATTACTAGATTACATAATTTTGAAATAATAGATATAAACTATGATTATTACGGAGCTGTTGCTGATTTTCTTCGTTATCTAGCGGTTGACATGTTTGATCCTCAATTTGCAATGGGAAGTGGAGCAACAGTATTAGCTATTAATCCGATATATGAACATCATGAAAATATTCCCGAGAGATTAGAAGCATTAGAAGAACTTGCTACGGGAAAAGCATCGGGATGCATATGCATAACAGAACCAGAGAGAGGTTCAGATGCAGTGCACCAATTGACAACGTGTGATGAACAGGAGGATGGATCATTTATATTAAATGGTGAGAAAGTATATAACACTAATGCGCCTAAGTCAAAATGGGCAGTTGTCTATGCTACTGCGGAACAGAATAATGGTAATCTCATGGCACAATTTTTGATTAACACAAACTGGGATGGTTGGAATTGCGAAAGAGTCAATATTCCATGGGTTCCGAAATTATATTTAGGGCATGAATTTTTGAATAATCTTCGTATACCTAAAGAATATCTATTGGGTGGTGTTGGGAAAGGAAGAGAACATCTTTTTGAAGGATTAGTTCCAGAAAGGATAGGTATCGCTTGTGGTGCTATTTCTCAATGTTGGGGTGCGATATCACATGCTGCAATATATGCTAATTTGAGAAAACAATTTGATCAGGAAATACTAAAATTCCAGGGAGTTGGATTTTTACTTACCGATATTTGGGCAAGAACAACAAATTTAACATTAGGATTGTTAAAATTTGCAGAAGCATATGATGAAAAAATGGAGAAATTTGAGGGAAAGATACCTGGAAACATTTCACGAGCGATGGTTGCAAGTGCTTCTCAATTCAAATATCATGCGACTAATCTTTCAAAGGAAGTATGTTATGAAGCTGCTAATTTAATGGGAGGTGCAGGACTGTCTGACAACACTTTAATGCATGATTATGTCAATATCTCAAGAATTCAAGAAATTGTCGGAGGTAGTAGACAGATCCAACAATATATCATGAGCATGGCCCTGCGTCAGCTCTACAAAATGTTATAGGAATAAATTCCTCTTTTTTTCTTTTTTTACCAATAAAAACCAGAAGCCAAACCATACACGCTTATAATTCATATAATATTAATATGAAATAATTCAATTCATAGTGAATTTAAATATGGAAGAATTATTAGAAATAGCAAAGAATGCGTTTCCATCTATATCTGGTTCTGAAAAAGTGAAAGGTATTCTTGAAGAAGTTGAAATTTTATGGGATAAATGGGGTATACCTCATATTTTTGCTAATTCTGCAAATGATGCATATTTTGCTCAGGGTTACATTCACGCCCGTCATAGATTATGGCAATTGGAGTTTTTTAAGAGAGTTACTTCAGGAACATTATCGGAAATCGTTGGTGAAGCAACATTAGATCGAGATAAACATTATAGAACGATTGGATTACATCGAATTGCAAAAAAATGTGTAAATAATCTAAAAAAAGATACAAACGGTGAAATAATGCAAGGATTAAATGCTTTTGTGGAGGGTGTAAATGAGGGGATTCAAAAATCGCTAAATAACTTACCTCTCGAATTTGCAATTCTGGATATCAAACCGAAAGAATGGACTCTTGAGGATTCTCTTCGAATTATGAGCCTAATTGAATGGGGATTAGGAAATTGGAATTATCCTTTAGAATTATTACGTGAAAATTTGGTTATGAAATTAGGGGTTGAGATGGCAGACAAAATAATTCCTCTCTATTCTGGGGCGGATATTGATAGATCGGTTGGTAGCAATGGATGGGTTATTAGTCCTAATAAGTCAGAATCTGGTTCGGTTCTGTTTGCTAATGATCCACACTTAACTTTAACTTTACCATCAATCTGGATACTTATGCATCTAAATTGTCCTGAATTTAATACAATTGGATCCTCATTTCCGGGAGTTTCAGGAATTGTTTTAGGTCATAATGAAAATATTGCATGGGGGGCGACAACAGTAACCTCAGACAATGTTGATCTATTCAAACTCGTTATTAATCCTGAGAATAACAATCAGTACAAATATAATGATAAATGGGTTGAATTTGAGGAGGTTGATGAACCTATATATGTTCAGGGCAGATCTAAACCAATAAATTATAAAGTAAAATTGACAAAATTTGGACCAGTTATGGAGTATATTGAGCTTGAAACTAAAACTCATAAGATTAACCTCCCTGAAAAATATGCTATGCAGTGGACCAGTTATATTGCTAATTTAGAAGATACTATCAATGGTTTTAGAATGATTGGTATTGCATCAAATTGGAGTGAGTTTCGTGAGGCTATAAGTAAAATAACGGTTACACCTCAGAACTTTATATATGGAGACATAAAGGGGAATATTGGTCATCAACATGGAGGAAAGCTTCCTCGACGCAGATATGGAGATGGAGCGACAGTTACCCCTGGAACCGATGAGAAATATAATTGGAGTGATTTTGTACCGTTTGAGAAAATGCTTTCTATTTATAATCCTGATTTGGGATTTGTTTATACTGCCAATTTTAATGAGGATAAAGCACCTAATGGTGAATTAATTGCTCAAGATACCACCAAACCTTTTCGACAAATGAGATTAAAAAAGCTTCTTCAAGGAAAGGCAAAATTCTCCATTGATGATTTTAAACGTTTTCAGTTAGATCTTTTTTCGGAAGAAGCAAAAGAAATGTTGCCAATAATGCTTAAATATGTGAAAGGTAAAATACAATCAGATCAATATCAAGAGGTCATTAAATTATTAGAGAATTGGGATTATAAACTTATAAAAACCACGGTGGCAGGAACGATTTACAAAATTTGGTTCCAAGAATCTTTACGAGCAATATTAATACCTTTTATCGGAAAGGAACTTTTTGATATCTATTTAACATCAAATCCATTCGATCTCAAAAGATTATTTAAGATTTATGAAGATAATTTAGAAGAACTTAGGCAAAAATTATTAATTGCGTTAGAAAATACAATCAAATTCTTAACAGAGAAATTTTCGTCAGATTTTA
>JBHLOF010000150.1:0-7757 GCA_048940805.1 Promethearchaeota archaeon
GCATAAAATTAAATCTATTCCAATTTTATTGGGTTTGATTGGTATCTTCTTAATTTTCATCTTAACTCTCTCTTCAAATACCCATGACTTAGATGATTCAAGTAGTGTTGTACTTTAATTTACATCGAAAGATGATAACAATAAACTAATAAATTTGATAATTATAAATCTATTCAGTTTGAATTAACATTGAAATCGATCTTTTTAGCTAAATGTCAAGGAAAAAGATCTAAGAGGGACATATGCTAATTGCATCGTTATCCAATATTATACTTGTCATACGTTTAGCCGTTTTATTAACGAGTTCTATCGTATTTGGATCTATTTCTAATTCAACCGCACTTAGAGGAACTAAATAAAAGAAGCGTAATGTAGAAAGTAAGAAATATTTCCAAAACCATTCAAAGTCTGGGATTTTCAATCCATTTTCTTCGAGTTGATTCATATAAAACAAAATTATTTCTTTTTCTATTTTTCTTCTTAATTTAGGTTTTACACTTCCTGTTAATAAATATGCGATATCCATAATTCCAGTAGACACAATTGCTGTCCCCCAATCTATTAAAATTATAGGATCTTCGGTATTTTTATCATCAAAAAAAATATTTTCAGCTCGTAAATCATAGTGAGTAATTGTTAAATTATGATCAGGATCACTATTTATTATCCAAGGCATTTGTTCGTATATCTTCTGACCAATTTTCTGACATCCTTCAGGTAAAGCTGCTAGAAATTCCTCGGATCTTGTAGCAAAATCCCAAGCATTACGATATAGTTCGACAAAAGATAAAATATATTCCCCCTTAGGTTTGGGTAACCAATCCCATGAAATGAGTTCTTGGGCATCCCACCATCGAGCATGGAATTTTGCTATGGATTTAATAACTTGTTTAATTTGTTCTATATTTAAACCTTCTAATTGATTTACTACTTTGTATTTAGAACAATCCTCTAGAATTAATATATATCTGTTTGCAGCTAGATCATAATTAGAATAGATCACTTCAGGTACTCTTATTTTACTTCTTGGAGCAATTTCCTTATAGAATTCTATTTCCCTTCTGTAAAAATTATGAGGAGAATTTACAACCCCTCTAAATCCCATTGGCATTTTCACAATCATAGTTGATGGTAATTCTGAGGATGCATTATCATAAGTCAAGGTAAGTCTCACCAATTCACTAAGAAATCCTTTTCCCTCGCCACAGGATTCAATAGAAAAAAATTTTACATTATTATGTTTAAGGAAACCCGAGCTGTGGAGAATTTCATTAAGCCAATCTAAGGTAATTCTTTTAGATCTTTTAGGTATTAGAATTCTTTAATCACTACTTTTTCGATAGGATAAATTGTGATTTCACTTACATGTTAATAAACATTTCTTTATGGATTTGAATTTCAATTTTTAGTTTCCATAATTTTTTACCACAAATTCCGACCATCACGAACATATTACCTAATAAAAAAACATTAAATACAAGTTCTTTTACTAAGTGTTCAATAATAACTATTACAAGCAATTAGTGGTCAAAAAACTTTGCCCTCAAAGATCCCAGAGACTCCCATCGAAAAAAATGGCAATGAACCAGAAGACATGGATTTAATTAAAATTGATAGTAATTCAATTGAGAAAACAGAGGAGATGAAACGATATGAGGAAGAAACTAACAGATACTCTATATGGCGAGGTGTAGTTACAGAAGGATTTAAAAAGTGGCAAAGAGGGGAAAAAATTTATCATCGAGAAAAGGAGCGAATTTCACTCTATGTCTCCGATGACATGAAAGCAAAATGGTTAGAATATTCGAAAAGTGATGGGACAACGATTTCTAAATTGATAAGGGAAGCTGTTGATGCGTTTATTCAAAATCATGGGACACATAGGGGTAATAAACTGTCGACCTTAGATCCTAAAACCATTTCTAATATCTCTCATACATTAAAAGAACCTTTGACGTCAATTAAAGGATATTCTCAATTGCTTATAGAGAATTACCGAGAAAAGCTAAATGAGCAAGTTCTAGATACAGTAAAGAATATCTTTGAGCAGAGCATCCTACTCGAAAAAAAAATCATCAATATTCTGGATAATATTAAAACAGAACCAGAGCATGAAGTATTATTAATTGAAGATGATCTCGCAACTATTCGACTCATCAAGAGTTATTTTGAAAGTAAAGGCTATAAATGTAAGGGTGTTGTCAGTGGTTCGAAAGGATTAGAGGAGTTAGGCAATTCGATCCCCAGTTTAATATTATTGGATATAATTCTCCCAGATTTAAATGGGTACGATATTTGTAAAACAATAAAATCTGATAAAGAATATAAAAATATTCCTGTCTATTTCTTAACTGCGATTGCTGGTTCTGAGGTTGAAAAGAACTTAGAAGAAACCAAAGCAGATGGATATATCTTAAAACCGTTTAATTTTGCTGATTTTGAAGTTATTTTCAAGATATTAGAAGAAAATAGAAAAAATCTAAAATAATTATAGTATATTGATCTGCTATTTAGTGGGTAACATACTCCTTTTTATATTATTCTTCTTGGGTAATATTTATAAAATGATAAAAAACTACAAAATATGTAAACAATCATTCCTATAATGATAAATATTATAAAAAAAGGAATAGTAGTATACAAAAATATAAATAATATTGGTTTTACATAATTATACAAAATTCTCACATATTTAAAATAGAGGGGAATAAGAAATATCTGAGAAAAAGAACAACAATAATAGAGGAGAATCTAAGGATTCAAAAGATAAAGGAGAAAGAATAAGTCTCACAGAGAAAGAAATAGATAATTTAGAGATAGGTACTGAAAAATTTGAAAAATTAAAGAAATTGTATGAAGATCAGACACATAAATATGCTGAGTGGCGTGGTACTATAACTGAAGGATTTAAAAAGTGGTTAAAAGGAGAAAAGATTTATGATAGAGATAAAGAACGAATCTCTCTTTATGTATCAGAAGATACAAAAACGAAATGGGAAGATTTTAAAGATTCTCATGAATACTCCACAATATCTGCTTTAATTAGAGATAGCGTGGATTATTACATTGAGCAAAAATCAAATTTTTTAAGAGGTGGATTACATGGCATGAATGAAAAAACTATTTCTAATATATCTCACGCCTTAAAAGAGCCACTGACAACCATTAAAGGATTCAGTCAACTTCTCTTAGAAAATTATGAGGAAGATCTCGATCCAGAAGTATTATCAACTATTAAGAATATCTTCGACCAGTCCATGCTCCTTGAGAATAAAATTATCAATATTTTAGACAATATCAAGACTGAGGAAGTGGAGCACCAGTACGATATCCTCTTGATTGAAGATGATCTCGCGACCATCAGGTTATTAACAAGTTATTTTGAAAGTAAGGGTTATAAATGTAAAGGTGTAGTAAGTGGTACAAAAGGCTTGGAGGAAATAAACAGCGGGAAGCCCAAATTAATATTATTAGACATTATATTGCCTGATATCTCTGGTTATGAGATATGTAAAATGCTGAAAGAGCATCCTAAATTTAATCAAGTGCCTATATTTTTACTCACAGCTATTCCTGGTTCTGAAGTCGAGAAGAAAATACCAGAAACTAAAGCCGATGGTTACATTTTAAAACCATTTGATTTTTCTGATTTTGAAGAGTTATTCCAATACATCTAGGATCTAAATTTACTATATCGTTATTCCTTTGATCCTAAATATTTAATGACCTCTTCTGATAATGTGAGATGTAAAATCCTCGAGTTTTTTATGTCTAAATATATTACTCTACAAGCAAAAAAGCGGGCTATGAGGGAATCGAACCCCCGACCATCAGGTTAAGAGCCTGCTGCGCTACCTGCCTGCGCCAATAGCCCATATTATATATATACTTCAAATGCGCAGATGGAGGGACTCGAACCCCCGAGCGCTTATGCGCACTGGCTTGCTTGAAATCATAAAATACTCAAGGCCAGCGTCTTACCAACTAGGCTACATCTGCTTATATATCAATATCACTTAAGTGGGCACTGTATTTGAGGTTTTGGTTATATTACGTAAATTATGTGATCGTAAATTGAATGTAATTAATAGCTATTAAGCTTAAGTATATTTTACATAATAAATGTTTTTTCATTTTTTTCTCAGTATTTTATGAGCTCTCCCGTCGTTTTAAGAAAAATATAAATTTTATGATACATTGAATCCTATTTGAGATGATAATAACATGAGTGGAGCTAAAGATTTTCGATATTTAATACCTGAAAGCTTATTTCAGGAAATTACTCAGAAAGCCGCCGAAGAAGTTCCAATGATTTGCCACGGGTGGCTCTTTGCAGACCGTAAAGAAAATTTCGGTATTTGTACTAAATTTATTATGAATACAGATTTGCGTAAAACTAAAGTTCATGTTAAACCACGAAGCTGGATGAGATACAAGAAATCAAAGATTTATAATATGAGGAAATTTAAGGAAGAGCTTGGTGTTGACATTGTCTGGCAATGGCACTCTCATCCGACGGGCTCAGAGAAGTTACACGCCATAGACAAGAGAATATTGAAGTATCTCTCCAATGGTGTGATGATAATCGTGATCCCTCCCGTACCTGGCAAGACTCCAGAGCAGAAAGCACATCTTGTTGGATGGTACTATGATAAGCGTTACACCAAAAAACCTATTATAGAAAAAATGGTTTTCGAAATAATTTCCGAATAATCATAATTATATTTCTTCTATTTTTTTAATCAAAATGTGTAAAATCTTATTTTATAATAAAATATTAAAATTCTGAATCGTTATAACTATTTACGACTAAATGCTCAGGAATTTAAGTGGAGCTCAGTTCGTCAACTCTATAGATTAGTTGGCCCAGAGTAAGTCGCTTAGCCTGGTAGAGCGCTGGTCTGCTAAACCAGTGTCCGACGGATTCGTGGGTTCGAATCCCACCCTGAGCGTTTATTTATTAAATATTTTCAAGAAGAACTAATTCCGTCCTATAATTAGTGAAGTAATATTACTTTTCTTCCAGAGCTTCTTCTATTTTATAAGAAACCATTCTTTTATTGATCATGAATTCTTGTAAAACATTGAGTTCCTCTTTATATTTTGCAATTATACTAAATTTTGGAAACCAGAGATCCACCTCCCTATTTTCTAAAGTTGTTCTGATCTTTAACGCTTTAGGATCAATTTCGACAATTGTTCCTTTGATGCTGTCATGAGTTAAACTCAACTTGTAGAGCAGTTTTTCCTCACTTTTCTTCTTGCTGCGTTCTTTTTGTAGTCTCTCTCGCTCCAGTTTTTTCTGAATTAAGAAATCTTCAAGCGTAGTTGTTGGGCTTAATACCTCAACATTAATTTCATTATTAACACGCTCCACAATTGAACTCGGGTTTTTTAATCCGTCTAATACAGCCAGAATTTCTCGGTAAGATGATAATTGCACAGCATATTTCTCTAATTTATTAATTAATGTAGTTTTTAATTTTCCATTAATTATTCTATCAGGAAAATTTAACTTCCATATAGAATAATCGGAAAGCATATAAGCGTCTGGTCGGTTAAATCCAACGGTATTACGATATACACTATTTTTTATTTGTCGTTCTTCAGAGGTTTGTTGTTCAAACAATATTAACAAACACGCGACCAGAAAGGAGTGATTATTCTTCATTAAATTTAAGACACGCTCTCTTAGTTTTCTTTGAGTTTTAGTAGTCAATCTGATCACTTATTAGGTTTAAAAAATACTAATGAAACGTAATGAAGTGATATTGAATTAAAGAAGATAGTCTGGCGTTGATTATTGAATTTATTCTAAAAGGGGTCAGATTAGTTATCTAACATCTAAATTCTATATTTAAAAAAATATTAAAGTATTGAATAATTATATTAAATCTCTGTGTATTGATTACATTAGCATTAAATGGGGCCAGTGGTCTAGTCTGGTATAATAACGTTTAGTTTATAAAATGTACCAAAGACGTCTCGCTTACACCGAGAAGGTCGGGAGTTCAAGTCTCCTCTGGCCCACCATTACTCTTTTCTAATTGAATAATTGTGAAACTAAATCCCTAATAATCATAAAAAAAGAAATAGGATGTCAATGTCTCGATTGAGAAACATTGCATATTTTAGGGTACAACAGGACCTCCATTAAACATATTCTAGATTTGATATTAATATATATATTGAGCACGAAAAAATTTAATAATAATTTCTTCATTAAAAGAGTGGGCAGATGAATAAACCACTAAAAATATACCATATCTCATATTATGCATTCCATTTATTTCGGATTTTATCCCAACATGTCCCTTACTTTAAGAATCTTTTTCGGTTATTGATATTCCTCTCATTTCCATCTAATCAAGAGTCAATGGATTTTCTTGGGACTGCCTTATGGGATTACTCATCCAATAATTTGAAATCAAAATTTAAATTTCATCAATACTGTTGGCAGAAGAAATATAACGCATATGCTTATGAAGTAGATTTAAGAAGATACTTTAGAACGTTACCAGATCTAACTTATCTGGAAAGAACACTTCTAGATTTATCCCATGGAAATATTCTTGACATAGGTTCAAATACAGGCTATTATATCCCATTTCTAATGAAAAAAGGTGTGACAAGAGGGATTGAAATTTCCCCTACTACAAACCAATTAGCGCGAAAAAATGGGATAAATAACTGTATTACGGGAGATATTTTCAATTATAAATTCAAATTAACTTTTGATACGATTACTTTGTTGGAGAGTGATATAGCCTTTTCAGGAACACTTTTCAGACTAAAAAAATTGATGAAGATATTTTACAAACTTTTAAACCTCAACGGTCAAGTGTTATTGATAATGAGAGATATTCGAACATTAAAATACTGGCGTGTAGTATATACACCCTCTTATAATGGTTGCTTTGGGATACCATTTAAACTTCTTTACTTGAATATTAATTTTTTAAAAAGGATTGCCCAGAAATATAATTTTCAATTTATGTTACTTGGTAAAGAGGGACCACCAGAGCAGCGATTCTACCTTATTAAGTTATTGAAATATTAAAACAAACGTCATTAATGATTATTTAATTTTATTGGTTTAGTTGAATAATTTTCTAATTCTTTCAGGTCGAAGTGCACTAAATCTACAATTATTCAATTCAGGACCTATGTGAGAAATGATACCGGGAGCATTAGAATCTTCCTTTAATAAAATCATATTTTCTAAAAATCCAAACCGTTTAACAGTAACTATATCCCTGAAGTGTCCTTTTTTCGTCATTACCTTTTTGAATTGTCCTTTTGTTTCCCCGCTTAAAAACACGGCTTCCAAATTTTCATCCAAAATCTTTCTGAACAGTTTTAGAGAAGACGGGGCAATTTCTCCTTGTACTTTTAAGTCATCACTGTCAATTTTTATAATCTTGATATCTAAAGGGAAATGGTCAATAAAATCATATGCAACAATTATTTGTTTTAAGGATTTTTCCCTTCCTTGGCATAATTGCTCTCTTAATGTATATAAGTTAATTAATACTTCTACATTAGGGTTCATAAAAGCACAATCTACAAACAATCCAAATCCTACCGTTCCCACTTCAGTAAGATTTCCTCTGTAAATTTTTCCTACTTTCACATCTTTAAATTCTATTATAGTTCCAATTTCGTTCTTTAAGATATTAGCTATAAATTTTTCTTCGGGACCACTTATTGAGATTTCAAATCGACTGTCAAATTTTCGTTTTTTCTTTATTTCAATA
>JBHLOF010000039.1:0-33305 GCA_048940805.1 Promethearchaeota archaeon
TCTCTTTCAGCTGGGGAAGCTCAGCGAATTAGACTCGCAGGTGTTTTAGGGAGTGGTCTTACATCTCTTACAATTATCTTGGATGAGCCTTCAAGAGGTCTACACCCCTCGGAACTTGAAGCATTATTGGAAGCACTTATAGAATTACGTAATATGGGAAATACAATCCTAATGGTAGAACATGATATGCAATTAATTAATTCAGCAGATTTTATTGTCGATTTAGGTCCCAACGCGGGAATTCAAGGTGGTAAAATAGTTGGAATAGGTTCTCCAGATGAGATTAAAACTAAAAACACAATCACGGCAAATTGGTTAAATGGGAAAAAGAAATTCAAATATAGTATAAAGAAAAAAAGTACTAAGAACTGGATGAGAATTTATGGAGCTAGAGAAAATAATTTGAAAGGTGATACAATAGAAATACCTCACGGGCTTCTAGTTGGGATTGCAGGTGTGTCCGGAAGTGGAAAAAGTACCCTTTTGATAGACACAATTGGGAGAGCATTAGCTCCAAAAAAGCATACTACATCTATGGCACAACAACCCATGGAACCAGGGAAGCATGATAAAATCGAAGGTGCACTTTCTCAAACAATTATTATTGATCAAACTCGAAAGAAAATTACAACACCCCTGAATTTCCTTGGATTAGGAAAAAATTTTTATAAAATATTTGCGGAAAGTGAAGATGCATTATCTTCAGGCTTAACTGAAAAAGATCTTCATAAACCATGTACTGCTTGTAAAGGACGTGGTACAATTAAAACCGATATGGGATTTCTACCCAATATTTACGATACATGTGATGTTTGTAATGGAACAGGTTATTCTTTAGATACGTGGAATGTTAAAGTAAATGGCATTACGCTTCCTGAATTAAATGAACTGACTATTGAGGAAATCTATAATTTGTTTAAAGAGGAAGAGACGATAGAAAAAAAATTGAGGCTAGTAAAGGAGGTTGGTCTTGGATATTTAGTATTAAATCAATCCGCTTATACTTTATCAGGAGGAGAAGCGCAAAGACTTAAAATCGCAAAGGAGTTGAACAAAAAGAGTACCAAAAAAACCATGTACATCTTGGATGAACCTACTGTGGGACAACATATGGAAGATATTTCCCATCTTATTAAGGTTCTGCAACGATTAGTTAAGAATGGACATACTGTTGTTGTTATTGAACATCATCCGCATTTTCTAGCTGCTTGTGATTGGATTATAGAACTGGGTCCTGAAGGAGGGAAGAATGGTGGTAGACTAATTTACTCTGGCACCCCTGAATTGATAACAGAATCAAAAACTCCAACAGCACCATACATAAAAGAAGTTTTGGAGGAGATAAAATGACTTGGGTTCCATTATTATTAACAGATCCTTCCCCAAACTTAAGACTTCTTGTTTTAAGAGAACTTCTAAACCGTCCGGATAATGATAATGAAATCCAAGAATTACTCATGTTGCGTGAAAAGGATCCGATTGTCGAATCTCTCATTAAGTCTCAATTACCTGATGGTTCTTGGAGCAGTGTAGATCTTACTGGTAAGGTTTCCGCTACTGGAAATCTTCAAGCAACTTCTCAAGCATTAGTAAGGCTAGGATATCTTGGATTTGATAAAAATAATAGCGCTGTTAGAAAAGCTGCTGATTATATTTTTTCGAAACAAAAAGAAGATCATTCATGGCCAATTCCAACCACTAGGAAGGGTCCCTTTGAAGAGATTCGTGGATATGATATGATACCTCTGCAGGTCGCAACTCCGTTGGAAGGATTAGCTGCGTGTGGTTTTTCTACAGATATACGAGCAGAGGGAGCTTATGACTGGTTAATGAAACAACGACTAGAGGATGGTTCGTGGTCTACTGGGACTGCGTCTGGTGTTTATGGAAAAGTAGCTGGTTATCGTAGAATTCCACACAGTCGCTGGGGGTGTAGGTCATCGACGATTGCAGTGCTAAATTGTTTAGCATATCACCCAAAAAGATGTAAAAGTGATAAGGCTAAAAAGGCTCTTGATTTAATTTTAGGAATTGAGACGAAGCAAAAATATTTATTGGGATTCACTATATCTCGTCTTATTGGATTAGAGGAATCAAAAGGCTGGAGAACATACTATCCCAAAATGGATGCAGCTCACATTCTAAAGCTCTGCTGGAAGGTTGGGGCTTCATTAGAAGATAAAAGGATTTCAGAACTTGCGGATTTTGTTAAAGGGGAACAAAATGAATATGGTATATGGGATTGTTCTTTACATCCTCAAGCTTCTCGATGGCTAACATTTGATTTATTAAGGACTTTATCACATTTAGAAACTAATATCGATTGGTTTAGCTTGGAACCTAGGACTCCATTTCAAGAATATCCCAAAAAAGAGAAAAGGTACTAAAAATCAGGTAATTGAATAGTTTAGTTTAATTAGGAGTGATATCTACATCGTTCTTTCTATAAACATTTAAATTATTTTTGATTGTTTTAAAAAGTAAAAATACTTAAAAAAAAAAATAATAATTATGTTAGGTGGTGCAACTAGATGAGGATTTGATCCACTATACATCAATCTATTCTAGTCTACCACCTTTAATTATAATCTCCGTACCTTTGTCATTTCTTCTTCTTGAAATTTTTCAAAACTAATTTCATACCCAAACATCATAAGATTCCTTTAGAAGATCTAGAGCCTGTTTTTCAAAGGGTTTGGATGCTCTGAGGAGTTCAGCACCCTCAATACGCTTTTCTTTAGGCATTTCCCCGTCCATTGTGAAGGGAAACAAACGTTGAAATTTTCCCAGTCGTTTCATGATCTTGAAATACCTCTGTGATGCTTCATTTAGGTATTTTGCCTGAGGTCTTCCTTGATATTTTTCTGAAAACCTTTTGGTGAAGTCATACGCAATTCTTTTCGCCTCCAGATTACATTCTCCGTTGTAACTGTTCCCATGGTATGGGTGATCTTCCCCTAACTCACTCTCCAAACTTTCTGCCCACTCGTCATAAGCCGAGGGTCCAGCTACATAATTGCTATGTACAGTAGTACCCTCGGAAAACTTGATCGCACGATTAATAGTTTCCTTATCGATATCTTCTGAAATGTCTAGAGCTTCATCATCAAAGAAAATTGCATGAAGACATCCGGGTGCATGGAGATCATCATAGCGGATCGGAGTTTCTGGTTGGTTAGTAAGATGACGGATTGTACTAACAATGTAAAAATCTCCAGTATAACCCTTCACAATACCATATTCAATTGCGTGTAAACCCCAGAGGACAACTGGTTTGTCGTTGTCAATTGACGACTTTACAAGTTCAAAGAGTTTTTTTGCCCTTTCCCTATCTTTATCGGTTAATTCATCGGGTGTAGGATAATTCCCCAAGTCAACAAACTCATGAACTTTAAAACCTAAGTTTCCCGTGCCATTTACAATTTCTGGCCAAACAGCAAGAGCAGTGGGTCCTGAAGGACAAGTACCACCTTTCATAACATTTGGTAGAGCAAAGACATAACCGCTATAACCCCCGACATTTACCCTATCAATGTCTTTTTCCTTCTTTAAGGATTTTAAAACACCTAAGACGGCACCAATGTAGGAAATCCAAGCTCCTTCAAATTTTGGTTCTCGAGAAACTAGATTTTCGGTTTTTTCCATCATTTTCATCCTCACATTTAAATAGCGTGTCCTGAGCCTTTCCTTTTCCAATTGCTCTCTCGACTTTGAGTCTTTATAGACTGTAGTCGTGGCTTTTAATAACTCCTTTCCATCATTGGTGATGTGATAACTACCCCTTCCAAATTTTTCTACAAGATTATTTGAGATCAATTGTGATAAATGATTAGAAAGAGCCGTTTTCTTCAAATTAGTTTTGTCAATGAGTGTCGAGAAATCTTGATGTTCATCTAACAACAGAACCAATAGCTGAAGCCTTTTAGGATGCGCAATTGCTTTAACTAATTTTGAAATGCTATCTAATGAACTAATTATTTCCTTTTTATCGAGTTCTTTGCTCAAGTCAACACACTTTTCAATTGCTAATATATATATGAACCTTGATAATATAAAAAAGTTTCGGTTTTTTAGGAGCTTTGTTCACAAAGATTAGGAATTAAGTTGAAAAATTCCATCATTTAATCTGAGGTTACATTTTCTTGAACTTTTTATTTCTGCTTTAATACTTCTTTATAAAAATCATATATAATTAGTTCGCGTTCTTCAGCAATTTCTTTAGAAATATCTAAAACCAATCGATCTTTTAGTTTTAGGATTTTGTTTTCTAGATGCTCAATGACTTGGTTGATTCCACCTTGATTTTTAACAGTAAAACCTATTGTTCTATATAACCCAACGGCCCCGAGGGCATCCAATTTATCAACGTCAGATAAAATTTTAGCTTCGAGTGTTTCTGGAACTATATTATTTGAAAATGAGTGTGCTTGGATACAATGAACCACATGATTAATAACCGGTTCAGAAATTTCTGATTCTCTTCTTTTTAAGAATTTTAACGCCAAATGGGCGGAGTGTTCAGCATGATTATTCGTAGATTTTCTTTTCTTTTCTTTTTTTCTTCCAATATCATGAAGTAATGCAGATAATTTTAAAATAAATAAATCTGCTCCTAAGGCCTTACCAATTTCTATACATAACTCATAAACCCGTTCAGTGTGAGAAAATCCATGGATGTCATCTTTTTCAGAATTATCAAGGGCAAATTTACGCACTTTTAACAACAATTCTTCTTCTAGCATGTAATATCTCCTAAACAATCATTAAAATTCTTTATATTGCCAAAGATGGAAGGATCCAAAACCGTCTTCTTTCGATAGAACTTGTTTTGATTCTTTATTTATAATTACTGAAAGAAAATATGATCTCGTCCGTGAGTAACTTTCGGCTAATACGAGAATAATATTAATTCTCTGGTCATTTTCACGAATAAAAGGTATAATTGAGTTCCATTTATGGAAAAAACGATAATCCCGACTAACTTCTATTGCTTGTATTATATATCTCATATTTTTTGAAGATTTTTTGAATGTCTGATCTATTACTGATTTTTTATTCAATGAAAAAGAAAATTTACGATCTAGCTTATAACTGATACTTTCCTTTATGGAATTATTAGTATAAATCAGGTAAAAAAAAGGTATAAAACCGGGTATATAACGAGATCCTTTTGGTAAATATAATTGTACTAGGAACCTTAAAATCAATCTAATCCCAAAATAGATAAAATAAATAATAAGGAAAAAGGAAGTTAATGCCATAAATACATGATAATAAGGGCTAATTATGTAATATATAAGTAAAGTGAGGAGACTAATCCCTGAAAGTAGAGCTAATATTGGGTTTATTGCTCTATCAGCGATAATTCTAAACTCCTTTTTGGAAAGAGGATAAAATATGGGAACTTTTGAAGCGCCAAAAAAATCTAATGAAACATGTATACTGAACCCAATAGCTCCAGCTATCCAGATTTCAACAAATTGAACCCCACAAATAAGTGATATAAACACGCTGATAATACCAGTTATAATTATTCCTATAATATATGAATGAGATGCTGCTTTATGAGATAAAAAGTATAAATTTCGTTTTCTGGTAAATGGTTCAATAAAGATATCCAAATCTGGGAAAATCGCCATAATCCATAGGAAAATTATTGCTTCTGGACTTATTTTACCAAGTAATAAGAAACATGGTAAAGTGCCCATCAATATATGAGTAAAGATATCCATATTAATTTTAAGTTATGTTTTATTTGTCTCGTACTCCAATCTGTTCTCCGATTGGGCAGGTGTATTTTGCACTACAATGAAGGCAGGCGATTTTTGGAAATATCACGAAAAATCGGAACAATAATAATCCCACAACGCCTAACAAAACTCCTAATAAGACCCAAGAGAAATTTAATATCAAAGCTGGAATAATTCCGATAATAGGAATGAATAAGGCAGCCATATAGATATTATTATAGCAAAATATACCTTCAGCCCTTTTTGGAAAATCCTTTGGATCCCCCTCCTTAGCAATTTTCCGTGATAATTTATTTAAACCAGAGACACAACATGCATTTTCCATTCTATAATACACGCAGTTTGGACAAACAGTTAAGGGCATAAGTACATACATTTGGAGAAACGCAAATATCATGTAAATAACCCCAATTAGGAAGCCCCAAGTTAAAAAAAGATAACCAATAATTAAACCAAATCCTCCAAGTAAATAATGAAAAATTGTACTGAATTCATAAATAAAAACTCTATAAACTGGAAATTTTACATAAACTTTTGCTCTAGTTTTTGCTTTTACATCAGCTACTTCGCTCATAAGTTAATACCTCTTCTTTTTTTAAATATTTAGTTTTAAGTTTAATACTATTTATCAAATTCGCATAACAATTATAAAGTCTTAATTTAAAAATGATAAAATATAGGAAGCAATCCCTTTGTCAATCTTTCACAAGCATTTATTGAAAGATTTCATTCAAATTATTTATTTCTTCTTTTAATGGTAAAGTAATGCACAAAATTTTCATGATCCCTTCCGTACTCTTGCATCAGAACTTTCTTAAATGTACCAAAGTCTAACCTTTCTTTCATAATATCAGCTCATCAATCTGCGTGGACTACTATCGTTATATTACTATTAGGATATAGATTTGTATTAACGTCCTCTTGTAAATTCATGAATTCTCTTTCGGGACCATAAGCGTTTACAGCACAATCTTCATAAATTCTATTTTCTTCACTATCCCAAATCAACTGTAAATAGCTATGTATTAATCCCTTAAATATTGGGAATATTGATTCTTCAGGATTCTGATATACTTGTTTATCTAGGATTCTGAGCGCATCAATAATAGTTCCGTCATCCTTTATTTCTACGATATTTTCACGCCCTTGCGACAGTTTTTTTTCAGGATCGGGAGCAAAAATTGTTAGCTTAATTTTTTTAATTTTAATTATCACCTCACATAAATAAAAAAATAAATTTACTAAAGTTTAGATAAGCCCTTTAGCTTTAAGAATTTTTGGAAGCTCTCTTTTAAGTAAAAATGAAGAAGAAAACTTTTTCTCACCATCAACCACGATACATTTATTTCGAAGGTTGAGTTTTCTTGCTTCTTCTGAATTTAAATTTTTAGTATCATAATCAATGTATTTAATGTAAGGAGTAAGTTCAATAAATGCTCTATTTATAAACTTATCCCACTCACAGGCACAGGCATCAAGTGGAACATAAATATCTACTTTAAGTTTGCCATTATCTTGTTCTTTACTCATTATGAAAATTACCATATATGATTTAATTATTAATTTGATTTTGTTCGCAATGAGGTTTTACTCCGCAATATATCCCCTTTTTCAACCGTTTAGGATTTTCGGGGTCGCAAGGACCTTCATTTGAGCAACTAGAATCTCCATTAGCACTGCAGGAATGCCCATAATAATCAGGTGATGCCCTCATTTCCTTCATTATTTCTTCAATAGTTTCATCTATATTTTTCTCTGTCATAGGTTTAACCTTCTTGTTTTCTTATGATTAATAATATTTCTTCGTAAAGATATATTTTTTGAATCTATTTATTTAATCTGATTTCCAAAAACCTCGTTTCCTCAAAAATCGTCCTAAATAGACAATTGAAAGCATTACAGGTACTTCCCAGAAAAGTCCCATTGTTGTACCTAACGCAGCGACTGATCCAATTCCGTACATTGCAACAGCAGTTGCAATTGCTATTTCAAAATGACTTGAAGAACCAATTATTACGGTGATTACCGCTTCTCGATATTTTAATTTAGTGAGTTTTGTTATGAAGATATTATAGGTGACTACAATAACAAAGCCAACTAATAGAGGAATTGATACTAACAATAATAAATCTGGATTAGTAATTAACACATCGCCGTTTAATGAAAAGAGCACTACTAAAGTAATCAATAGGGCTACAATGGATATTTTTCCTACAACGGGACGATATTTGTTGTTAAACCAGTCTAATCCTTTTGAGGATACAATCAATCTTTTACTTAATATACCTAGAAACAATGGTAGTCCGATAAAGAATATTAATGAGGTTAATAGAAGCCAAACATTTATGGGGATATTTTTTATTCCTGTTAGTAAGGAAACCATACCCACATATCCGAATATTATAGTAATGGTGTTTAAACTTGTGTTTAGAACATTTTGTTCTTGATTACCTTCCGCCATCCATCCCCAGACTAGAACCATAGCGGTACATGGGCTAGAGGAGAGTAGGATAATTGCAACTGATAACTGTCTGATCGATTCAGAATTCCCTGGCAAGAAAATATTTACCATTAACAAACCGACGAATGGAGCAACAAGCCAATTAGAAATTATTGTTAATATAATTGGTTTTGGATTTCTCCCCAGTTTCTTCAATTCAGAAGCCTGAAGATTTAACATTGCGGGATACATCATAAAGAAAAGGCAGATTCCGATAGGTATTGATATACCTCCAATCTGAAGAGCATTAATCGCTTCACTAATTTGTGGTATAACCTGGGATAAAATAATACCAATGATTATACAAAGAACAACCCACAATGGTAATAATCGTTCAAAGTAATTGATTTTCCGGGATTTTAACTTTTCAGAATCTACTCTATCTGTATCTTCAATTAGGCTTTCTTCGAAATTTTCTTCGACCATTTTTCTCATTCTATATATACTAAAAAAATTTTTTAATTAATTTAATAAATAGACAAATTTAAATTTATCGATATGATATAATATAATTAATAAGTAGATGTTTTACTAGAATATGACTGAAGAATCTAAAGATGATATAAAGACACTCATCGAATGTATTGGATTAGATGTTGATGTTCATAAATATATTAAAGAACTAGAAAAAAGCAGAGATGAGATATTATCCCGTAAAAATTTTAGAAATGAAGTTATTTCTCATAAAGCTCTTGGTCATGAAACACGATTTTTAATTTATAACCTTATTAAAAAAAAAGAAATGTGCATTTGTGAACTCTCGCAAATCTTGGATTTAACCCAACCAAGTATATCTCATCATGTAAAGATTTTAGAACAAGCAGGATTAATAAAAGGAATTAAAAGTGGGAAATTCATTCATTATCAAACAATTTAATAAATTATTTTTTCTTTTTCTGTTTTTCATTTTTATATTATATCACCATGAACATTTTAAATGAACAAATATTGCATGATATAATGAGAATTAATAGTTATGTAATGGTAACCAACATTACATCTTGTTGTTGTACTTGTTGTTGTTAAGCAACACTTTCATTAATTCTCTCCTAACCACCTAATTTTTTACATTTAAATAATAATGTGGTTAGTTATAGAATTTTATAATGAAAACTAAAAACTAAGGATGAAATCATGAAAGTTGAGTCATATAAGAAAAGAAGTGGGAAAATAGAGATAAATAATAAATTAAGAGTATATGATAGTATCGAGGATTTAATTTCAAATAGGGAAAATCCAACTCCTTTAGTTAAATTAAATGAGCGAATTAACCCTAATAAGAATTTTCCAATTTACATGAAACTTGAGCGTTATAATCCTTTTGGGTCAATAAAGGATAGAATCGCTTATTCAATGTTGAAAAATTATAGCTTTAAAAAAGGACAAAGCATTTTAGAACCCACTTCTGGAAATACTGGTATTGCTCTTGCATCTTTAGCTAATGCACGAGGAATTCCGATTGAAATTGCAGTCCCTACAAAAATTCCTGAGGAGAAAAAAATACTTTTAAAATTACTAGGAGTGAAAACACTATGGGAGGCTGATGATAATTTATGCCCAAAATTCCCGAATGAAGGTGCGAGAGGTGTCGTGAATGGAATTTTAAGTGGTAAAGGAGGAGAACGATACTTTAATCCAAATCAATATGAAAATTATTTAAACGTCCATGCACATTACACATCTACAGGTCCCGAAATTTGGGAGCAAACTAATGGAGAAATTGATTATTTTTTCGCAGCGACAGGTACCTGTGGTACAATTACAGGAGTTGGAAGATATTTAAAAGAAAAAAATCCCTCAATTAAAGTCATAGGGATTGAACCTTCAGAGTCTCTACACAACATCCCTGGTTTGAAAAAAATTTCAGATCTAGATAATGACTTGATTCCAAAAATCTTAGATAAAACAGTTATTGATAATATTTTTGCAGTGAGTGATGATGATGCATACCAGACGGGAATTGAGTTAGCTCGAAAAAATGGGATCTTAGTCGGTCCCTCCACAGGTGCAATTTTGGCAGTAGCATTAAATTTTGCAAAAACACACGAAGGATTGGCTGTGATCATTGCTCCTGACGATGCTGTAAAATACATTAGCCTCTATGCACCCTACGTGATTGAAGAAAATTTCTAAATAAGTACTAAATTAATCCAATAAATTAGAAAATAAATTTTCTCTAAGGTTTTTATTTCTATACTCCCAAAATATAGTTGACCAAATGGAACAGTAAAGAAAAGGAGACGTATTAAAGATTTTACAGTTTATAAAAAACCTTAAAGCAACGTAAATTTGATGGTCTTTGTCGAGGAAATATTTACACTAAATATATTCAACACTAAATATATATGTGTAAAAGCTCATTAGAATAGTGTTTATAAAAAACAATTTTTCTATAATTGAGATTTTCAATGAAAGATTTAAGTGAGATTCCAGAATTTTCAAAGTATTTTCGAGTTATCCCACCTACTAAAATTGAGGTTAAGAAGGAAGAAATCTTTTATCGGGATAAATATAATGAGATCATTAGTTATATTAAAGCAATGGCTACATACGATCATGATAGCATTTTAACTAATTATTTAAATCCAAAAGGGGCAGTTTTAGTAAACGTTAATCCTGGAACAGACATATTAGACTTTTTAAAATTAATTTCGATGAATTATCATTTAGAATTAATAGAACTTGAATTTAATGAGATAAAAAAGAGTCGAGAAAGCTTTCTGGAGAATTTTGGATTAATTTTAAATGCCTTGCGAAGATTGTCCCAGAATGAAACAGATTTGAAAGCAGCTGGGGAAACCAGTAACGATTCGTCTGAGGGGATTATTGAGAAGCGACTGTTTGTAATTAACCAACAATTGAATTTAAGGAATATTTTTAATGGTAAAAATCTTCTTGAAATTTTCCTTAGTGAGCACATTGAAGATAAATTCAGTTTTATAGATTCTAATATACTGGTTATTTGGGTTAATTACAATATTCAAGATATTCTAGAATATTCATCGAAAGTTTATGATTCGTTTGATATATTTATCAAAATTCAATTATTAAATAAAATTGAAAGAGAAACGGTATTTAGAGACTTTTTAGAAAAAAATCCTAAAATTGTTTTTGATATCAATGCGATAGTAGACGCAACTGACAAATGGGAAGTAATGGATATAAGAAAATTATTAAAAATTGGAATACTGAAGCAATTTTTGAATTCCGAATTGAATGATACAAGTAATGAAATTACGCAAATTTTACTTGATCTTATTGAATCTGGAGAATATATAGCTGTAAACAATCCTAATCTAGTAATCAATCAATTCCACCAACAAGAAAATGCCAACCAATTAAGTATCATTAATGAAATCCCTAAAAAGGAACGGAGTAATGATTCTGAGGAAATTAAGATAGAAAGCTATTTGGAGAGCATTCGAAATTCACGTATCTCAGATTTCATGCTAAACCAGCTATATGAAAATGCCGCTTTTAAGAATTATAGTGAACTCGTTATCATAATTGATAAATTAAACAAAAAGGAACCATTAGAAATGAATGACAGAAAAATTCTTGCGGAATATTCATTCATTTTAAACGATTCTCCGAATATGGCTCAGATTAATTTAGAAAAAGCAAAAAAGAGAGTTGATCGTATAAAGCAAGCATTTCAAAAATAAAAACCCAGTGATTTAGAAATGGTTCCTCAATCTCAGACTCTGAATAAAAAAACCGAAATTCCTAAAAATCAGGATCGAAAAATATACATTAAGAAAGCAATTCTCGAAAATTTTTTATCTTTTCAGAAGGATGAGGTTGATTTTGGGAAAGCGAAGTTTATAATAATTGTTGGTCCAAACTGGAGTGGAAAAACATCTATTTTTCAAGCTATTAAATTTGTTTTAGGGAGTAATGAAAGAGATGACCGGTACACTAAATGGTCAAATTTTATTAGAGATGGTCAGAATCATGCTATGGTAGAAATTCATATCCATCATGGGGATGACCTAATAAAGATTAGACGTTATGTTGTAAGAGGTCAATCACCGTATTTTAAAGTACAGCGTAAAGATGAAAGCGAATTTCATCAAGTTCAAGCTCATGAAATTCAAAAGGAAATTTTGGATTTAGGGATTAATCCTGATAACCAGTTTGCCTTTGTGAGTCAAGGTAAGGTTGATTCTATTAAAAATTTAAAACCTATAGATTTATGCTCCTTTCTTGAGGAGGGAATTGGGCTAAAACCTTTACGAAACGAAATTTTAACCCAAAAATACAACGTAACCAATCTAAATAATGATTTAAAATCGCTTAAGAGTAGAAGAAGTACCTTAAATATCAGTTTAGACTTATTAACACCAAAATTAAAGCGCTTAGAACAGAAAAATGAATTATTAAAAATAAGAAAAAAATTTACTGATGAGCTTCTATGGGCGAATAAAGACGAATTGGAAAGGGAGATTGAAAGATATGAAAAACTTATCGAAAATCTTAAACAGGTCATTATTGAAATAAAAAAACAAAAAGATAAGTCTGACATAGAAATCAACAATTTATCAAAGAAAATTTCTGCTGAGGAGGATATAATAGATAAAATGACAAAAAAACTCGGTGAAACAGATTATAAAAAGCAACAATTAATCGTTAAAATTCAGGACTGGCAAAAAGAAAAGATAATCGCTAAACAAGAATTAGATAATTTATCTTCAAAAACAAGTGAATTGGAAAAGCGCACAACAGAATTTAATAATCAGAAGGAAACTGTGGAAAATGAAAAGAAGCTAGTAAAAAGAGAAATTAAAGGAACTGATACGCAAATTGAGGGTTTAATAAAGGAACAAGATCAGTTAGTTAAGAAAATTAAACTAAATAAAGTATTACTAGATGAGTATAATACATTTATATATGAAAAAAAGGAAAGCCAATCCATTATACAGGAAAATGAGAAATCCATTATTATTTTAGATGATGAAATCAACCAATTATTTCAAAGTTTTAAGGATATCGATCATAAACTAGAAAAAAATAAATGGTTTTTGGAAAATCCATCTAAAAATTTATTACAATCTCTTGATAGTGATCTCAGAAAAGTTTCCTTAAGACTTTATGATCTTGAGTCTGAAATGAAACAGTTAGAAATTGAAAAATCGAAGAAGATAAATAAATCAAAAATCTTGCAAACTTCACTAAGAGAACGAAGGTTTATCCTTCCTTCTAGTGTTTCAATTCTAAAAGAGGAGATTACTCAGCGGGAGTTGAAAGTTAAAGGCCCAATTATTGATTATTTAAAATATGATGATAGTTTGAGTTATGCAATAGAGTCCGTACTCGGAGAGAAATTGCTATATAGTTTTATTGCAGAAGATTGGAATACTTTAACATTATTAAAGCGATTAAAAGAGAAATATGGAGCATATTGTAATATATATCTTCCTAAAAATATTTCTATAGAAACATTTGCGAGTATATCAGCAGACGGTGTTCTTGGTTATTTAGCTGAACTAATTAAAGTGATTAACGATGACATTGATATTAAAAAGGTTATTTATTCGAAAGTAAAGAATTGTTTAGTTGTAAGGGATTACCATTCTGGGAGAGAACTCTATAATAAACTTAATTTTAAGGGAAAATGTGTAACACTTGCTGGAGAACAAATAATTTCTTATAAATATGTCTATGAAACGCCTTACCTCAAAAGGTTAAAAGGATTTTTAAGTGCTGCAACGCAAGAAGAACAAGCACGAATTTTGGAATCAGAAATCAAATCCATTACTGAAACCATGTCAGATTTAAGGGTTAACCAGGCAAAACTAGATAACCAACAACAGGAGATTTTCAAGAAAAAGGAAGCATTCAACGACTTGCTCTATAATTTTAACCAGAAGCAGAGAATCACTGCTAAGAAAAACCAACTCTATGACCGAAAACAAAATTTAGAGAGAATAAACTCTGAAAATAGAGAGACAGTTAAAGAGTTAGAGAAACAAATAAGAGAACTCAAAAAGCAATCTGATCCCGATTTCTTTAAATGGAATGATAGAGTAAATGAAATCCCGAATGAATTGGCTTTTCTAAATGAAGAAAATAAGAAATGGAAGTTAAAACTAGATGAGGTTTCAAGTATTTTAAAAGAAGTCAATGACGAATTACAAACTCATCAAAATAAATTAAACCAATTTAAACAAGAGTTACAAAAGAAGAAGGAAGAGTTCCAAAAAGCAGATAAAAATGCATTTGAAATTTACCGTCAATTAGAAAATACTGAAAGTAAATTAGAAGAAATTGAAAAGGAAATTTCAGAATTAAAAGAAGAAAAGCAGCAAAATCAAAATAAGAAAAGTGAAATTGAGAGAAAAAGCATTCAAATCACCTTGAATTTAGATCAAGAAAGTGTTAAGCTAAACCAATTCAATCAGGAATTATTATCAAAAAAAAGTGATTTGGAGAGAATCAATTCGGAGATTGGACCTCTCATTTCAGAGGAAATAATCAAGGTTCGCTCAATAGAAGAAATAAATCGAGACATTTCAAACATCGATAAGGATTTAATACAATACCTAGATGTTGATGATTCTCTCGTATTGGAAAAGGAACAAATTATATCATCTCTTAAAGAAATTAATAAGAATCAAGAGAGATTGGAAGATGATATTAAAGCGGCAATTAAAACAGAAAATAAATTAGAAAAAACCTATAACACCAAATTTGGAAAGGTTCTTGAGGATCTACAGAACAGAGTAAACCAAAAGTTTGAAGATTCTCAAATAAAATCATACTGCTCACTTGCATTAACAGGAAATTTTGAAGATTTGGGTGTTGATATAAAAGCAGCTACCTCTAAGGATCAATTAAAATCATTTACGGCTTTAAGTGGTGGACAAGTGTCTCTTATATCAATCTGTTTGATTCTATCTTTACAAGAGATTAAACCTTCGCCTCTTTGTATGCTCGATGAAGCTGGTATGTTTTTGGACGAAAAAAATTCTGAAGTAGCATATCAATTAATTAAATCAACATTAGAACAAAATCCAATACAATTGTTCATGTTTTTGCCAAAATCATCATCTTCCCTTTATCTTTTGGCAGAAAAGGTTATAGGAGTCGCGAGGGTCGGAGAAAAAGAAATTTCTTCAGTATTTAAACCAAAAATAATCAAGAAAAAGTAGACAAGGTAAATGGAAAAATTCATAGATTTAGCGGAAGAAATAGATCAGAGAATAACTGACATTCAAATGAAAGTCCTTTCGGGGAAGATCGCTTTATTAGACCTAGAGTTAGTCCCGATTTTTGAAAACATTAAAAATGCACTCACCATTAACAATATAGATAAATATTCAACGACTTTTAAGAAGAGTTTCCATCTGTTAATACAGAAATTTGAAGAATTAAAGCGCTTAATTAACGATTTAGATAAAAAGGAAAATTTTATTCACTATCTAAAATCAAATCCAAGTGATTCAGAAGTATATGAATTATTTAAAGATTGTTGGGTGAAACCATTCACTATTCAATCTCTATCATCGAATTTTCTTAATATTTCAAGTGAAAAGTTAAGTAGAGAAAGAGAATATCCTACAAGTATCGATCACATAGATCTGGATGGGACAAAAATAAAACAGAGCTTTTTATTGGAAGTTCCTGAACAAAAGTTCACTGAAAAATTGACGGGCTTATTTAATACCATAAAAAATAAACTTCCCTGTTCGTTTGACGAGATCTTTGAGGATGATCACGATCAGATTGAGATTTACGAAAAATTTGTATATTTACTTCATCTCCTCCAATTAGGAAAAATAAAATATCAAAAAGAGACTAATTTTTTATATGTATAAAAGGTGTAATAAAATAATGAATGAATTTACCATTTTGATGCATTTATTATGTAGAAAGAAAAGCAGTTTTGATGTAGGAGCTAGTAAGGAAGATATTATAAAGAATTTAAGTTTACAAGGTAAAAATGAAGCCATTTATTTTCAAAATTTAATTGTTCACCTATCAAATTACCTTGAACCATTAGGACTTCAAATTCGGTTTAATCCTCTGAGTTCTCATTGGTACATAGCGTTTGAAATGGCAACTTCGGAGCTAATTTATGCTAATCCCTTTGAAGGCAAACCGAGACTTGCCGCTACATTATTTACTGCTTTGATTTGTTGCCTTAAGAACAGTGGTTCAACTAATATAAGTGAAATAGGAAAATTAAGGAAAAAGAAATCTGTTATAGATGATTTAAAGGAATTAAGAAACAGAGGATATTTAGAGTTCGATCAAAACCAAAAACAAGTAAGATTAACTCCTCTTATTGGATATCAGTTGGATTTAAACAAACTCTTTATAAAATTAGCTTTAAAACTAACGGCAGAAAATGAGTAATATAAAAAAATTAATTTTTAGTCGTAATTTCTAATATCATTTCAGCGACCCTATTATTATATTTCTCAACATCATCAAAATTATCAATAGTTTCCCCACAAGTTATGAAAGTTTCTCCTATAGTGATTTTACGAGCTTCAAAGAATTCTTTAATCTTTTCTTCCATTTCTTTGATCTTCTTTTCCCGATCTCCTTCTATTAAATCAACTTTATTGATACATACGTATATTTTATCTGGGAAAAATCTGACATCGTTAAAAAACTGAAATTGGGGATCCAAGTCTCTGTCGAGTGAAAAAACAGCAATGATTTGCGTAGCGATGCGTGAAATAGTAATAATACCCATTTTAACAACAGCCCTGGCACGGTCTCCTCCTGGAGCAAAGATTGTATGTGCTTTGTTAGTTGAATCTTCTCGAAACACAATACGGTTTGGATGGATGGTTTTTGTTTCCTTTTCATTGAGAGCATCCTCTTTTTCTCCTCCCGGCACCGTTGCCTCACCAGAAAAATCTGCTTTTACTACGGAACATTTCGTACCACCTTCTACGTTTTCTATATCACCTTTCTTTAAATAGCGAACAAAAAGACGTAGGATACTTGTTTTACCTACACTTACATCCCCGAGTAAACCTATGTTCACCATTATGCTTCACCTTCCAATAATTTATTTAAGAGTAATTCATAATCAGGAATTAAAAACTGTTCGAGTAAGGCGTTATTATGGGCATTTATTAATGCTATAAGTACTTCTTTGATATTTTTCGCATCTTTCAAGTATTTAATTAAATTCTCTGAAGTAGGTTCATCATTAAAATCCCTTGCATGTTCTTCAAAGCCGAAATTGGAAAGATCTGGTAAGGTATTAAAGAACCCAAAGGCAGAATATCCCTGATACTGAAAAAATACGAAAAACCTAGTTTTAATATTCTCTATTACGCTAGATAAATATGCTGAAGGGTAAATTTCACCCAAAGTTAATTCTTCGTCTTGTTGTATGACAAAGTAGGGAGAAATGGGAGAGACCTGAGAACCATACATTTCTTTAGGAGGAATAGAGATAAAGGGGAGTTTTTCTGAAACGATTGTCCAGAGATCCTCTCTTTTGCTTTCGATTAAAATATCCTTAATCTCATCATAGGCAAAAAAGAAATCTGATTGTAAGGCCAGTAGAGAACTTAAATATACTGATAGCGATGCAAATGTCGCTTCCAGTACAGGTCTTCTTCCACCATTTGAATCTGTAGGTTTCACAGCACCTTTCCAAGCTCTTAAACCAGAGTAGGCAAAAGATTTCACATCAAAGAAAGCTCCTGAAAGGAACAGAAATGATGGGGCATCACCTTTATTATCAGTTAATAATTCTATCGATCGATTAAGTAACTCACCCTCTAACTTAGCATCATGAAATTTAGAGTGAAGTACGGGCATTTGTAACCAAGTCTTTTTCTTTGCCAAAATAGACACACTCGTTTTAGTTATTTAGATAAGAATATATAGGATTCTTGAATAATTAATTTTTCTTATTTTAATTAAACAATATATTATCTCAATATAATTTTTTGCACATCTAAAGAATTAGTCAAGTTAAAATTTTTGTAGTATAATCTCTACGATATAATTTGTTTGGTTAACAATTCTCTCATTTTAGATGTGATTAAATCATATTCTTTAATTGATTTCAAATTGAAAACGTTTATACGTTCTATCACATCAGTATTTTTAAAGTACTCGTATTTTAAATCTAACTCAGGATTTTCATCTTTTATCTTGAGAAGTGCTTCTCTTAAAAAAGTTTTTATGAAATTTTCTGAGGTTTCTTTTATTCCCCTCTCCATCGGGTCTATAAATTTAATCTCAACTTTGTTAAAATCTAAAAAATTCAAAATACATAGTAATTTGGAATCTTTTTCATCACCATCAGTAAAAATCTTTCTTTTTATATTAGTTCCTTTTACCCTTTCGGAAGGAAGATCATTAACAAAATAATGTTCATCATCTTTTTTTTGTTCAGACTCCTGAATAGCTCTAGAATATATAACATCAGCACTCTGAAAAGACTTATTTGAAATCATGGAATTCAGGTAGTTTAAAACTTCTTTTAATTCAGAAATCTCGTTCTGTAATTCTTCGAGCTGATCTTTTTTCTTGTAGTAAAGATTTTGAATTTTACTTAACATTTCTGATAATTTTTCAATCTCAGTTTCCTTATCTCCAAGATCCATTGATTTCATATATGTTTTATAAGAAATTAAATTTATTTAAAAATTAATGCTATTGATAAATTAAGTAATTTCTGTAAGAGTGTGTGTAACATGCAAACAATGATAATTACCCCAAATCCCTCCGATCCCGAAGTCCAGTTATTAAAAAATGAATTTGAGAAAAAAAAGTATAAAGTAGAATTTTTTATCCCTTCAAGTGTTAAAGTGCAAATCTCTTTTAGAGACAAATTTAAAGATATTTTTGATAATCTTGAACCAAAAGCTGCGTTAGTAAGAGGTTTTGGAGCAGCAGCCACTCAAAAAATTTTTTTTCGGCTTGATGTTTTAAGGGCGATTGAGGAATATGGTGTTAAATTAATAAATTCGCGAGAGTCCTTAGAAACCGCGAGCGATAAATTTTTAACTTCAGTAATTTTAGAGAAACATGATATTCCGACTCCCAAAACGGTGATTTGTGAAGATGTATCTTTTGCATTGGAAGCTTTTGAAAAATTGGGAGGGGATTGTGTTTATAAGCCTCTCTTTGGCTCTAAAGGTATTGGAATTACCCATTTGAACGACAGAGCCTTTGCAGAAAATGTGTTGTACTCTCTCAACCGGCTCAGTGCGGTTTTTTATTTACAAGAATTTGTTGAACATAATAATCGAGATATTAGAATATTAGTTTTAGGAGATAAAGTGATAGCTGGTATGTACAGAGTTGGAGATAGTTGGAAAACAAATATTTATGCTGGTGCCAAAGCAGAACCTTTAGAGATTTCAGATGAATTGAAAAATCTTGCCATTAAAGTTGCTCAAGTAACTAAAACTGAAATTGCTGGAGTTGATATAATTGAAAGTAATAATGGTTATTTAGTACTAGAAGTCAATTCTATACCTGGATTTACAGCTCTACAAGAGGTAACTTCAATTAATCTTGCTGAGGAAATTGTCAAATACTTTTTGAAGAGTGCTAAATTGTAATAAGCTTATCAAAAAAGAGAAAAAATATTAAGATTTTAAAAATAATTAAGTTTTACAAATCTTCTATGAGACCAATTATAGCAGCAATAATTACTAAAACAGCTGCCCAAATCCCTGCCCCAAATACTGCTAATAAAATAGCCAGGATAAATAATACGAGCCAATGGAAAGGAAGAGGTTCATTTGGTCTGAGGCCAACTAGTAACGTCAGTACAACAATTACTACACCGATTATCAACGTAATTACTAGTTCAAGTGGAATATAATTTGGTATGATAACTGGAACAAAACCTAATCCCGCTAAACTAGCAAATCCGGAAATAATCCAGATAAGTCCAACAAGTGCACCAATTATTACAAGAAATTTCATTAATTTTTCATTTTTATAATGTTTTGCCATTTTACACCATCTAATTTATTTTTTTCAATTAATAAAATTGAAAGATAATTTCATTACGTAAATATTCTATTTATAGATTTTTTTTTAGAAATAAAAAGTGGTTAACTTAGAATAAAGGGAATTAATAATGGCTTTTAAGGAAATTTTGATATGATATATTATCACGATATTTTTTCATTTTAAATAACGTTTTATTTGAAAAAACCATGTGATAGATGAAAAAATAATTCGTTATAGGAGTGAAATTGCACTAGCAAAAAAGCTATCTCGAATGGCATATGCTGATAGAGATTATTATGAGAATATGATAAACAAATTTGAAAAAATATTAAGATTCTATGAAGGTTTAAAGAGTTTGAGAAAAGGTCCGGAAAATTAGAGTCAAACTCTTATATTTGGAATAAATTATTATCAAATTCCGTTTTTAATATCTCATATATCTTATGCATTGGTAAACCTATTACGTTTGAAGAAGATCCATTTATTTTACTTATAAATAGACTTGCTTTATCATTAATCGAATAAGCACCTGCACGCCCTTGCCATTCATTCGTTCTTATGTAATTTTCAATTTCCTCATCTGAAAGGTTAAGAAAATCAACAGATGTAATGTCATAGTCAACAATTATTTTGTTTTTACCTGTTTCAGTTATTGCAAATCCAGTGATAAGGTTGTGAGACGCCCCACATAAAGTTTTAATAATTTCAAATGCTTCATCGGGGTGATTAGCCTTTCCTATGACATTTCCATCCAATTCAACAATCGTATCTGCTGCGATAATAATGGCTTGTGAATTTTTCTTCAGTAATAAATCCTTTACATGAAGTGCCTTTGCTTTTGCGAGTTCCTTTACGAGTTTGATAGGATCGGAAATATTACTTTTTATCTGATTTTCATCAATTTCAGAAGGTATAACCTCAAAAGCAATACCAATCCGATCGAAAAGCTCCTTTCGATCAATGGAACTTGACGCTAAAATAATTTTTTTCAATTGAGTATCCATCAACACCAAGTTAAGTATAAACTAATATAAGTAGAGTTTTAATGTAAATTATTCTAATAAGAATACAAAAGATGTGGGATTTGATATGAATTATTTTCATTTCTGGTTTCTCCTTATTGCTCTTTCTTATTTCTTAATCATTTTCGTCTATTTATATTTATCTTATAAGCCTAACGTTTCAAATAACTTTATGGGCTCTGGAGCTTTATTTTTCGTGTTTATTCATATTTTACTATTTCTATTATTAATGAATCAAGAAGTAGTATTACAAGATTTTTTTGTACCACTATGGTTTTTATTACTTGGGATACCAATGCTTTTTCCGGGCATATTAATTTTAATTTCAACCTTAATTACACATTTTTACAAAAAAATAGTGAAAAAAGATCTTTCAGAATTAGGTGGAAAATTAGAAGGAAAAAGAAAGAATTGGAGTAAAGCTAAAAGGGATACCCTCAGAAAAATAAATCATGTATTCATTTTTATCGGCCTGTTAGCAGTTTGGTACATAGGATTATATGTTGTATTTCTAATAATCCATTCTTCAACTGGAATGATTCCTGAGGAGAATAATATGGTCTTACAATATTTGAAACTATTGAATGAACCTGATTCTATGATTGACGTATTATTTTCATTTGGTTGGTTCTATTATCTCTTATTTTTCTTTTTCTATCTATTGTGTATGTTTATGCTCGCAAATGAATTCACAAGAAAATCAAAAAGTATCGTTTTTCCCTTTAATTTTTTTACCAGGTTATACTTAACAGATGAGGAGCAAAAGAACTATGGGACTTATTTATATTTTGCAATTGGACAGATGTTTGCTGCCTTTATCTCTCCCCCTATGATCCTTTTTGCAATACTAGGGATCAGTTCTATAAGTGATTTGGTAACGAGTCAAATTGGGATACGATATGGAAAAACACGAATTTCTTGGAATAAAGAGAAAACCTGGGAAGGTACCTTAGCAGGTACACTTGTAACATTTATCATCTGCTTTTTGTTTATTGGAATATTTTGGTCAATCATCTTTTCTATTGCATTTTTAATATTTGATATTCTTACAAATAAGCCATTTAACGTATCGGATAACCTGTTAATACCAATTGGATGTAGTCTTATCTATATACTAATCCGTTTCTTCTTTAACTTAGATTATTATACTATCCTTTTGATTTGGATTCCATAATATTTTAAGAATAATCAATATTAATACACAAGAAAATGTATTTACCCACTGTCCTAATTTTTGTTGGATATTCAATTTTTACATTTAACTATAGTTTTAAGAATAGAAAGTCTAAAAGCAAAAACCACTTATTCATTAATGAGGTTTTAATCGCAACATTATTTTTTATTGCGGGGATCTCATTTCCTTTCATGTATCAACATCATTCTCCTTTTCTAAGTCAAGGATCATTGAATTTTTTATGGTTTTTTACCACAGTTTTCTTTATAATTGAATTAATAATTTGGGCAGTAATACTTTCATATAATGGGTATATTGCTAAAAAGAATCCCGAAATAATGGCAGAAAGAGATTATGCCAAATATTGTGAAGAAATCAATAAAAATTATGTGGATGATTTAAAGAGTGAGTGGACGAGGAAAATTCTGCATCTTTTTACATGTTTTGTAATATTTTTCTTCTGGACGTTAGGGCTTATTCTAGATGATATTGGAATTTTACCATTATGGGGTTTAGACAACTATAGTTTCTCATATTGGTTAATTATTACCGTAGGTTTTGGATTTGTTATTATGTTTCAAATAGGAGACTTAACACGGTTAAACAAGTTCTATATGCTACCCAAATGGGCAAAAAAGTGGTATCTAGGGATGCGACAGGAGGAGCAATGTACCTTTATTGCTTCTACGCCATTAGTATTATCATTTACTCCTTTTTTATTCGCACCTTTCCCAATTTTTGCAATGGTTGCCTTGATAGCGACGGGAGCAGATGCTGCAGCATGTCTAATTGGTAAAAAGTACGGAAAACACAACCTTAGAAAAAATTCGAATAAAACTATTGAAGGTTTTATAACCGGTGGTTTATCAACTTTTCTGATTGTAATTATTATTTCGATACTTTATCATGCGTGGATGCCGGTAAGTATTGAGAAAACACTCGTAATGGCAACAACAGCTACAATACTATTCTTGTTGATAGATTTATTTGCCAGAAATATCTCGGACAATATTTTAAATCCAATGGTTACTGGTTTTGGGATTTGGATTATCCTTTTATTATAATATTTGCTATTAAGAGAACGAGTAAGAGAACTTAGCCACCAAAATAGATGTATATGAAAACAATCTGATCTCCATCTTTTAATTTCGTTTCTAAGAATTTGTCATGTTGATAGCTTCGACCATTGATAATGATGGATAAATACTTACTAAACACACCTTTATTCCCTTTATCCCACACAAGTTCGCTAAAGCCTTCATATTTTTGCTCGAAGAATTTAATTAAGTCTGATAGGGTTAATTCTTCTTTAAATTCAAACGTTTCAAATAAATTCTTTGTTACCTCATTAAATGGTGGAGAAAATTCAAGCTTTAACTTCATAACTACATCTAAGTTTTTGTTTGATACGTCTATAATTTTAGTATATTAGAAATATTAAAAATTTAGTGTTATAAATCATAGAGAAAAAAGTAGGAATAAGTTTTAAAAAAAATAAGAAAACACATTTAATATACAAAAGGTTTAGAACCTAGTCATCCTCGGATGCTTCTTCCATTGCTTTTTTAACGCCTTTTTTTACACTACCTTTTTTTATCGCTTTTTTGACACCCTTACCTGCTGCTTCTGAACCTGTAACATTCTCTACAATGCCCCCAGCAGCTTTAGCGATACCTTTTTTTAACTTTTTTGCAAAACCCATGGTATTAACCTCTTTTCATATATATTGGAAATTTTTAATAAAATAATGAAAATACGGTTATTATAAATTTATCTACAATGAGGGTGATTATAAATTTCTTATACTCAATTGGCTTTTATTAGATATTTAATAATTAACTTATAGTAGAACTTAAAACTAATAAAGAGTGGATAAATATGGCAAAAGTGTTTTATATTTCTAAAAGTAACGTACGAGATGCCTGGATTTCAGCTTTAGGTCAAGTTTTATATAACGGTGACGATATTAAAACAGAATATGATAAGGTAAAGGATCCTCCCTCAAAAGATGCGACAGTTTTAATAGAAATAATAGATCCTCTAAGTAAACCTATTATGCGAAAAGATAAGATTATAAGGATAAGATCTAAATTTGGGAATTCTTATGAGGTGTTTGGATGTATAGCAGATACTTATTTAATAGGGTCTATCCAGAGCGGCTATATCGAAGAAATAATGAATGGAATAAATGATCACCTATTATATGAATCAGGTGTAAGTTTTCCATATTCTTATCACGATAGAATATTTAATTATGCTCCCTTTTCGTTGGAAGATTCTATTCATAAGAATTATGATATAGAAATTGTTGATAATGAATTTGTTAAAAATCATGAAAAGCTGATAAAAGCAGAGAAAATTAAGAGTACACCAGAATCAACAATCTGGAAACTAAATAATGAGATCGAGTTAAATTTAGACCATAATATCTCAGAGCAACTTCAATTAGATAAAATACCGATTGCTGTTTTGAACTTCCCAAGAATTAACCAAATGGAATATATTGTTCAAAAATTAAAAGAAAAACCCTATTCTCGTAGAGCACAAGCAATCACTTGGCGCCCCCTAGTGGATCCATATCATATTGATCCTCCATGTCTTCAGCGTATATTTATGCGTGTTAAAGAAGACAAATTAATAATGCAAACAACTTGGAGAAGTCGAGACCTGTTTCGGGCGTGGGAAGCTAATGTAAATGGAATGATAAAAATTCAGAAAGATGTTGCTGAAAAATTAAATGTTGAGGTTGGACATTATGTAGACTTTAGCAATTCACTCCACATCTATGGTAACACAATTTCCGAAGTAAAAGATATGCTACATCGTATGAAAGTTAAAGGGGAAGATTTTCCAGAAGAGGTAGCAGACTTAATCGAATAGAATCTTTATAATTAAAAGATTTTAGGAAATATCTTTTTCGTGTTTTTATGAATTTGATATTCTAGTTCTTCAATAGATATATTTTTAATTTTAGATATTGAACGTAAAACTTCTCTGATCATTGCTGGAGTACCTGTCTGTCCTGAATACTTTACGGGACCATCACTTTCAAGTAAAAGATACTCTTTATCCACTTTTAAGACGGTTTTTTTAACCGCAGGAGAATAACTAAGTGCTGGTGTAATCGAGAAAAAATATCCACGTTCAATCCCCAAATTTAAAAATTCTTCTGGTCCTGAATACCAATGGATATTTATATTCGGAATTTTATAGGAAGGGAGTAGATCAAATACGATTTTCTCAGCACCCTTCGTATGTAGATTTACTGGTAAATCTAATTCTTGTGCTAAGGAAAGCATGCTTTCAAAAATCTTTCTTTGAAGAGGATACAATTCTTTTTCTTTTATAAAATGGTGATCTAACCCGACTTCGCCAATTGCACAAATTCTCTCTTTGTTATTTCTAATAATATCATATACAGATTCTAATTGGTTTTCAATCTCTTTATTTGCTTGGACTTCCTCGGGATGGATGCCTAAAGCGGGATAAATTTCTTCATATCTTTCTGATATTTCTAAAATTCTTTTAAGGCTAATATAACTCATCCCAACCCCGATTATCTTTCCAACTCCTACGGTTTTTGCCTCTTTAACCACTTCCTCTAAGGTTAGATAGAGGTTGGCATGGCAATGAATATCAATTAACATTTTTCAGACCTATAATAATAAATGAATGCAGAGGGAAAAGACATTATAGAGAGTTCACCTGTTCTCGAATCAAGGCAAGTTTTTTTACGAGTTTGAATTTGTTTCGAGGATTATAATCAGAAGTATCTAACTGATTTTGAATAGTTTCTAATTCCTTCAAGAGAAGTTTTTTTAGATCAACCGGTCCAATATGTTTTGGAAGAGGTTCGATTTTAGCTGTTCTTTTAGTTCTTAAATCAGAAATGGCTTTTGCTAACTGAGCTTGAAAACCTTTAGCTTGATCGGGTTCTATATCTCCTAATGTATCAAATGTAGTTATTAGTCCGTCGATAAATGCTTCGAGATCTTCTGCTTCGATATTATCTTTTACCATTGGTAACTATTGATACTTTGTCTCTTTTTATAAATTCTAGAAAGAAACTAACTATATATTATTGTTTGCAAGATTTTAACCTTACTGTAAAAGACTAATTCCCCCATTTTTGGTTTTATTTTTAGAAAACGCAGAGGAACTATAATCGAATACAAGTTTTAGGAGTTAGGAAATATAAAAGGAATATTTACAGTAAATTCATGATTATATTTAAAACTCCTTAAAAACTAATTTTAGTGCAATTGAAAGCTTATGGTGAATATTGTGCATAATTTTTCTAAAACAGATTTTTCTGATTCGTTAAAAGGATATCGAAACAAAGAAGTTAGTCTTGAAAAAGCAATTAAAAATTATATTAATCCTGGCAATCGAATATTTATTGATTCTGGATGTGCTGAGCCCCTCGATCTTACCAAAAAATTAATAGAGCTTGGACCAAGACTTCCTGATGTTGAGATTTTACATTTCCTTAGTTTAAGTGATTTGGATTACTACGAAACAGCTGGTGGGATTGAAGATTTATTTAGGCATAATGCATTGTTTATAGGTAAATCACTTCGTAAATACATAGAAATAGGTCAAGCGGATTATACTCCGATATTACTTTCTGAAATCCCCAGGTTATTTAAACTTGGGAGAATGCATCTAGATACGGCATTGATACAAGTAAGTCCTCCTGATAAATATGGCTTCTGTAGTTATGGGATAAATGTAGATATTGTTAAACCCATTGCAGAAGTAGCAGATTGTGTAGTTGCCGAGGTTAATCCAAAAATGCCTCGTACACTAGGAGATTCTTTTATTCATATGAATGACATCGATGCTTTTATTATTTCGGACCATGATATTATTGAGTATAGTTATGGGGAACCTGAACAAGTAGCAAGAGATATCGCTAAATTTACAGCATCTTTAATAGAAAATGAATCAACAATTCAAATGGGTATCGGTGCGATTCCAAATGCAGTTACCATCGAATTATTGAAAAAAAAGGATCTGGGGGTGCATAGTGAAGTGTTTTCAGATGGAATTGTAGATCTTGTAGAAGAAGGTGCGGTAACGTGCAGAAAAAAAACACTACATAAGGATAAAATTATTTGCTCCTTCGTTATGGGCTCAAGAAGACTGTATAATTTTGTTGATGATAATCCAATGGTTGAATTTCACCCTAGTGATTATACAAATGATCCTTATATCATAAGTCAGAACAAGCGGCAAGTTGCTATTAACGCGGCTTTATCCGTAGATTTAACAGGACAAGTAAATTCTGATTCAATCGGACACAATTTTTTTAGCGGAATTGGAGGACAGGTGGATTTTGTCCGAGGAGCAGCACGTGCAAAATACGGTAAACCTATAATGGTAATCCCATCAACCGCAACATTAAAGGATGGAACTGTGGTTTCTCGTATCGTACCTTACCTTCAACCAGGTTCCGGTGTCGTAATTACAAGGGGAGATGTTCATTATGTTGTCTCAGAATGGGGAATAGCATCTTTGTATGGAAAATCTATAAGAGAAAGAGCATTGCAAATGATTAATATAGCTCACCCTGATTTTAGAGAAGAGCTTTTAGAAAAGGCTAAAAAATGGAATTACATCTATTCAGATCAGAACATACCAATTTCTATTGATGGGAGAGTTGCCATATATCCCCAGAAATATGAGACTACTTTAACCTTAAAGAACAAGGAAACTATTAAAATTAGACCGGTAAAACCAACTGATGAAAGGATGGTACAAGAATTACACTATTCTCTTGATGATAAAGATAGATACCTTAGATTTTTTACTCCGATGAAGGATTTCCGCCGTAAGAAAATTTCCCCTATGGTTAATATTGACTATTTAACCGATATGATTTTAGTTGGAATCTCAACTAAAAATGATGAAGAAAAGATTGTAGCGATGGGTGGTTTTTTCAAAACAGCTCAACCTTCCTTGGCCGAATTAGTTTTTGTAGTTCATAAAGATTGGCGTGGTTTAGGGCTTTCTAAATCTCTTTTACAGTATCTAGTTCAAATTGGTCGAGAACTTAATTATAATAGTTTCGGTGGATCAATTTTACTAGAAAATAAGGCTATGCTTCATATTATCAATGATTCAGGATATACTCAAAAACTTAGAAGAATTGAAAGGGGAGTTACTGAATTTATCTTTAGTCTCACTAAGTGAAATATTTTAGAACTAAAAGAAACAATAATTAATAAGAATATTATATGTTTATCTCTGAATTTCATAAGTTATACGCTAAAAATGGTTTATCAAAGGAAATTATTGACTATTTCAGAAGCATAATTTATAGTTATTATAAACATCATAGAAGAGAGTTTCCCTTTAGGAAGAACCAAACTCCTTATAAGGTGTTGGTTTCTGAAATTATGCTCCAACAAACTCAAACAGGAAGAGTTTCAGAGAAATACCTAAATTTTATGCGTAAATTTCCGGACTTCAATACTTTATCAAAAGCCCCACTGGAAGATGTTCTTAAAGCTTGGCAGGGATTAGGTTATAATAGAAGAGCAATTGCATTGAAGAAAATTTCGGATATTGTTATTAATGAATACAATGGAAGATTACCAGATGCCGTAGAGATATTAAAATCGTTTCCTCAAGTAGGACATAATACTGCATCATCGATAATCACCTTTGCTTTTAATAAACCGACGATTTTTATTGAGACTAATATAAGGAGAGTATATATCTATTTCTTTTTTCATGGAAAAAATGGTGTTCATGATAAAGAAATTATCCCTATTTCGGAAAAGACACTTGATAGATCCAATCCTCGGGAATGGTATTATGCCATCATGGATTACGGAGTTATGCTCAAAAAAACATATCCAGATTTGAACAAACAAAGCGCTCACTATCGAAAACAAGCGCCTTTTCAAGGCTCAAATAGACAAATAAGAGGAAAACTCTTGAAACTACTAATTTCGGGGAGAATTTTCAAAATATCTGAAATTGAGGGAAAATTCAAAAGTATTGATAAGAACAAACTAAAAGACATACTTATTCAATTAGAAAAGGAAGGATTTCTTGAGATAAAACAAAACATTGTACAAATTGTGAAATAGACATTGAAAATCTAAATTATATCTTTTTATTCTTAAGATATCGGGTTATTTTCTTAGCAAATTTTTCTTGACTTTTCCAATTTCCAAATGCTAACCCTTTTGAGATTAGGTTTGACATCTCATTCTTATATGCTTCATGAACCTTTTTAGAGCGTTCTCCCGAGAATGGGGTTTGAGGAAGGGGGATAAATGTATGAGAATGAATTCTTGCTCCTTGATTTGCTAGGTTATGCATCATATCTACGGTTTGTTTAACAGCTTCATCATCCTCCCCAGGTAATCCAAAAATGAAATCAGCGTTTATTTTAAGACCCTTTTCTAAAGTTAATTCTACAGCTTTATAGATATCTTCAACAGTATGTCCTCTGTGGCAAAAATCAAGGACTTTTTGACTGCCTGATTGTGCTCCAATAGTAATATTATCATTATCACCATATTGTAATACTAAATTCAATGTATCTAGGGTCACGTGTTCAGGTCTTACTTCTGACGGAAAAGTTCCTATATAAATCCTTCCTTTAGGACCAATTATATTCCTTATGTTTATTAATAGATTTTTTAGCAAGTCTAAATTTAGAGTTTTTCCATCCTTAGAACCGTACGAAAATGCATTAGGAGTTATGAATCTAATATCGGTAAGATCCCCATAATAATTATGCAATTCTTTAACATATTCACAGATATTTTCGATACTTCGATGTCTGGGGGTTGTACCAGATATATATGGCGTTTGACAAAAATAACAGACATAAGGACAACCTCTTGTTATTTCTATGGCTCCAAATCGGATATTTTTTACCGGGAAAGGAGGATAAGCATTTAAATCTATAAGAGCACGTTTCCCTGCGAATTTGTAATTACTTTCGAAGTCATAATATGCAATTCCCTTTACTTCGCTCAATTTTTTTTTTTGATCTAGGTTCTTTATGAGGTTTATAATTGTTTCTTCGCCCTCCCCAACCACCACTACATCAAAACCCATTTCAAGGGTTCCTACTGGATCTCCTGTTGGGTGAGCACCTCCGGCTACAAGTAAGCATTTCCCATAATATTTGCTTTTTATCTTTTGAATCAATTCATAAGTCTCAAAAAGTTGGGTCGTGAAAAAAGAAATCCCTACTACAATTTTAACAGGAGATTTCACTAACTTATTGAGGGTCTCTAAAAGCCTATCTACGGAATTGTTAAAGTAAAAATCAACTTTTTCAAAGATCTCATCTGTTTCAAGGGCTCCAGCTATTGCATTTAAACTATAAAAATTGTGTTTGTGATAATAAAAAACTATCGCAATTTTCTTCAATTAATGATTACCTTAGTCATTATGCTTGAATAATTAGATTTAATATAATACAATATTTTTTAAAGCAAATCTATAATTGATCTATAATTGGGTATTGTAAAGTAATAAAAAAATTAAATGTGATATAAAAGTGATATTTAATTGGTTATGGGCAACTTTACCGAATGAAGTTGGTCTGTCTGTTTTTGATTACTTTAGTTTTGGGCACTTAGCGATGGGAGTTGTTGTTTTCGCTTTAATCTCGCTAATTTCTACAATTCGAAATGTGTTTGATCCTAATCATTTTAAAGTTCAAAAATCTCATTGGATATGGTTCTTTGTTGGTACTATTATATTTGCTGTGTTTTGGGAGATTGTAGAAAACACACTTGTTTTAATGTGGGGACTAAAACATCAGAACCAAGCAGATAGTATTATAAATGCCATTGCAGACATAATACTTGGAGGTATAAGTGGTTTAATATGTTGGGGAATTGGTTATTTGCTCTATGAAAAAGTGAAAAAATATGAATTTCTTCTATTTTATATCTCTGATGTCATTTTATTCGTTGTCTTCTTTGTAATTTATTTAATTCTTGAATTCTAATTCCAATCAATATATATTATCTTTTTTTTATTATTATCTAAAAAAGTGTACTTTAACTGACAACAAGAAGGTAGTATGTAATCATGCTTTTTAATTGGTTGATAGCTACAGATATAAGTGAAGTTGGTATATCATGGTTCGATTTTTATTCGATTGGTCATATATGTTATGGTATAGGTTTGTTTCTATTCTTTTCTTTATTTTACACGATTCCTAAAAAAAAAGGTGCGATTCCAATTTTTTCGTTATTATTCGTGTTTATCCTCACTATGATTTTTGTCATTCTATGGGAAGTTGTGGAAAATTTTATATTCCTTGATTTAGGTTGGAAATTCGAAAATCGACCAGACAGTTTGCAAAACATGTTTACTGATGTTTTATTAGGAGCAATTGGTGGACTCGGTACCTGGTTATTCGCATATATCACCTTTGAAAAGGATAAAAACTCATTTGCATATTATACTTTTGGGATAATTGGTTTTGGGGTATGGCTTAGCATCTTTATCATTCTCCGATATATGACACTTATATAATTAAATTTTAATTATCTTTTTTTATTATTAATTTTTAATACTATGCAAAATCTGACAGATTTTATAGAGTTTCAAAAAGGCACAATTCCTCTAATTATCTCTGTACCTCACGGAGGAGTATTGGAATGTGCGAATATTCCAAAACGGTCGCAAGGAATTTTGGGAATAGATGGAAATACTATCGAAATCGCTAAGATATTAGTTCAAGGTCTTAAAATGAAATTTATTACACAGAATATTGTTGAAAAAATACCCTCCTATGTAATTTCTAATGTAAGACGAAGTAAAATTGATATGAATAGAGTTGAAAAAGAAGCATTTGTTCAAAGTTCCTCGATTGCAGAACAATTCTATAAGACATATCATGGAAAAATTAAAGAATATATCTTAGACAATCTACATCATTATTCTCGCTCTCTGTTAATTGATATTCATGGTTTTGAATCTTATAATCGACCACGAGGTTATCGTGATGTAGACATAATTTTAGGTACAAATAATTTAGAATCCTTATTTGTAGACTGTGTACCTAAAAAGGAGTGGGGAAATAACATTCGTGGGAAGATAATTCAAAACTCCCTTGATTTGGGAATCTCAATAGCTCCAGGCCACCCCAATCGGAAAGAATATGCCTTAACTGGAGGATTTATAACAAAAAAGTATGGTGCCTCTCAAATTCCTACTAGCCAAGCAATGCAAATTGAATTTTCAGAAAGAGTAAGAGTACAAAATCCGGAGTTAAGAGAAAAAGTTTTAGATATTCTGATTAATGTCCTCTTTGAGGAAATGTTAGGATCTTAATTTTTCGAAAAAATTATGAGTTTTACAATTTGGTTAATAAATTTGCTTTTTTGAATCTTACAAATATGTGCGACCTTTTTATAATTAAAGGACTCTGCTAAGGTATCCAAATATGAAATATTATATAGTATCGAGACGTTATTATCATTAACCATAAAGAGTTTATCCAATTCCTTTTGAATTTGACGATCATTTATAGAGATTCGCTTTTTTACACGTTTCTTTATTTCCCTTATTATTTCTGCAAAGTTAAGATCTCGTATACTTGAAATAAGTGAATTCAATACAATGGCATATAAAACGACTATGTTTATATTCTCAGTACCCTTTAAATTTTCAAATTTTAGTTCAAGATCTTGGTATATTTCATTAATATAATTCTCGTCTATCCCTTTAATCTTCTTGAATAGATTCAAAAATTGCAGGTATTTACCATCAATAAATAGCTGTAGATTAGAATTGAACATGTCTTTAAACTTTTTTACAACCTGCCCAGAATTACTTATTTTCACAGAAATATCTGGAGTTCTACCAATAATTATATCTTTACCAGGTATCTTGAATTGCTGTTCTATAAGATTACTAGTAGCTTC
>JBHLOF010000151.1:0-7726 GCA_048940805.1 Promethearchaeota archaeon
TCCAAGTTCCCTAACTTTAATTGGAGTCTAGCTCAAATTCAATTTTCCCTAAGAGGAAATTATACTCAAATTCATTTGATTTCCATCTCTGATCCAGGCGGTCAGTTAACGCCTTTGGGATTGTACAATTTTACAATATTTGAGGGAAGTGATATTACAACTGTGTTCAATGTAACAGATCTAGAGTATGGAAATTCCTTAGTAATAGGGGCTGCTGATTCATACAGTATTTGGTATGAAAACCTTCTTTCAGGAGATAATGGTACACTTACTCATAGTTTAATTTTTGATTTAAATTTTGATTACCATGTAGGTGATATTGACACTTCCAATACAGCATTGATTCCAGGTAACTATTTGATAAATATTACAATTACAAAAAGTAACTATGAGTCAACCTTTTTCGTATTTAATTTAACGGTAATTGCAAGACATCAAGTACGGTTAAATATTACAGCTCCAACTGAAGTGGATGCGGGTGGTGTTTTTTCTATCGTAGTAAAAGCTGAATACCTAAATGGTTCAATTTGGTTACCTTTAACAGGAACTAACATCATACATCTCACCCCATTTTTCAATGATTTAGCATCCACAATTCAGATTCAAAGTACCAATAGTACAGGTGAAGCGTTATTTGAAATAACTGTAAGGAGTGACGCGAGAACTATGAATTTAACTATTCAATTAGATTCAGAATATTATCATCTTGGTGATGTTCTCACTATATCTAATATTGATGTTAATCCTTTATCCGCTGGTTTATCATTTAAAGATCTGATCCCTTATTTAATCATTATTGGTGCTGCACTGGCTTTAGTAGGGGGATCTATTGGAGTATATAGAGGTGTTATTGTTCCCAAGAAGCGGGAAAAATCCCGTATTCTAAAGGAGGTTAAAACAATTTTCGATGATGCAATAAATTTAGAGCACATTCTAGTCTTATATAAAGGAACAGGGACATGTGTCTATTTTAAGTCATTTGGATCAGAAGAAATAGATCCTGAATTAATTAGTGGATTTATAACAGCGATATGTTCATTTGGTAAAGATCTAGTTTGTCAAGAAGAATTAAACGAGATTAGCTATGGTGATAAAATGTTGCTTCTGTCTGATGGGGAATATATAAGAGTAGCTTTAGTTTTAAGCAAAAAAGCATCTATTATTTTGCGCAAAAACTTAATGGAGTTTATAACAGAATTCGAGACAATATATACTAATGAATTACCTAATTGGAGAGGTCAACTGAATGTATTCAGAAATTCTGGAGCACTAATTGATGAAGTTCTGAACACTTCAATAATATTACCACATGAAATTTCATATGAATTTTCTAATGTTAAAGCTTTGAAGAATCCCCATTCTAAAGATGTATTGAAGGTGGCAAATAATTTGATGAAAGCATCCGAAAGGAAATTCCTCTTTATTGCAACTCTTCTTAAAGAAGCAGCGGACAAAACTAGTAAAGACACAGCAGAAATTTTTATGGGAATAAAAGAATTACGCGATAAGAAAATGATGATACCTATTGAAATAAGTGCGATTGGGGTACACCCAATTTCACAACAGGAGATGGTTCTTATAAATCAAAGAGTTGCTAGTTTAGTTAATTTAAGCCAGGCAGAACGACAGAAGTTAGTAGAAGATCTCTCACAAATGAGCCCTGCTGAGAGAGAGGCATATTTCGCTAGTTTAGGTGAACACGAAATTGTATCCGCTCCAATCGAAGAGAAACCAGGAACTGCAATTATTGACAATGTTAAAGTTGCTAGAAAAGAAATTAAAAATCTAAAAAAGATAGCAAAAACATCCAAGAAAGAAAAAGATTATGAAAAAACAATAAATATCTACCAGAATGCTATTAAGATAGCCGTTAATTGGGAGTTAATTGGAGAATCAGAGGAATTAGAAGAGCTCATTCGTCAAACAAAGATAGAAGACCTTAAGATAAAGATGATTTCACTTGAAAAGGAAGCGAAATTAGCCGCTAAGAAAGAAAAATACAATGAAGCCTCTCAAAAATACAAGATCTCTTCAAAAATTGCCTCTGAGATTTTTAAACTAGGTGTAACTGATATGACAAAAGAGGTTAAGCGACTTTCAAATAAATCTAAGGAATATGAGAAACTAATCTAATTTTTTCTTTTCAATATTTTATTTTATATTTCTATTTTCTATGGGAAGTTATTATATATTATAACAATTTTATAATATTAAGAGAATTTGTGAATTTGTTATATTCCATTTAATATAGGAGGGATATCCCATCTCATCTCAAATTGAAAACCAGATTAAGAACATAATTTTAAAGATTCTATATGAAGAAAAATCAGTGATATCTCTAAAAATTTTAAATAATAAAGTTCTTGAAAGAGCCACAACACAGAGAATTACAATTTCTGAAAAAACGATTAATTCAATAATATCTCAAATGAATTCTAATGGAAAAATCGAATTTACTCAAAAAGAGGGCTGGAAAATTAAAATTTAGGATTTAAAATTAGTGCTTATCCTTCCCCCAACTTGAATTAATCAGCAATCCCACTCTCAAGAATACTAAAAACAGCTTCACCTTCAGGTAGATGAGGTGCGTCTACTACTTTTGCAATTCTTTGTTCCCCCTTTCCTTTTCGTAAATATATCCTTATTGTAGATCCATGAGCAACAATATTTCCTCCTGCTGCTTGCAAAGGATTACCATAAAAGACATCTGGCTTAGCTTGAACTTGATTTGTTAACACAATTGCTAAATCTGTGTAAATATCACATAATCTCAATAGATCATGGAGATGGGCATTAAGAGTTTGTTGTCTGGTTGCAAGTGTACCGCGACCGATATATTCACTTCGGAAATGACCTATTAGTGAGTCAATTACAATTAGTTTTATATTTTTTTCTTTAATCAAATTGGCGGCTTCCTTAATTAAGAGAATTTGGTGGTCACTATTATATGCTCTTCCAAAAATTATGTTTTTAAGCACTTTTTTATAATCTAAATCAAGCCCTTCTGACATTTGTATTATCCTTTCTGGTCGAAAGGTACCTTCCGTATCTATATATAATGCCTTTCCTTCTAAGCCCCCTCGTTCTCTTGGTAGCTGTACATTCACACATAATTGATGCATTATTTGAGTTTTACCCGTCCTAAATTCTCCAAAGAATTCAATTACACTCCCTGTTTCGACGCCACCACTCAATAAATCATCTAATTCTTGACTACCTGTTGTAATTCTAGCAATATTTTTTCTATGTTCCCATATTACTTCAGCGGATTTAAAACCCAATCCTAATTGCTCCATCGAAGCTTTAATGAGTTTTTCAGTAGTCTTATCTCCGAGTCCACTCTCGTCTTTAATAATTTGGGGTGGTGTATAGGCAATTGATTCAAGGCTGTTGAAACCTGCTTTTATTAGCTTATTTAATGTTGCCTCTCCTACGCCAGGAAGTTTTTTCACAGCATCTACACTATCATTCATGGTATTTCCCGCTTGTTCTATCTGTAAATCCTCCTTCTCTTCTTCTGGAAATTCTTCGATATCGAATTCACTCCCTTCTTTTTCTATTTCATCAAATGCTTCAATTAATTCCTGTTCTTCATCATAGATATCTTCATTCATTTCTTTACTCGGTTTTTCTTTTTGAGCAAATTTTATATGATCTTTATATACCTTTCCCTTAGTATGTGTTCTTTTACATTCTGGACAGAAATATGGCTGCCCATCAACAAAATCCTCATTTTCATTCAAATCTACTGCTTTAGCCACATTTGATCACTTGTTTAAAATTTTATAGTATTTTATATACTTATTTTCTATTATGCATAATTGTTCTGTTCCTTATTTTAAGTAAAATAGAGTTAAGGTTTATAGATTTTTTTTTATTAAAGAATTAGTTTATTCGACAAAATATTAGAGACTCAAATTATTAAAAATTTGTTATTTAAACTTAGGATTATTATTTAGATTAATAAAACAATAAAAACTAAACAGAATTATTAGAAATAATTAGAAATTTATCAAATCTAAAGGGAATAATATCATGGAAATAAGCCTCAATCTAGAATATTATCCAAAATTAAATAATAAGTTACTCTCTGCATCAATAGATCGAATAAAAAGTAACAAAAATAATTGGGATTCCCCATTTTTTTTTGATACAACGTCTTATATTGATTTCAACAAAATCAACCAAACAATCAAACCATTTTTAACAGACACAATAAAGAATATTATAGTGTTAGGAACCGGTGGATCTATTCAAACTTTACTAACTTTAAAACATCTTTCCAAGAAAAAGCTTTTTCCAATTACAAGTTCAAGAGCGGTGGAATTAAATCAATGTTTATTAGAAACAAACCCAAATAACTCAATTGTAATTCCTATTTCAAGAGGTGGTGAAACATTAGATGTTAATTCTACAATTGGTACTTTTTTGAAAAGGGGATACAAATTTTTAGGTTTATCATCCAGCGGAACAATGAACAAAATCTTGAAGGAAATTAATTGCCCTATCATGGATGTTCCAGATCTTTCTGGTCGTTTTGCCGGATCGGTAACTAATGTAGGGATTATCCCTGCTATAATTTCTGGAATTAATATTGAAAAGTTTTTAAAAGGTTTGGAAAAGGGTTATGAAAGTTTTTCTGATTATGATAACAGTATTGCTATTGAATTTGCTTCTTATATATATAACTTATATAAGAAAGGTTATAGAGGAATTTTTTCAATGCCTTATTCAAAAAATTTAGAAGGAGGTGTTGGATTGTGGGTTCAAGGAATTTCTGAAAGCACAGGAAAGGATGAAAAAGGGATGATAGGGGTATACCAAGAAGCACCCCTTTGTCAACATTCAGTCTTGGAGTATTTGTTAGGAGGTATGAAGGGATTTGTAATCCCTGTTTTATGGACCATTGAAAATGAAAAAGGAGACATGGTACTGACATCGAGTATTGATTATGTAAACGGAAAAAGTGCTCAAACAATAATAAATTATCAAGCAGATGCAACTTTTCAAGCATTGATTCAGCAAGGCGTACCAACAGCAAAGGTTACTTTAAATGATACCTCCGAAGAATCGATTGGTCTACTAGTATCTTTTATATTATCATCGATATATTATCTTTGTTTATTATTAGAGACGAATTGGGCAAATAATCCGAAGGTTATTATCGGAAAACAAATATGCAATAATGCTTTAAGAGATAATATTGATAAAGCAAAAAGGAGGGAAATTAGGCGAGAAATTGCAAAGGAAAGATTTTCAAATTTTTATTAACTCAAGTAGGCTTAACCAATAAACGCATCATAAAGAACATTAATTGCCTTTTCGCAGTCTTTCCTTTCAATTATCGCTGTAAAATTTAATTCAGAAGAACCCTGAGCAATAGCTAATATATTAATATCATTATCACCCAATGTTGTAAACACTTTACCAGCTATACCTGGTGTATAGAGTACTCCAGCACCTATAACAGCAACTAGAGAGATATCATTATTTATTTTAACACGAAACCAATTCTTGCCAAAGAATTCTGAATTCCTCAGTAAAAAACTTACTCTTTTCGAATCTTCATAATTGATCCCGAACGTAAGGTTATTTTCTGAGGAACTCTGAGATATAAATACGACATCTACATTATTTTCTCCCAGCAGTGAAAAGAGTTTAGATGCTGTTCCCGAGAGGGGAATCATTGTATCACCTTCAAGAGTGACTATTGAAAGCTTATAGAGTGAAGTAATAGCTTTAATCGCTTTTCCATCTTTAATGATTTCTTTAGTAATTGTTGTAAACTCATCACTATCAGGTTCTTGAAATGATCTGATTTCAGAGGGAACATTTCCCTTTTCATTTACATCAAGACATAAAGGATGTAAAACTTTTGTTCCAAAAAAAGCAAGTTCCTTAGCCTCAACATATGAAATTTGTTTTAATAGAGAGGTTTTTTTGGCAATTTTAGGGTCAGCATCTAGTAAGCCCTTAACATCTTTCCAATAAATAACTTTAGTATCATATTTATTCCTTAATGAATAAGCTATTACCGCAGCAGTTAAGTCTGTTCCACCCCTTCCAAGGGTCGTGATTTTTTTATCATCTTTGGTTGAAGCAAAAAATCCTGTGATACATGCAATAAGATCAGGATCAGAATTCAATTCTGGTACCAATTTCTCACTTATTTTATTTTCAGTCTCATCCAATAATGGCAGAGCATTCCCGAAATTATCATCTGTAAGAATCAATTCATTTGAAGGAAAATATGCGGATTTAATTCCTAGGTTGTTAAGAAACTGAGATAATATAAACGTACTAAGTTTTTCTCCATAAGAAATGATAAGATCTTGAATTTCATCACTTGGTCTAATAAGACGGATTACTTGTCCTAGTTGGCTTAGTTCGTCAAGATTTTTTCTCAAAAAATCGATTGCCTTTTTATATTCAATACTAGATGAATCAATTAACTTTTCAATAACATTTCGATGTATAAATTTTATATTCTGAAGTATCATATCACAATCAAAATCTTCACTACAAGATTTTCTATAGAAATTAATTAATTCATCTGTAATACCTTTCATGGCTGAGGTCACCAATATTAATCTCGATTTATTAATATGATTTTTAATGATTTTTGAAGTTTGAATAAAAGATCTAACATCTTGTAGACAGGAGCCACCGAATTTCATTATTATAAAGTTTTTTTTCATGGTTGTTAAAATAATCACCAAAAATTATTTTGTTATTAAAATAGAACTCTTTTATTGATTAAAAGAAAATAATAAACTTAAATATTCATTTAAAAAAGTACTATATAGAACTAATGTTTAGATAAAATGACTCAAACATTTAAGATTCCATGGGCTGTGTGGAGAGAACCAGAATTTATTAACTTAGATTTCCCCGATTCTTGGGTTATATCAAAATTTAATATGGAAGGTGCGAAATACAACGAATTATCTGGATCAGAAATCAATAAAGCTATATTAAATCCAATTGGAACATTAAAATTATCAGAATTAGCTATGGGTAAAAAAAATGTTGTTATTGTTATTGATGACATGACAAGACCAACGCCAATTTATAAAATATTCCCTTTCGTTCTTGAGGAATTAAAGAAAGCTGGGGTTCAAGAGAACCAAATTACTATCTTATTGGCTATAGGAGCTCATCGACCAATGACAAGGTATGATTGTATTCTAAAATTGGGCGAGGAAACAGTGAAGAAATTTCGAATTGAAAACCATCATCCTTATGAAAATTTGGAATATATGGGCGAATCCTCTAAGGGAACGCCAATTTATGTTAACAAAACATATGTTGATGGCGATTTAAAAATAGCAATAGGAGGTGTAATACCTCATACACTTGCAGGATTTGGAGGAGGTGCAAAAATTGTTCTCCCAGGAGTTTGCGGAATCAATACTCTTGAAGCAAATCATAGAGGTTTATCCGGAGGAATTGGTATAATTACTGAAGTACGAAAAGATATAGAGGATATTGCTGAGAAAGTTGGATTGGATTTTTCAATAAACATTATTTACACTGATGATTGCGAAATTGCTGGGATCTTTGCAGGACATTTCAAGGAGGCTCACAGAGAAGCTATGGAATTTGGAAAAAAGGTTTATTCAACGGAAATAACCCAAAATAATCAAATCTGTTTTTTGAATTGTTTTCCAGAAGATTCGGAATTAGATCAAGCGCAATATAAATCTTTTAATTTTTTAATGACCGC
>JBHLOF010000040.1:0-18275 GCA_048940805.1 Promethearchaeota archaeon
GGACTCATATATTATATTGGCCAGACATTTGATAATCGGAAAATTTTCACTCAAAATTTAGTCGAAAAATACACGAAATTTTCAAGCACTACAATTAGGAAGAAATTTCATACCCTAGTCGATATATTAGGTGAACCTCAAGAATTTAAGCTCTAATATTTTATGAATTATCATTTTTGAGGATATTAAACTTTATTAAAAACTTTTAAATCTATTCTATTTATTATTTTACCTATATTTACCAGAACAACGATAATAATTATGACAGAGGTTAAGACTACTTATTATCATCAAACTCTCGTTGAATTACAAAAAGACTTTAAAACAGATTTTGAATATGGATTAAAGTCATCTGAGCTGGAAAATAGGCATAGAAACTACGGTTATAACGAATTACCTAAGATTAAGAAATCTATATGGAAGATATATTTTGCTCCTATTTTTAACTTTCTAATATTAATCCTTATAATAACGGGAATAGTTGTAGTTATCTTAGGGTCACCGGAAGATACCATTATTACTTTTACTGTAGTTTTTATAAACTCTGCGACTGTTATTATACAACAATATAGAGCCCAAAAAGCACTTGAATCTTTACGGAAAATTTCTGCATTAAAGGCAACTGTATTAAGAGATGGAAGCCAATCTGAGATTCCGAACAATGATTTAGTCCCTGGAGATATAGTGTATTTAGAACAAGGTGATAAAATTCCGGCAGATGGTAGAATTATTACTCAAATTAATCTTACTATTGATGAAGCTCCCTTAACAGGTGAAAGTGAACCAGTTGAAAAAAACAATAATATTCTCAATAAAGATAATGTTCCTATTCAAAAACAATCTAATATGATGTTTATGGGGACATATGTACATACAGGAAGAGCCAAAGCTATAATTACTAGTACAGGTGCAAATACCGAAATAGGGAAAATTTCTGTAACATTAAATGAAATGGGAAGTATTGAAGAGATCCCACTAACTCGAAAATTAAATAGATTGGGTTATATTTTGGGTATAATTGTCTTAATCAATTTAATTATTTTAATATCGTATAAATTTATCATCTTGGCATATCAAGGCAATTTTATTCAATCAGAAATAAGCTCTGCTTTAATAAGTTCTATCTTAAGAGCCACTAATGTATTACCAATAAATTTACCTCTATTAAGCACACTTGTCCTTATAACAGGTGTTTTAAGTATGGCTCAACATGGAGTAATTATAAAAAATCTCTCAGCAATCGAATCTTTAGGGCGTGTATCTGTTATCTGTTCAGATAAGACAGGAACTATAACAAAAAACGAGATGACCGTGGAAAATTTTTGGATAGATGATGTTGAATACAGTGTTAGCGGATCTGGGTATGACGCAGAAGGTGAAATAATACTCAATGGTGAAAAGGTTAGCTTAGATAATAATCCCACATTTCAAAAATTCATTGATTCAGGTGTATTGAATAACAATGCTCAACTTGTATTTGAAGACGTTAAAGTCAGAGTAAGAGAAAAAAAGGAAATGGCTGTGAGACGTGCATTAGGTTCCCCAACAGAAGCTGCTTTACTAGTCTTATCTGAAAAGGCAGGATACACCCCTTATGACATAAAAAAAAGGTATGAACTTCTTACTGAATTTTCTTTTAACTCCGAATTAAAACGTATGAGCTCAATTTATGAATTAAAAGGAGATAGCAAGAAAAAGTTTGTATTCTCTAAAGGAGCTCCTGAAAATATTATTAGTATCTGCTCTATAATTGAAAAAAATGGAACTCTTGAAAAATTTGATGATAATAGTAAAAGGAATATCTTAGAAAAAATAGATAATCGGGCAACTCAAGGTTTTAGAATACTGGCAATTGCTTATAAGGAAATATCCGATTATAATCATCCAAAACGGGAATTAATTGAAAAAAATCTTATCTTTCTGGGATACGTTTCAATAATGGACCCTCCTCGCAATGGTGTTAAAGAGTCTGTAGAAGAATGTAAATCAGGGAAAATCAGGGTAATCATGATTACTGGTGATCATCCTGCGACAGCAAAGACTATCGCTTCTCAAATGGGTATATACAGTGAAGGAGATATCGTAGCAGAAGGAAAACAAATAAGCCAATTTAATGAACAGGATTTTAAAAAAATCTCGGTATTTGCGCGGGTTGAACCAAGTGATAAAGAAGTAATTGTGAATCGCTATCAAGATCAAAATCACGTTGTCGCAATGACTGGAGATGGAATAAATGATTCTCTTGCTTTAAAGCTAGCAAATGCCGGAATCGCCATGGGAATAACAGGGACGGATGTCGCAAAAGAAACAGCAGATATGGTTATTTCAGATGATAATTTTACATCAATAGAAGAGGGTGTCAAAATAGGTAGAGGGTTATTTTCTAAAATTAGAGTAATAATCTATTTTTTCATCGTTTTAAATATAATGGAGTCTATTATCTTTTTTGGGTATGAATTTATCCCCACATTCCAACTATTTAGCTCTGAGTGGCAGCATATTTATATTTTTGGAATAGTTCATTCACTTCCTTCGTTAGCATTAGTCATCGATTCACATCCTAAAGATATTATGTTAGAACCACCCAGAGATGAGGAAGAAATACTAAATAAGAATATATGGATTATGTTATTGATGCAAGCATTACTAATGGGAATAGGATTAGTTTTGGCAGCACAATTAACTTTGATGGGTGTAATTCCATTAAATGAGTGGAATTTAAATCCTAGTATAAGTTATGTTGTTCCGGGGCAAGAACTCGAACAAAAAGCAAGAACAATGTTCATCACTACGCTTTTTATCCTTGAGACAAATTTTATTTGGACAATCAGAAGACCAAATAAATCGTTATTAAAGAGCTTAAAAGAAGAGTTTAGCCGTTCATTATTTGTGATTTGTTTTTTCACATTGAGTTTGCACATTCTTTACATCTGCTTTTCCTATACAGTTAATTATCATCTAAATGTGGTCCTGGGGTTAGATTTTCAGATCAATTTTATGTTCCTAAGTGGAATCGATTGGATGATTTGCATTTTATTAGCATTACCCGGAATAATTGGAATAGAAATTTTTAAATTCTTTTCTCGAAGAAGAAACATTCATTTCTGATAGTTTATAGTTAACTTTATTTAGAATGAGCTTCCTTTTATGTATATTATGGCAAGCTCTGATTTTCAACAGAAGGAAATTACTCAGCGGTTTGAAGAAAAACTTAAAGAACTAGAGAGTTTCCTCCCCCCGTTAGGTAAAAATATAGGAAATAGTTGTGCGGCTGATACTCTTAATAGTATAATAGAAGTACTAGATTTAAAAGATGCAAATAATATCTATTTTAATAATCTCGCTGTTCCATTCAGTGGATTTGCTCATTTTAAAGGAAAGGATGGTTGGAAAGGTCCATGTGGTGCAATTTCTGGAGCAGTAGCCGCCATTGGAATTATATCAGGAGGTCGAGAAAAAATAAAGGATTTGGAGGTTCCTAAAGTATATGGGAAAGCTTTGAAATTTGTTAAAAGATTTGAAGAGAAATTTGGATCAGTAATGTGTGAGGAATTATGTGGCTTTGATTTGAATATTGATCTCAAACCATATGTTAAAGCTAGAGCTTGGGAAAATAAATGTTGTAAATTTATTCTGTATGCAATTGATCAAGTAGCTAAGATTAATAAAAAAGAGCTTAGACAGCATTGGTAATAAATTCAACAAACTAATTTGAATTATTTAATAAAAGAAAAGGGATTTGAAATAAAATTCCTCAAATATTAAAAGTCATGATTATTATTGGTTATTTATTAAATTATCTTTCAAATTTAACTATATAAATTAGACTGTGAGAGATTCAACATGGAGTCTACAAAAGATAATTATTATAATCTTGAATTGAACCAAATCTATGAAAAACTTGAAACAAATCCAAAAAGTGGTTTGACCGAAGAAGAAGCTAAAAAACGATTAGAAGAATTTGGGCTTAATGAGATCCCAAAAGTATCGAAAGGCTTCATTAAAATATACCTTGCTCCCTTATTCAACTGGCTGATCGTAATTTACCTTATAGGAGCTTTGATTTTGTTTTTAGCATGGCTTTTTGTTGGAGAAGGACAATTAATTTTTATCACATTAACTCTAGGGATTGTCCTTTTAAATTGCTTAGTAGCAATTATTCAGCAATATAGAGCTACTAAAAAGCTTGAAGCATTACGTGAATTATCTGCACCTACATCAACTATAATCCGAAATGGACAAAAAGTAGAGGTTCTGACTAAAGAAATTGTTAAAGGGGATCTATTGATATTAAATCAAGGAGATAAAATACCTGCGGATTCTCGGATAATAGAAGGTTTTAATCTGGAAGCGAATGAAGCATCTTTAACAGGAGAAAGTGAACCTGTAGAGAAGGATGAAACTGGAAAAGCAATTAAAGGTGAAGATATAGCTATCGTCAAAAGAATTAATATGGTTTTCTATGGAACATTTATTACGACAGGCAATGGCAAAGCTATAGTCGTAAAAACGGGAGGAGATACTGAGATAGGGAAAATCTCACAAGGTCTAGAAGAGGCGGGAACCAGTGAAATACCCATTCGGCAAAAGATGAATAATTTTGGCAAATGGTTAGGTTTAGGGGTTTTTATATTTTGGTTTATAATACTTATGATATTATGGGCAGTCCCTCCTCACACTCTTGACATCGTGAAGAGTTTAAATTCTGCTCTTGATTTAATGCCTATCAATATTCCACTACTTGTCACCATTATTTTGATAACAGGTGTTCTTGCTATGGCTCATCATGGCGTTATAATAAGAAATCTTGCCTCAGTTGATAGTTTAGGACGTGTAAGTGTTGTTTGTTCTGATAAAACGGGGACATTAACTAAAAATCAAATGTCAATTCAACATGTTTGGACAAATGGCTCAATATTTAGAGTAACGGGGAGTGGATATTCACCCGATGGTGATATTGTATTAATGGACGATCCTAAAAATCATGTATATGTTAAGCATATTGAAGAATATCCGCACCTTAAATTACTTCTTACTTCAGGTTTTTTAAATAATAATTCGGCGCTAGTTAAAAATGAACTAACAATTTCTGGAAAGACAATTTATGATTGGAGTGTAATTGGTTCCCCAACCGAAGGGGCCTTGATGGTTTTGTTTCAGAAAGGGATGGGCGACTATTTACTTGATGAATATGAATCAATTACAGAATATCCTTTCGATAGTTCTTTAAAACGAATGACCAAATTATATAAAAGAGATCATGCTTACATTTCTTTCACTAAAGGTGCGAGCGAAATTTTAATGCCGATGTGCTCCAAAATTATTTATAACGATAAAGAAATTGATTTTAACAAAGAAGTAAAAGATAAAGTAATGGAAATAGTTAATCTTTACGCTCAACAAGGTTACAGAATACTTAGCTTATGTTATAAAGAAATGGCTGATATCCCTCCAGAAGGAGATGAGGGAAGAGAAATAAGTGAATCCAATTTGACCTATATCGGATTCGTAACAATTTTAGATCCTCCCAGAGAAGGTGTAAAAGATTCTGTTGAAGAATGCCATGAAGCAGGGGTGGACGTTATAATGATTACTGGCGATTCTCCTACCACAGCTAAAGCCATTGCCTCCCAAATCTCAATTATTACTAAAGAAACTGAAATTGCTCTTGAAGGTAAAGATGTTAAAAATATTGATTCATATGATGAATTCTCAAAAGTTAAGGTTTTTGCACGGGTATCACCAGAACATAAGGAACAAATTATAGAAAAATATCAAAAACAGAATAAAGTTGTTGCTATGACTGGAGACGGTGTTAATGATGCTTTAGCCTTAAATATGGCGGATGCAGGGATAGCAATGGGAATTACAGGTACTGATGTAGCTAAGGAAGCCTCAGATATGGTGATTTCTGATGATTCTTTTAACTCGATTGTTACAGGTATTCATGAAGGTAGGGGTATCTTTGCAAGAATTCGTGCTGTAGTAATTTTTTATATCTGTATTAATGTGTTTGAAGGTATTGTACAATTTCTATTGGCAATTATTCTAAAAAAACCATACTTTTTGGATGACCCATTCTATTATCAATGGATTTTTCTCTCTATTACTCTACACATATTCCCGGGTTTAATTCTTACGTTTGATATGACATCTAAAGATGTAATGAAGGAACAACCACGTGATTCTGAAGAAATATTATCTAGAAATACTATTGTACTTTTATTTATATTTGGGATTCTTTTAGCGGTTAGTATGGTTATAGTATATTTTATAACAATAACCGGCTTCTATCCCGTTTTCCCTGAAAATGTTAATATTAGTGGACTTAATCATAGTTATCTTTACACCGATGAAACCGTTATTTTATGGCGTTCAGATCTTCAGGATTTCTATCCATTGATCTCTGACCCAGAACTATTGCAATATGGAAAAGCACTTACGATGCTTATGGTAACCCTTTTCTTCTGTGAATCTTTCTTGGTATTTCAGATTAGACGACCAAATAAATCTTTAATTAGGAGTTTAATTGAAGATAGCAATAAAAGAATGTATCTCATAATTGGATTTCTGTTTGCTCTTTTTCTAATGCTCATGTACATCCCAGGAGTTCAAGTTACTCTAGCTGATTGGGGAATAAATTTCATGTTTATGTATTTAACTGGAATGGATTGGCTGGTTTGCTTCTTGATATCACTCATCTGTATAATTTCATTTGAGATAGTGAAAAAAATTGCACGATACTATGGAATAACATTCTAAAAATCTCCTTTTTTTTCTAATTTCTTTATGAAATCAAAACTGAATTCATTAATTTTTTATTCAAATATCGATTCTTCTCATTTATGTTAAAGGGAGAGAGAGTAACACTTGGACCTATTAAACGAGAATATATCGATTTATATCTTAAATGGTTTAATGATCCAGAAATAACTCAATATTTAACCATGTATCGTCCACTTACACGTATGTTCGAGGAAGATTGGATTGAAAACTTAAAAAATCGAGATGATACCATTGCTTTTGCTATTCTTATCCATGATGAAAATGGTGAAGAAAGGCATATAGGAAATTGTGGAATACATAATATAGATTGGAAAAATCGAGTTGCTGAAGTAGGAATCACAATTGGAGAAAAAGATTGTCAAAGTAAAGGATATGGAACAGAAGCAATGGAAATTTTAATAGATTATGGCTTTAAATCTGTCAATTTAAACCGAATACAATTACGGGTCTATGAATTCAATACTAGAGCTATAAATTCTTATAGTAAAATTGGTTTTATGGAAGAAGGACGAATGAGACAAGCTATATTTATAAGTGGGGAATACCATGATGTTATTTTTATGAGTATTTTACGAGAAGAATGGGTTAAAAGATAAATTATGTTGAAAGGAGATAAAGTTAGGCTTGTTCCACCGAAAAGAGAATATATTGAACAGTTTCAAAAGTGGATGAATGACACTGAAATCACTCAATACCTGACAATATTTAGACCAATTACAAGAGAAATGGAAGAAGATTGGTATAATGAAATGCAAAAAAATGAGAATGATATTCTTTTTTCAATTATAACACTTGAGAAGAATAATGAGATTCTTATTGGAAATTGTGATATTAGCGTTGATTGGAAAAACCGAATTGGTAAATGTGGAATTATTATAGGAGAAAAGGAGTATCACGGTAAAGGTTATGGTACTGAGGCTATGAACCTACTAGTTAATTATGGTTTTGAAAAATTATGCCTTAATAGAATTGAACTTGTGGTACACTCGTTTAATTCTCGAGCATTAAAATCATACTTAAAGGTTGGATTTCAAAAAGAGGTAACAAAGCGCCATGCTGTTTATATAAATGGTGAATATCACGATTCCATAATGCTTAGCATTTTAAGGGATGAATGGCAAAGCAAACTATAGAGAATTCTCTTCCTTTCAAGGGATATTTCCTGATGCATGAGTCGAACATTTTATCTTTGAGCTTCAACCCGAGGGATCGAGTAGAAATGCAACTTTTAGTCATTTCGATGCAACAAGGATTATAGCTGAGGAAATAATCCCCAATTTGAAGTAATCTAAATAGATATTTCATACAATCCTTTTTTTTTTACCTTCATAACAAATTAATTTTTAAGATATTTAATATTCACATCTTATAGTAAATATTCTAATTTTTTGGTGTAAATATATGAGTAAATCAAAAGTCGCTATTGTTAAATATGAAGAACCTTTAGAATCTATTCGTAAAGTGGTGCAATTATCTAATTTATTTGATGAGATTCCCAAGAATGCAAAAGTGTTTATCAAACCTAACATAGTAAATTGGTATATTGGTACTAATTTTCCAAAATGGGGTGTAATAACAAGTTCTCGTGTTATTGAAGATGTTGTTGTTTTATTGAAAGAGCGTGGAATTGATGATATATCTATTGGAGAGGGGATTGTAACGACCGATGTTAAGGATACTGCAACTGCAGAAGATGCGTTTGAAAAGTTAGGGTATAATCTGCTTAAAGAACGATATGGTTTAAAGCCAATCAACACTTTTACTCGACCTTTCGAGAAGATAGACCTAGGAACAGGTTTTAAAGTCAATTTTAATTCTGATGCGTTGGCTGCGGATGTAGTAATCGATATCCCTGTATTAAAGACTCATTCCCAAGCTGTTGTTACATTGGGTTTCAAATGTTTGAAGGGATTGATAAACTATGCTTCTCGTAAAAAATTCCATAGTGATGATCCTGTAAAAGATTTACATCACAATGTTGCTAAATTGCCTAATAAACTCAAAAAGGTATTGACAATCATTGATGGGATCTATACTCTTGAAAGAGGACCTGCTATTGATGGAAAACCTCACAGAAAAAACATCCTCGTTGCTTCCTCAGATATCTTATCAGCTGATTTAGTTGGAGCAAAATTATTGGGCATTGAGCCAACAGACGTACCTCATTTAGTGCATGCAGCGAAAGACAGGAATAGACCTATGGATTTCTCAGATATAGAGGTTGTAGGGGAAAGAATTGAAGACTTAGCTTCTCATCATGAATGGGATTTCATTTATAATGAAGCAGGGGATCTCCCCCTTCCTTTCGAAAGAATTGGAGTAAAAGGATTAAAATATCATAAATATGACAGTACATTATGCACTTATTGTTCAGGAATTAATGGAATTTTATTATTGATTATCAAAAATGCATGGCTAGCGAGGAAGGGTAAACCTTTTGATAATGTAGAATTTCTCAATGGAAAAATTCAAGAACCCTCTCCTGGGATGAATAAAACAATACTTATTGGTCAATGTCAGTATAATAAAAATAAAGATCATCCTAATATAAAGGAAATGATACCAATTAGAGGATGTCCTCCCGCACCAGATGATATTAGAAATGCTTTTAGTCAAATAGGTATCGAACTTCCAGCTGCAATGTTAGAGAATACGGGTGCTGCAGTAGGATTTCTAATGGCGAAGTATAAAGGGAGAGCTGAATTTGATGAGTCCTTTTTTCAAGTAAAATAGTTATTTTTCATCTATTTTTTCTTTTTACAAAATATTTATAAGTTCAGAAATTTTAATTTTAAATCAATTTTTTCGAGGTTATATTATTGAAAGACTATTCAGAATGGAAAGTAAATTTGGATTTTGAAAATGAATCCCCTAATGTAAACCCAAATAGATCTTGGTTAAAATATCGAGCTCCAGATGTTCCAAAATCTATAAAATTTAATCCTATTCCTGTCCATGAATTTATAAAATGGATAGCTAGAAAATATCCAAATAATGTATGTGTTTATTACAAACCCACGGATAAAAAATACACATATCGCGAATTAATTTATTATTCAGATAAAGTTGGGAATGCCCTATCAAAGTTAGGAGTTAAAAAAGGAGATGCCGTGGCAGTTATGTCTGAGAATTGTGCTGAATTTATATTTGCCTGCGTTGGAATAATGGAGACAGGTGCAACTGCTATTCCTGTGAATCCATTATTGAAAGAAGCAGATGTAGCCCACATAATTAAGGATGCTGGAAATGTAAAAGCATTTTTTGTCCATAAAAATAATTTTAGAACCATAAAGAGAGTTCGAAAAGAAATTAACTTTGATAATGTTATACTACTTGGGACCGAAGAAGAAAAGCCAGGAACAATCACATTCAGTGATTTGATAAGTGATATAAGTCCAATTCCTCCTGATGTTGATATTGATCCTGTAAATAATCTTGTTGCATTAATGTATACAGGGGGTACTACGGGTCTCCCAAAAGGGGTAATGTGGACACATGATGGGCTTCTTCATAGTTGTATAAACTTGGCTTATTCCTCAGGAGATACATATGAAGAAAATGTAGGAATTGGTGTGAATTTATCGATTCTACCCCTATGCCATGCAATGGGGTTTGGTATCCTTGTAATTGCTCTCTATTGGGCTAGTATGCTAGTGATGTTTCCATTTAATCCTTCCGAAGTGTTGAAGGCAATTGAATATTATAAAATTAAACTATTTGTTGGTGTTCCTGTAATGTACCAAATGCTGATTAATTCTCCTGGATTTACAGAAACAGATTTTTCTAGTTTAGAATCTGCAGGATCAGGATCAGCAGCTTTAGCACCTGAATTCAATAAAAAGTGGGAGGAAATAGTTGGATTTAAAGTAGGTCAAGGTTATGGTCTAACAGAATCTTCTGCTTTTGCCACCTCCGCTGCAGCTTGGATGCCTGAAATTAAACCGAATAGTATTGGTGTCCCTAATATTGAGACCGATGTAATAATCGTAAATCCCGATACTTTCGAGGAATTACAGTCAGGAGAAATTGGTGAACTTCTTGTTAAGGGACCTCAAGTAATGAAAGGATACTGGAAAAACCCAGAAGCTACACAAAAAGATATTGTAAATGGGTGGTTAAGAACGGGTGATTTAGCAAGGATTGATGAAGAGGGTTATATCTTCATAGAAGGGCGTACAAAAGATATGGTTAAATACAAGGGTTACAAAGTAATGGCAAAAGAAGTTGAAGAAAAACTTGTTGAACATCCTGCGATTTTAGATGCAGGAGTTGTAGGTGTTCCAGATCCAAATATTGGTGAAACTATAAAAGCTTATGTTGTAATTAAACCAGAATATAAAGATAAACTTACAGAGAAGAAAATCGTTGAATGGGCAAAGGAAAGAATGGCAGGATACAAATATCCTCGACAGGTAGAATTTATTAATGTGTTGCCTAGAACAGCAGTAGGTAAAATTTTTAGAAGAAAACTAAGGGAAAAAGCAATAAAAGACTAAGATAAATAGAAATCTTCTCCTATGTTACAGTTAAAATCACAATATATTTTTTTTCATTTTAACTAGTTTTAAAATATTTAATTGGCTGGTATATCGTCAGATTGATATTACTATGCTTATTGGAATCGCAAATTTCAACCGTCCATGTATATTCTGTTTCAGGTTTAAGTGGTCTCCATCTAGTGTTTACTACCGCCGTATTTTTATTAAATCCATATTTTGGCATTAAAAGTCGATTTTGGTAAATATCATCATAATGAGTTAAGTCATGAAGATTGATAGAATTTGTTCTTCCTTGAGACAAATAACTCTCATAAAAAGCATCCTCTCCTTCTAAATCTTTGAGGGTTGTCCATGTTAAATCAGCATAAATTTTTGGATCTCCCATGTATTTAGGAACTTCTTGAGCATTTAGAGCAAGTTTCTCTTTTAATATTAGATAACTGTTTAAAAGCTTATTATTTGATTTAAGCATTCGAGATTTTGTACGCGTTTCATTATTCCAGTAGTTTACTGTAATTACATATTTTCCATCCTCCAGAAATCCTTTCCTATCAAATGCGAGATATCTAATAGCTTGGCGATTAAAATTATCAACTATGTATCCATTGCCATTTTGAAAACTAAATGGTTGATTTTTAAAGTGAAATTCATAACCATTAGGACCATTTACAATGATGCTTTTTATAGCATTTATGTTTTTTTCTCCAACCAATCCAAAAAAATATACTTCAAATTTAGCTTGTTCTTTTGGGAATTCAATTGATCCATTTAGATAATCATTATATAATTGACTTACTACAATATCATCAATTGGAGGAACAAATTCGTCTACAGCTTCTTCATTAAAAAATGATTCTTGAAACTCATTAAATCGATTTTTATATGCTAAACCAAAGAATGCCGGTATATTATCTAAATTTTCAAAGAAATCAGAGGGAATATAAATTCCTACTTTGTGAAATGCTTCAGTGATATTCTCTGGTTTCACAGGACAACCCTTTATTGGGATCATTTCTTTGATATTGGGATTTTTTCTATGCTTATTCACCATACACTGTCCTAATAAAATGGTTTTTTTCTTACCAGGACTAGGATTCATTCTTTTTCCCATAATAACTTCTATATCATCCCAAGGTTCCCCATGGTTTAAATCCCATGCATAAGTAATTGCAATAGGAAGGAGGCTAGTAATCATTGAACAATAGGTACAGGTTGTATTATCATATTGACGGTATGAAATTCCTTTAATGCCTTGTTTAACAAAAGCAATAGGATTTGTTCCATCCTCAGTATAAGGGAATTCATATTCATAATGCCCTTGAACACTCTCGATTGATTTTCCAACAACCTCAACATCAGAAAGATCGATAGGACGATTATTTTCTTTAGCAAATTGTGCTAAATAGAGAACATCTGACGGATCATATCCTAAAATATATGATCCAACCTTATCTGCAGAAAACATATCGGAGGAGGTTATTAATAGATTACTTCTCTGTATTTGTCCGTCATAACCAGGACCTCGTTCATTTAGGAAAATCCCATCAATTATGGCAGTCACAGGCGGAAGTTTCTTTGATAAGCGTGCTAGGTAATAATTCAAATCTCTTTCAGTATCTGGAGTATGACATGTCTTACGTGAAGGAATGTCTATTAATCCTTTCAAGTTTTTTAAGCTTAAACTTACTTTTGCTTCTGAATGCGTTTTAAGAACAGGCAGTGAGATGATTGCATCACTGTTTAGAGCGTCACTATTGAAATTAAGTACAATATCATCTCCTAAATCAATTTTCTCGAATGGTCTTTCGAACACATTAACAACATTTATTCCATACTTCTGTTTAAATCGGTTATATCCTAACGATTCAAACGCATGGTGAGCGAGTTCAAAATCTTTTGGTTTAGTGGTAACAATTCCCTCCCCTATTGTGATATCTTTTATACCAATATCATTTAATAAAATGATAGTATCTTCTACTATTCGAGAGGTGGTAACCACGCCATATTTAGGATAATCCGGAGTACGAGACCAGTAAACGATATTTGGTTTAATAAACACTCTTTCATTCCCAGATAAATTCGCGAATGTATTAGATAATTCGATTGCTTTCTGTAAGGATTTAGTTTTTTTTCTATATCGATTAATTGCTACACTATAAGATACCATATGAATCATTTAATTATTATATCAAAGAAAAAAAATATTAGGTTTTATCAATACTTTTCTTTCTAAATTTAATTTTTATTCATTTATTTAAATCCTTGGCAAAAGGAATTTACGTTTTTAGGTAAGACTTCATGATTATATCCTCCTTCCAATAAAGCAAATCGTCTTCCTTCACATAAGGTTTCGGAATATTTTTTCATTAAACTCCCTATCTGATGATAATCCTCAGGATATAGTTTATTCCCCCAATCCTCAATTCCTTCATCGAATCCTGCACTCGCAACAAAAATATCGATATCCTTTAAATTTTGCATATAGTTTTTGACTTCTTTAATATAGCTAACATTCCCACTAGAACTGGGATTCAATATCTTTACTCTAAATCCATCATTTCTGTTTTTTAGAATATTGATATTACCATCACCAGTGTGCAGATCGAAATCCAATACAAAAGCAGAATTGATTTTTCCTTCTGAAAATAATTTCAAAAGGCTTATACTTATATTGTTAAAAAAGCAAAATCCCCAACAAGAATCAGCTGAGGCGTGGTGTCCTGGAGGGCGTATAACAGCAAAAGTAGGGTTCCCCTTAAAGGCTTCCTTGGCAGCCAAAATCGAGCCACCTGCGGCAAAGGAGGCTAATTCGAATAATAATGATTCTCGTTTTATATATTGATAATGTCTTACTGTGTGAGCTCTTAATATATCATCTTTCTTAGCTGGTTCTGGCTTTATGAATTCAAATTCTTTGCTTTTAGACAATAATTCAATAATACCCTCTAAGCGTCCCGGAGCTGCTGCGGGATCTCTTGCATAATCTGAATTAAAAAATTTCTCACGGAATATGATTTTCATTATAATAATCTCTTCTTTAAAGTTTCAATCATATCTTTTGTCATTGACTTTAGATTATATGTTGGATTCCAATCCCACTCTTTCCTTGCCAGAGAATCATCAATCGTTTTTGGCCAAGAATTTGCAATTTCTTGTCGGAAATCAGGACGATAATCTATTTTAAAATCAGGAATATGAATCTTTATTTCAGCAACTAATTCTTTTACGGAAAAGCTCATACTAGTAACATTATAAACACGACGTTTTAGTCTGGAAGCATCCGCTTCTAACAAATTAATTAAGCATTTAATGCAGTCGGGCATATACATCATAGGTAAAACAGTATCTCTATCAACAAAACAGGTATACTTCTTTTCTTTAATCGCTTCATAAAATATTTCAACCGCGTAATCAGTTGTCCCCCCTCCAGGGAGAGTCTTACTACTTATTATTCCAGGGAGTCTTACTGAACGGATATCCAAATTATACTTCTGAAAATAATAGGTGGATAAGAGTTCCCCTGTCACTTTAGTAATTCCATACATTGTGTTAGGATCCAAGATTGTATCATTTGGTGTATTTATTTGAGGGGTTGATGGTCCGAAAGCTGCAATAGAACTGGGCCAAATGATCCTGTCAATCTTTAAATCTTTACTAATCTCTAAAACGTTTAAAAAACCGTTTGAATTCACATCCCAAGCTTTTAACGGCTCTCTTTCTCCTTTTGCTGAAAGGATTGAAGCCAAATTAAATATGGTATTGATCTTATTTTCTTTAATTACATTTATTAAGAGAAATTTGTCGAGTATATCTAATTCAATAACGGAATCTGATTCATTGCTGTTTTTATCCGATGCTATGACATTATCTTTTCCATACTTTTCTTTTATTTCAGAAATAAGTTCACTCCCTATCTGTCCAGAAGCCCCTATTACCAGAATTCTTCGCATATTAATCTGTTTTCAACATCGTGATTACTTAGTATAATTCTTAATATATGCAATTAAAAAAGGTTTATCTAGCATTTTCCCATTTTTTACCCCCTCCCATAATTATAGGAAAACTAATATATTTGTGTAAATACCTTTTCAATATCAAATTTCTTATTATTTGAATGCAAAGAGAGTGAATTGTATGAAAAGAGATCCAGTAGCTTTTCTTAAAGAAGAAATGAATGAATTACGGAACAATAACCTTGAGTGGATTATTAGATTCCTCGAGCAAGCTTCAAAACCCCATTCTGTTGTTGATGGAAAGAAAGTTTTAATGCTTAATACTAACAATTATCTTGGTTTGGCAACTCATCCAAAAGTTATACAAGCTACTATTGATGCAACAAAAAAGTATGGTGCGGGAGCAGGAGCTGTGCCTGTTATTGCAGGCTCGTTTGACTTAACAAAAGAATTCCAAGCAAAATTTGCAAAGTTTAAAGAAGTAGAAGCTTCAATTTTATGTCAAACAGGTTTTGCAGTTAATTCTGGATTAATACCTATGTTAGTAGGAAAAGAGGATATTGTTGTTTCAGATGAGCTAAACCATGGCTCTATTATTGATGGAGTGAGATTATCGGGAGCAAACCGGATAATTTACAAACATACCGATGTAGGAGATTTGGAGAGGCAGTTAAAAGAGGCTGAAAAAAACAATCCACGGAGAATCTGTATCATCACTGATGGAGTTTTCTCGATGGATGGAGATATGGCTCCGCTTCCTGGTATTGCTAAAATAGCTGATGACTTCGGCGCCATGATATTCGTAGATGATTGTCACGGAGAAGGTGTATTAGGAGAAGGAAGGGGAATTGTTGCTCATTTCAATCTACAGGGAAAAGTTCATGTTGAAGGAGGATCAATGAGCAAAGGGTTTGGTGTTTTTGGAGGAACTGTTGCGGGATCACAAGATTTAATTGAATTTTGTGCTAACAAAAGTAGAACCTACTTATTGAGTACAGCACATCCTCCTGGAGTAGTTGCTGCTTGCATTGCTTCAATAGAAGTTGTTGAGAATGAACCAGAACATGTAAAGAAGGTATGGGAAAACACTAATTATTTCAAGAAAGAGGTTCAAGATATGGGTTACAATACGGGTAATTCTGAAACTCCAATAATCCCTCTAATTATTGGTGATCCCGGGAAGGCTCAAGAACTCGCTCGTATCTTATTTGAAGAAGAAAATATCTACGGTACACCAATAGTCTTCCCAATGGTTGCTCGAGAGTTGTCTCGAATAAGGGTTCAGATGAATGCCTTACTTACAAAGGACGATTTAGACATGGCTTTAAGTGCTATAGAAAAAGTTGGAAAAAAATTGGCTATTATATAATTCTTATCTATTTTTTCATATTTTACCTGTAATGATATTATGATGATTTAAGGATTTTCAAAGAAGCATTTATTCATAAAGGCTTGGCTAAAATTGCTTTGACTCGAAGCTTATCAAATAGACTAGAAGGTGCAGGTTTTATAAGGCATACTGTGTCAGCTCCACGGCCAGTTCCACCAATACATATGATATCTTTCTCAATATCCTCAATTAAACCGGCATCCGCAGCCATTATAGCAATTTCCATACATACTTTTGTACCTTGACTGAAAAGAGTTCTAAAATATTTTGCCATTAATTCAACAGGACCCCATTGTTTTAAAGCTATTCTATAACTCCTTTCTACACCAGCAAACGCATGAGTACCAATTAAGAATCTAATCCCCTTACTTTTAAGAATAGCAATTTTATCCTCAGGAAATTCTTGTCTTTTATCTAATCCTATGAAATAATATGAATGGGTAACAACCACAAGATTATATAGGGTTGGGTCAAATATCTCTACAGATTTCTCAGCGGTGGTACCGGTTGTACTAGCCATAATTATATCCTTAATTCCTAATTGATCTGCATATTTTTTAGCAATTTCTAATGCCCTTTGTGTATGTTGAGACCCACCTTGCTCAAAATAGGTTACTTCTAATTTTAAATCTGCCATATTACATTAATCTACCTTCTTTAAATATTTGGTTTAATTTTTTTTATTACGATAGGTTATGATCCTAATTAAATGAATACTATTGAGATAATGCATTCATAATTGGTTAAAATTATTGAAATAGTTTTAAAAAGATAAAAATCTAATAACAAATAATTGCAATTTAATTGTAATTTTACTACAATTAGGAGATAGTATATGAGCGAAAGAGAATTAACAAGAAAAGAGAAAGTACTTTTTGGTTTGAGTGCCTTTCCTGACCAATTGACTTATCAAGCTTTTACAATATACGTTTTTACCTTTTACTTTGCTATTGTGGGTCTTTCAGCGTTTGAAATGTGGATCGGTTTTGTTCTTTGGGGTATTTGGAACATGTTTAATGATCCACTTCTGGGGGCATTAAGCGAGAAAACCAAATATAAAGGCAAATTTGGGAAGAGGAAATTTTACTTAATAATTTCATTCATTCCTCTGTCATTGATGATGGTTTTTCTTTATACTACACCACCGAGTTTTGAATTTATGTATTTTATCATCATAATTTTTACCTTTGAATTATTCTATACGATGTTTTCAGTTAATACAAATGCTGTATTTCCTGAGATGTTTCCAACAGAAAAGCAAAGGGGGGAGGTAAATGTTTTCATTAAAGCCTTTACAATGATTGCCGTTATCTTAGCATCATTAATACCAACATTTGTCATTAGTCCTTTAGTTCCTGATAAAGAAGATGCAATACCTGATGCATTAGAAGCCGCACAAATTCATCCAAATTATATTATTGCGGGTATTATCTTATGCGTAATAGTGCTAATTACAGCAATTTTCTTTGTTTTTTATGCTGTCAAGGAAAAAGAGGAGCTAAGCTCTGACTTCCAGAAAAGGCCTGGATTTTTTGAATCCTTAAAAATCACTTTTTCGAATAAAACCTTTATAAAATTCACTTTTGGCAACATGTTGATATGGTATTGCTTTAATGTGTTATTGACAGCTTTTCCTCTATTCTCAGT
>JBHLOF010000040.1:18375-33022 GCA_048940805.1 Promethearchaeota archaeon
TTTATGATTTACACGGAGAAAAACTTGAGAACATGCGCAAGGAACTGGAAAAACATCCTGAATTAAAACCATAATATTTAAAACCCCTTTTATTTTTTATTATAAAGCAAATTTTATTAAGATATGAATAGTCAAGAGAGAGTCTGGTTAGCATTAAATCTAGAACCAGTTGATAGGGTTCCTATACATTCTGTTGCCGTTGATGGAAATATTTGTGATGATGTACTTGGAAAACCACCTAGATCTGCGTTTGATATATTCAATGAATTTGAAGAACAATATCCCGATGATTGGGTTGAACGTGTGAATGATATAATCACTGAAATAGAAATAAATGTCTTCTCACGAGCAATGGAAACGGCGGCGGCAATAGGATATGATACGTGTGGGATTGGATATATTCCTTTTAAATTTGAGAATAAACAAAGAATGTCAGATATTTTTGGGCGTGTCTATAAGATTATAAATGATCATGGACATATTTTTCCTTATTATATCGATGGGCAAATTAGGAATCAAGAGGATTGGGAAAAATTCCCAAAACCAGACTTAAAAGAAATCTACAAACGAGCTAAACAGTTATATAAAACCATTACACGTAGGAGTAAGAAATTTAAGAATCCAAATCTTTGTATTATGGCTCAAGATGATTATACCAGTGTCTTTCCTCCCGTATGGCAGGGAATGGGAATGAATGCCTTTGCTGTAGCCTTACGTAAAAATCCAAGATTGATTCAAGAACGATTTGAACAAACGACGGAAATCGTTCTTGGATTATTTAAAACTTATGCTGAAGCTGGGGCTAAGATATTTTTTGAAGGTGGGGATATAGCTTTTAAATCTGGACCATTGATTAATCCAAAATATATAAATCAGTACGTTTTACCTTGTATGAAAAGGGTTACCGATGCAGTACATGAATGGGGTGGAAAAATCATTTTCCATTCAGATGGGGATATAACTTCGCTCTTAGATTTCGTCGTCGATGCAGGATTTGACGGGCTCCATTGTTTGGAACCTCCTTACGTTGATTTGAATTTGGTAAAAAAGAAAGTAGGGGATAAACTATGTTTGCTGGGGAATATTGATACTTCACACGTATTAGTAAAAGGTACTCAAAAAGATGTGGAAAATGCCGTTAAACTCGCTATTAGGGCATTAGGTCCAAACGGTGGGTATATATTATCACCTTCTAATTCTCATCCAGCAATGTCTTATCAAAGAATAAAGTGGATGATCGAAGCAACTATAAGATTAGGAAAATATCCCCTTCAATTAAATTAGTTATAAATATATCGACTTCAGTCTTTTTTGCAAGGATTTTATATATTGGAAACTCTGTATTTTTTTATTTCATTATTGAGAGTGTGATTTTTCCTTAACAGATATAAAATATATAAACTCTTGTGATAATTCATACCATAACTAAATCGATTTTTTAGAGGAGAATTAATAAATTGACCTTATGTTTCGTCCTAATGAAAACTAAAGCTGGATTTGTAGAATCTGTTATTAGTGAACTCAATAACATTCCCGAAGTCTTAGAAACTTACGGAGTAACCGGGGGAATTGACATTATCACTAAAGTTGAAGGGAAAGATGTTGAAACTATTGCCAAAACTATTTTAGCTAAAATTCATAAGATTGATGGTGTAGACAGAACTCAAACTCATATTGTTGTACCGATTTAAAGCTTAAAGAGAACTATCGTTCTATAGAATTTTTAATAAGAATGAAAAAATTAGATGAAGAGATCGAAAAAATAAAGGAGTTTCGACTACAGTTCTATAATTCACATGCGCGAGTTTACAACAATACTTATCAAAATGATGATGATTTTCTTAAGGAATTTCAAGGATTTAAAAAATTAGTTAAAATAAGCCCTGGACAAATTGTATTAGATATTGCTACAGGGACTGGAACATACCTGATTCAAATGGCCAAAATGGGTGCAGTATGTTATGGAATTGACCAATCTCCTAATATGTTAGAAGAATTAAAATCGAATTTTTTAAAAGAAGAAATCGAAAACAGCTTAAAAGATGTGAAAATTGGTGCTGCTGAAAATTTACCATATCCAAATGCTCTCTTCAATTGGATAACATGTATAGGCATGTTTGAATATTATCCTATAAAATATGTAGAAATTGTTTTATCTGAGGTTAAAAGAATTCTTAAACCTGATGGGCATTTCTTTTTCGATATTGCTGATCCCAATAAGAAATACGCGCAAGAGAGAGATTGGATATTTATCTATGATCTTGATGAATTTAAGAGGATAGTAAAATCTCTTCAATTTAAAACGTTGAAAAAAAACAAAGCAGGCCAAATGATTCAATTTCTCTTATCTAAGAAACAACATAAGATTTATCTAACACCTAAACATAAATTACATTGAGATCTAAAATGATAGAAAATAATCTAAACCTTGAATACTTCATGCCCCGGCAGTGTGGTTTGTATCCACCACCTCCTATTATTTACAAAAATGCACGAGCTCTCGCATTAATGTTTCAATGTAAACCTCAGTTGAAAAAAAGCTGTTTACCCCCTGAATTAATTCCAATAGAGAATGGTCTTGATACAATAATTATCTTAGAGTATCCAGAAACTTCAATTGGTCCTTATAACGAAGCAGCACTAGTATTAAGCTGCACATATCAAAATAGACCGGGTAATTTTGTCTATAGTATATATGTGGATGATGATGTAGCGTTAGCAGCGGGAAGAGAAATATGGGGAATACCAAAGAAAATAGCTGAAATAAATTTATCCAAAATTAAGAAAAACGAAATACATGGAACTGTTATAAGGAAAGGAAAAATTATTTTTAATATTAGTGCTGAAGTCATGGATAATGAGCCTGGTTTAAATCCTCGGGATATGTTTGAAAATTTACCTTTTTACAACTTGAAATTGATCCCAGATATTGCAAATAATTCAAAACCGACCCTTCGACAGCTCACAGAGACTTTTTTAAAGATTGATGAGATCCATACTCAAATTGGTGCTTTAACTAAATATATTACAAGCCAACAATCCCAATATGATGTATCACATAAAATCCTTGAAAATGCTGTCAAGGATTTGGGAGGATTTTATGCTGAGTACGACTGTACACTGCCTAATGGGAAAGTCTTGGAATGACTCTTATATCCAAATCATTAAATATTTTTTTGTATGTAACTCACCTTGTGAAGGCGAATTTAATTGAAATTAAACCTTGGGACGAATCAATAGACCGTTCTGTACTCGTTGAATTGTATAATCAGAAGATCCAATATTTAACTCCTAAATTAGGGTTAAAAATCAACGAAGAAATGCTTAATTTTAAGTTAGATAAGGTTGACCTTCAACAAGACTTCCTTAGATTCGAAAATACACAAAGCAAAATTATAGCTTTTGCAGGAATTGTAAAATCTAACAAATTCAAAGATTCATGGGAGGTCGAGTATGGATTCTTCCCAAAATACTTAAAATCAGAATTGCCAGGAAAATTAATTCTTGCTACTTTGGAACTTGGGAGGAAATTAAAAATTCCAACATTAATATTTAAAATCTCAGGTTCATTGTCTGCCCCTTTTGATGAGAAATTAAAAACTCTGGGTTTCAAGCCCTTTCAAATTAATTATAAAATGATATTGGATGATTTCAATCTTTTTATAATTCCAGAAGTTCCTAAAGGCGTTATAATTCAGAAACAGAAGAAGATACATGATTATCGAAGTTTTTCTAATGTGCTTAATCAAGCATTTCAAAATTCTTTTAAATTCAAAACGAAAACTGAAGAGGAATACGAGGAGATATATGAGTTGTTACGAAAGCTATATGACTTAGACCATTGTCTTGCTTATGAAGATAATAAACTTGTGGGAACATGTAATATTTTTATTAATCCAAAACAGAAATATATAGGGATTTTAGGAGATTTGGCTACCCTTCCAAGCCATCAAAATCGTAGAATTGGTAATGCTCTTTTTGGTTTTGGAGTTGACTTACTCCGCAAGAAAGGATGTACGGAAATCAACCTTACAGTCGAAGCTGAAAATGAGAAGGCTTTAAATTTATATAAAAGATACGGATTTTACACTTTAGAAGAATTAACAGAAAAAGTCTATCAAATTATCTAAAATGGTTTATTCTCTTTGAAAAAAATAGGAATTCTATTCTTTAACTAATTCAATAAATTTTAAAGATAATATCATCTAAACTACGTTTTGGGACATGCATTTTCCCATCAGGGGTCTTCCAGTAGGTATAAGAATCTGTAAATGGCTCTATAATAGATTCCTCATCAGGGACTCCTATGCTTATGACTTGTTTTATCTCATAAAAATCTGGGATTTCAAAAAGGGCTTTAATTTTTCGAAAATTAATAGCTCCCATCCAACAACATCCCAATCCAAATGTTACAGCGCCTAATAAAATATTTTCGGCAGCAGCACCGACATCAAAATCATAATATGTAGGTTTGAGTTCTTTATTTACTAAAATAATTATATATGCAGTAGGTTCCCTCCCTTTTTCAGGAGTTCTTTGATCTTGAGGAAGTGATCCTGCCCAACTTACTAGTGGAAATAACTTTTCTCTTATTTCAGGTTTATTTACAATTATAAAATCAAGCGCTTGAATATTTCGAGCCATAGGTGCTAAACGAGCATAATCGACTAGCTTTTTCAAAATATCTAATGAGACAGGATCCTGTTTAAACCTTCTAATTGTTCTTCTGTTGTGAACAATTTCTTCAAAATTCACTTCAATCATTCTTTTTAATGATTTTTTTTGATTCAATTATAGATTCAGCTAACCTGTAGAGGATTTCTTTAATATTTTTACCTGTTTTTGCGGAGGATTCAATGTAGTCTGTATGATTTTTTTTCGCGAGATCTATGGCTTCCTCAGTCGATATTTTCCTCTCATTAACTAAATCTTCTTTATTACCTAATATAAACCCTACTACTGTACTTTCACTAATTTCAAGATGTTTCTTTATATCTTTGTACCATTCTGAAACGGATTCAAAAGATTCACGATTGGTGAGATCAAAAATCACTATAACGGCTTCAGCACCCTGATAAAAATGCCTTCTCATCAATTCAAATTTACTCTGACCTGCGATATCCCAAAAGATTAAGTTTACATACTCGTCATTAACTTTTAATTGTTTTTCTGAAATGCTTACACCGAGAGTCGGTATATATGTACGGATAAAAGCGTTATCTGTTATTCTTAATACTGTGCTAGTTTTTCCTACAGAAGGATCCCCACAAACTATAACTTTAAAATTATGTCCTTGAAATCCTTTCTTTTTCTTATCTTCAGGAAAAGCGTCACTTTCTATATATGTTTTTTCTTCTTTCTGTAAATCGATTAGAATTTCTGTTAAGTTTCTACGAAGATTATTTATTTCAGCATAAATTTCAACACTTTCTGCTTTCTGATTTTCTAAATCTATAATATTTTTTGTACTTTCCAAAAATGCCGGTTGAAGATAGTCTAAATATTTATAAAAAATAAGGTCATCAGCTTCATCAAATAATATTGTAATTGAAGATAATACTATACCTCCCCTTCGAGAATCATCTGCTCTTTCAATATATTTTATCAATCCCTTTAATCCAAACGGTGGGAATGGTGTGATAACTAAAGAATTAGGAATAATCCCTTGATCTGTTGTGAGCATAGTAATCGTCTTGATGCTTACCGTCATTCGAATATCTTCCGTTAAATCCAGCGGAAACCATAAGATTGGACTTGGTCCAAGTTTTTCATCCATTGAGGTATAGACAATAGCTTTGATAATCTCTTTTAACATCATAGGGTTATATCTTATATATCAAGCCAGTAAATATTTCTTTATTTGTATAGTTTTACATCTTTTATTATATAATTTTGTATTAAAATAGAGATTTAAAGGATTTTTAGTAAAAAGGTAATTAAGGTTTGTAATCCGGATTTTTTTCTGGAATTTTGGTTTCGAGAGAGACTCTCCATTCTTTGAGACGATCGTTAAATTCTTTAATGATTTCAGGTTCAATTCTTACCAATACACAATATTAACTCTATGGAAATAACTTTTTTACTCCTTTCTTATCAATTTCTATTTGAAAAAATTTTACGTCTTTTAATCTTTCTGTTATTTCGGTAGGATATGAGGGAAATCTACTATTAAATGAATCTTTATTGGAAATTAATTTATTTAACGTATCCCGCCAGAAATTCATAATATTCTCAATTTTGCTGGGATTTACCAATGCAAATACAGATCCTCCTCCCCCAGCACCAGTTAGCTTTGCAGCATAAACATCTGGGTGTTTTTCGATTATATTAATTAATATATTGTTTGCCAATCCAATCCCGTATTCAAATCCCACTTCCTTCATCACAATGTTCATGATTTCAGTGTTTTCTTTGAAATACCCTCCCAATTCAGTCCAATCTCTTCGCATTATAGCAAATCTTGACTTCCAAGCTATTTCTGCTAATCTTTTATAATTATTCAATAGAATGGGATTGTTTTGTAAATAAATTTTTCTCAATTTTCTATGTACATCCCCACTTTCATGAGTCACCCCCGAAAAACCTACTATAATTGGAAAATTATTCAATTCATAAACTTCATCGATTCTATCGTAGATAGCTAATGGTTCGTCCGAAAGATTTTTATGATGAAGTTTTCCTTGATAAGAACAAAAACATAAACCTCCCCTACTTATTACATATCTATCTCCATAACCCGAAGTAATCTTTAAATCTTCATCCTCAATTTTAGTCGCAATTTCAGCTATAGTATCCTTATTGAGTGGGAATTCATTTTTATTCAAATTATCAAATTTATTGAGCAAATTAAAGAATTGAGTTAAACCATAAAGTATAGCAATTATTATTGCTGCACTTCCCCCAAGACCACTTTTTTCAGGTATAGTTGTAATATATCCAATCTCAATATTGGTATTTAATAATAACTCTTCCAAAGAAGAACTCATTTTACATATCCGATAAATACTAGCATAAATCAGTTTATTATTTCCATCAAATCTAGATCTCATCTTAGACATATCTTTTAAAAGATTTTCATCACTTTCAATTACAAAAGAATATTGACCTGTCAATTCCTTTACTGAATATACTTTTAATCTACTTTCTCCATCAATATTTTTGATATATAAGAACACAGAGAGAGGATTGTCTAAACCATTAATAGCTACAGAAGGCATCCAAAAATCACCCTCTACTGCATCTAAAGGATTGATAAGATTAATTCGCGAAGGAGCTTGAACTATTATATCTGGATCTAAACTTGATAGGAAACTCTTTATAGCTTTTAGCAATAAAATTCCCATCCTTCAGGTTTAATTTTATTAATAATAACATGAAGGGGGTTTTAAGTTTTGTTCACGACTCAGTTAAATGACTAATATCGAAGAAACTATAACATGGGTTTTCGACAATATTTTAAGAATTCCAATCCAAAAACTAGGGAAAATACAGGTTGATAATAATTTAATCGCTTTTTCTTGTCAAAATACATAAATAACATCGTGAAACCATCCTTTCACGAAGATTTGAAGGCTACTTATTTCCTTGATTCATACAGAAGTTTAGCAACATTAGTAAAAGCGTCATCCACATTTTCACCTGAAAGGGCAGATGTTTTGACATACTTTAAATTTAATTCCAGAGCTAACTCTTGGGCTTTTGACTCTGGGATTTTTACTTGTTGTTTCAAATCCAACTTATTTCCAATAAGGAAGCCAGGAATAACTTCTTCTCGCTTTACAATTTCTTTTTGAAGATCTGAATACCAATTAGAGATACTCATAAAAGAATCAAGATTCGTCAAATCAAATATTAGAAATATCGCATCAAGTCCTTGATAAAACTGTTGTCTCATAACTTTAAATTTATCTTGACCCCCAATGTCCCATAGCACAAGTTGGATGATAGTAGAATCTGTTGCTCTATATATCTTATTTGAAACGTGAACACCCATGGTTGATACATATGCTCTTCTAAACGCATTATCCGTATAACGCAATATTAAGCTAGTTTTACCGACTGTTGGATCCCCAACCAGAATAATTTTGAATTGGTAGTCAATCATAGATCTATCTATTGGTTCTTCTAACCCTTCAACTTTAGCTGTTTCTTTAATTCTTAATTCTTCTAAAATTTCATTCACTGCCCTCTCAAGATTTACTAGCTCTCCGATAAAATCTTCCGCTGGGGCATGTGTTTGTTCTAAATAAATTATATTTTGAGCAACATCATTGAATGGAATTGCAATTTCCTTTAGATATTTGTAAAAAATTGCATCATCCATTTCCTCAAAAAAAATTGCTACATTTGCTTGGCCAATACCACCTCTTTTCTCAGGATCCTCCCAATTAATGTATTTTACCACTGCTTTTATTTGAAGTGAGGGAAATGGTAGAATTACCAACGATTCTGGAATAAGACCCCTTTCTCCCGTAAGGATTGCAAATGTTTTCACACTGATAAGCATTAAATTTAATTGAGGATAATCCATTGGAATAAATGCTTTAGGATTAGGTCCTACACTTTCATCTAAAGTACTGTATATTACAGCTTTGATTATTTGTCTTTCCATCGTATTTTAAAAAATTTGGACGCAATTTACAGTTATTTAAGTAATTAATCACTATTAATTACTATTAAACTTTTAAGATATAAATAATAATCGTTGGAAAAAAAACGATTTGGTAATGTAATTTACAATCCAAAATACATCAGTATAAAAGAACTAACGTAACCGAGTCGAACTACTATTACTAAGAATCCAGGAGCAGTTAATCCTTCTAATAATCCGAAAATACAGAAGCAAATTGAACCAGCAGAAAGCAAAAAAAACTTTTTCCGAATTACTCCTGAAGTTTGAAATGCTTTATATAGAAATCCTAATCCTAAAAATACTAAAACTGGTATTAACAAACCCCCCATTAACATACCAGCTAATGTTAATAAATTTACATTGTAATCAATTAAGTTAATAGTGGGCGGATTAGGTATAGCAGGGATGAAGTTAAATGAATTTATGGGATCTACGAAAATTACAATTTCAAAAAAGATTGAAATAATAAGGAAAATGATAATTATCGGAATTTTAAATTTTGGAGTTAATAATTCAGTCCCGATATACATTGCAGAAATAATCACGGGGGCAAACCAGATATAAGAAAGCAAGGCAACAGTTCCATTATTAACAATATTTTGTTGTATTATAATAACTAATAAGAAATCTAAAAATACTCCTAAAAACATTAGCCCTGCAAATAAATTTGCTAATCCTAGAAAGCTTAAAAGTTTTGCATTCCTTTTTTTTGATTCATAAAAAAAGAAAAAGCCTATAACAAAACCGAAAATAACTACCCCAGATGCTGTAATTCCATCAATCCACCCATTTAGATCTAATGCCATTAGAGACAATCACCATATTTAGAAATAACTTACTATATTCTTATCTAAATATATGACTTTTCACTTTTATAAATCAAATGCTTCTAGAGTTTAGATCTGTTTGTGAAAAAATGAATCTAAAGTGATTTAAAATGTTTTAAAGTTAGGGTGATGAACTAACTTAATCCTTAACCTTTTCTAATATTGAAATGATTCTGTATATCGTAGTACGCGAATGGAAAGGAATATTTGGATCAAGACTTAAATCATCAACCATATACATTACATTGCTGGCTAATACACCAGGAGTTTCATCCTCTTTGTGAAGTTCATCAATCCCTCTCTGAGCAATTCTCTTTATATTACGTGGGACACTACGATCTCCTAACAAACCGATCAGCAAATTCTCCACTTCCTCGAAAGCGTTCTTAACTTCAGTACTAAATTCTTTCGCCATATATTAAAATCACCAAAAATAGAGTATCTAGTTATGAGGAATTTAAATTTTGAAATTTTTTTTGAAATTTAATTTTTATGATTTATTCGTTATCTTTTAGTAAATCCCAAATTTGCGAATTTCGCGTTTTAATGTTGGAATTTTTTCATTGATTTGGCTGATTTGGTTATTATATTCTTCAAAAAAATCTTCAAACTTTTCGATTTTGTTTTGATTGATATAATCTACAAACCTATGAGATGTCTTTTGAATAGCTTCAAAGATTTTATTAAATTGTTCAGTAGTTTCCATGAGTTTTGAATTAGCTAATTTTCCCTCTTTTCTAACCATATTTCTTAATTTTCCTCGAGGGATTCGTATTTTTTCAATCAGATTATCACAGTCATCTAGAAATTGATAACATTTAACTTTCTTTTCCTCACTCAGTTTTGCCTCTATAATTTCAGTTCTCCACGTATTAATACGACCTCTCGCAAACGTATCAAAGTTGAGGGACAACGAGTCTATATCTTCTCTTACGAGAAACCTGAGAAAGTCAGGATCATCACTTGGTGCTTGCCCGCAAATTCCGACTTTTTTACCATATTCATGTGCGACCTTAATAAGATTACTAAGTGATCGTCTAATAGCTTCGCTGTTTGTTGTATAACTATATTCTTGAGCTATGGGTATTAGCTTGGATCCATCTCGATCGACCCCATAAGTTAATTGTGTTAGATCATTTGAACCGATGGAAAAACCATCAAAATAATTGCAGAACAAATCAGCACAAATAATATTTGAGGGTATTTCTGCCATTACATATACCTTTAACTCATCTTCTCCCCTTACTAAATCCTCACTTTCCATTATCTCTATGATTTTTTTACCTTCTTCTGGAGATCTACAAAAAGGTACCATTGGAATTATGTTTTTCAATCCCCACTCACGAGCTTTTTTAATCGCTCTTAATTCCAATATAAAAGCGTGTTGAAAGTCATCTGATACATATCTTGAAGCACCCCTAAAACCCATCATTGGATTATTTTCTTCACCTTCATATATCCAACCACCAATAAGATTTGCATATTCATTTGTCTTAAAGTCGGAAAGTCTCACAACACATTCAGCTGTGCTTCCATCAGACAAAATTTTCCACACCCCTGCAGCAATTGTAGCAATTCCTTCTGCTAGCTTATCTACATAAAACTCTTCTTTATCTTCATAACCAACAGTATGAGCTCTAATTTTGTCCAACGTTTGTTTTAATTGAAAAATCTCTTGATTAAAGGGATCCTTATGGTATAGATCACTCCTCTTAATATTTTCAATCTTATTTCTTTGATCTAATAAGATATCATAACGCATCACCAAGGCTTCAAAATCAATTAAAGCATTTGGGTGAATTTGTGCTTCGTCATTTATAATGAATTCTAATCGTGCTAATCCCGTCCCATCAGGATACTTGCCAGAAGATAGCGCTCCTTTTGGAATTCCTAAATTAACCAATACTTTAGTTTTAGTTTGAGGTAATTTTGCAAATTCAATCGTATCAAAATCATATTCAACATCTTTTAACCATATGCGGGGTTCGCCTTCACTGCAATCAATAGTGACAAAATTTATACCTTCACGTTGCTTTTCCTTCATGGTCTGTACGATATCGTCAGCTCCTACAATCGAAGAAATATTTAATTCTCGAGACACAATTGCGGCATGACACGTAGGTCCTCCACGTTCAGTTATAACACCCCCCAAATTTTGCATATAAGATGTCCAATCTGGATTAGTTTCCTCGGTAATTAGGATATCTCCTTCTTGTAATAAATGGGCTTCATTAATCGTTTCAATAACTTTTACTTTCCCATATCCAATTCTTCTACCAATAGCGATACCTGAATTTTCAACTAATAATCTTTGTTCTATTAATTCTGCAGGGTCTTCAAGAAGATAAAAAATTTCCTCTACATCTCCTTTGATACTATGGACTGTTTCGGGTCGAGCTTGAACAATATACACTTTACCATTGTTTCCAACAGCCCATTCAATGTCCATCCTTCTTCCATAGTGTTTTCTAATCTTTTGTGCATATTCTGCTAAAATTAAGACTTCATTTTCTGTTAAACAAAATACCTTTCGCTTCTCCTCTGGAACTGGAACAACTTCTGTCCCAATTTTTTCAGTTCCTTCAGAAAATATCATCATTTTCTCCTTAGTTACTAACTCCCGACGTATAATTCTCAAACCTTTTGGATTATGTTTGAATACAAGAAATTCATCACCTTTTTCTACTCCTTGTACGATCAATTCTCCTAAACCCCATGTTCCCCTTATTGAAACCACATTTGGATTACCAGAGTCTGGATCTTCTGTGAACATTACTCCTGAAGATTTAACACCTGCTAATCCCCCCGCCATCTCTTGAACTCCAACTGAGAGTTTAACGGAGAAATGGTCAAATTGCGCTCGCTCACGATACATAGTGGCTCTTGTGGTAAAAATTGATGCCATATCCTTAAGTATATATTCCAAGATCTCTTTTTCTCCTGAAATATTTAAATGAGTGTCCTGTTGGCCCGCAAATGATGCATCTGGTAGATCTTCAGCTGTAGCTGAGCTTCTCACTGCGAATGTAGATTCCTCTCCTATCTTTTCAATTAATTTTGAATATGCCTCAAGAATCTCATCAGCTAAGGAGTCAGGGATTTTTGATTGCTCTATAACATATCGAATGTTCGCACATATTTTATCCACCTTTTCGACCGCTTTTATATCTTCTAATTTAAGTTCTTTGGATATTCTCTTGATGTCTCTAGCAATCAATTCTCGAAGAGAAACTTTCTTTTCTTTTATAGTAAAAAAGTTAGTATCCAAAACATAATCAAAAGCGGTTGAAGTTACCGCAAATCCTAGAGGAACTGCAATCCCAAAACTCAACAATTCTCCAAGTGAGGCGTTTTTCCCTCCTACAAGAGGTACATCGCCAACTCTTAAGTCCTCAAAGAATTTAATATATCTATAATCGCTCATTTTAAAGAGAAAATCTTAAACTAGTATTGAATTAAGAGTACGTCTATCTAATATTTATTCTTCTTCTGATTATAAATTTAACTTTAATAAAAAAAGTAACGTCAAGAATTAATCATTTCAACTCTTTGTCAAAAACCTCGTAATCTGACGATGTAAACAAACAGAAGATAACTTCGTTAATCTGTGTATCCCTATTTAAGTATTCTTTTACTGTAGCAATCATAACTTTTGAGCACCGCTCGATTGGATACCCAAAAATTCCCGTAGAAATAGCTGGGAAAGCGATAGATTTTAAGTTATGTTCATCTAATAATTTTAAACTATTCAGAGTGGCGTTTCTCAATTTTTCATCTTCATTGCCTTCTCCCATTCTTGGTCCAACAGCATGAATTACATGTTTAGCCTTTAGATTTCCACCAGTTGTTATCACTGCTCCACCCACAAATGTTCCACCAATTTTATTGCATTCTTCCTGAATTGTTAGTCCTCCTTTTCTTCGGATTGCTCCCGCAACACCCCCACCAAGAATTAGTTGAGCATTTGCAGCATTTACAATAGCATCTGAAACCAATTCCGTAATATCTCCTTGAACAAGCCTAACCTTTGAATTTTCTATTATTATTTCTTTCATGATCTTGATAAAATAATGATAATTTAAGAGAAAGAATTAGTGTTCATGATCGTGTTCATGATCATTTTCTGATTGTTGCTTTCTAAGGATCTCATCGAGTTTATCTTTATCTTCATCTGACATCTTACTCATAGCCTCCATTTGTTGTTTCATGAGTATTCTCATGAAATTACTAGAAACAATTTGATTTAAAACAGGAAGTGCTATTCTCATTCTAGTTAACTCATAATGCATTTTTCTTGCAGTTTCTCTCATTTCTTTAAGATCAGCTTTAGTCATACCAGGTTCCCCGATACCAGGACAATCCGCGTCTACTACTATAAAATTCTTCCCATCAAATTCTAAAGGATAGGTTCTACAACTTAACGGACGATTATCGTAAATAAGACACTTTTTATCATCCTTATTATATAATGGACATTTAACTTCAAGTAGTTCTTCAATCGGAACAGTATTAAATGGATCTTTTTGAGTTTCTTCTTCGTCCTCTTTAGGAGGAAGTGGCAAGGGTTTTAATACTAAATCAATTCCACCGTCTGGTTTTTGATAAATATCTAAATAAGGCATGAAATTCGCAACTACTCCATTCTTTGCCCATAATTCTAAGTCCCAAAAAGTGATAGGAATAGGTCCGCGGGTTAAACAACATTCATCATTTCGTGTACATTTGAAAGTGAATTTTGTTTTAGTCTTCTCTTCCTCATCTTCTGGTTCTTTAACCTCTAATTCCTCTTCTTCTTTAGAGTCTTGATTTTCTTGGTTATTTTCTGACATCTTTATTCTCCCTTGATAATGTTTATTATGCAAAATTTACAATATTTCCTAAAAAAAAAATTTTGTTTTTAATTTTGATAAATTGATTACAAGTTGGTATATTTTTAGGATTTTTTAAATAAATCTTCTTCTTTTAATAAACGACCAAAACTAACTAAAATTGATTCTATTGTTTCTTCATTCCTTAACCCTGTAACAACAATTTTGCCTGTACTAAATATTAAGAAAACGGATTTAATTGAGGTTGGTGAATTATATATTACTCCAGGGAACACTTCTGGCTCATATATGGAATTTCTTAATTTAATTGTTGCAGCATCTAAATCAATTTCCCGAAAAAAATTAGCTGTAACAACAAT
>JBHLOF010000041.1:0-30066 GCA_048940805.1 Promethearchaeota archaeon
CCAAAACTAGCTATTTTTGGTGAAAAAACTATACTTGCATGTACACCATCAAGATAACCTCCGCCATAGGACTCTGCGATAAAGCCACCTACTTTATTAGCCTCTATTGCATGATCTGCTCCCAATTTCTTTACGAATTCTAATCTTTCATCACCTATATCAATTCCAATGACTTTATAGCCTAAAGCCTTAGCTATCTGTACAGCATAATGACCCAATCCTCCGGCAGCACCAATAATGGCTACAGGTTTACCTGGGGATACTCCCATCTTAACAAGCTTTTTAACCGCACTATATGCCGTTAAACCCCCACATGCTAAGGGGACTTCCTTGTCACTGACTTCCTCGGGTAATTTCACTAATCCTTTTGCCCAAATTGACATATACTCACCAAATGTTCCCATAGCCGCCTTATTCTGCGAACAAAACATAGGTCTTCCTGCAAGACAATCTTCACAAGCTCCACACCAATATCCTCCTCCTGATCCACCTAACCCTAATATGACTCGATCACCTTTTTGTATAATCCCTTCCGCCCCAGAGCCCAACTCCTCAACTATACCTATTCCCTCATGACCCAGAGGAAATGGGGGTGTTAGAATATTTGGCCAATCCCCATGAGCGAGATGCAGATCTGAGTGGCAAACACCAGCAGTTATCATTTTAACTAAAGCCTCTTCATGTTCAGGGGCAGGCTTTGGTATATCTTTTATTTCCACCGTCCCAGCTTTTTCAAATATTGCTGCACGCATTTTTCTTATTTCACTCTCTATATATTAATTTAGGTATGTTTATAGACGATAAGAGTAAATAAAAACCTTCACATATTGAAAATAGATAAACTGAGATAAAATAAAAAATGAAAAAAAGTAAATAATATAATCCAACCAAAGTTATCTCTTTACTTCATAACCTGCTTTCTCTCTATCGTATGTAGTCTCAGTAACTCCACGTTCTTTAAGGAATCTTTTCATGATTCGATGGACTTTTGATTTTGGTAACTCGTCTACGAAATCAATGAACCGTGGGATTTGGAAGTAAGCTAGTTTATCCTGCAGATAATCTAGTAATTCTTCGGGTTCCATCGTTTGATTCGGTTGTAATACCACAGCTACCATTACCTCATCTTCCGCATAATCTTCTCCAACTTGGTGACCTTTAATACCGTAAGCAGCAGACTCTAACACTTTATCATGTGTATTAATAGCTCGTTCAATAGACCATGCCGCTATATTCTCTCCACGGCGTCGAATTGAATCCTTTTTTCGATCAACGAAGAAGAACCAACCGTTCTCGTCTTTAGTAGCTAAATCACCTGTGAGAAACCACAATCTACCATCGGGAGCCTTTTGAATTCGTGCTGCAGATGCTTCGGGGTTCTTGTAATATGAAACTTTCCGTTGTTCTTTTTCTTCTTCTTTTACTAGAAATACTAATTCTCCAACTGTATTTGGCTCTAAAACATTAAAATCATCGTCCATAATTTCTGCTATAATACCTTCTGGTGCTTTTCCCATAGATCCTACGGGAGCATTTAGGTCTCCTTGAGCTCCTAAACTGAAACCGCCACCATCAACCGCTCCGTATCCTTCCCAGAGTTTCACTCCAAATCTTTCCTCGAAATCTCTTACCAATTCTTTTGGAGCAGCAGCTGAGCCTATGAACTGAACTTTATGATCTTTATCATTTGGGCGTGGCGGTTGTTTCATGAGATATTGTGGCATTGAACCTAATGTATTAAAAGTTGTCACTTCATATTTTCGTACTATATCCCAGTGTCTTGAAGCGGAAAATCGCTTAGATAAAACGACAGGGACTTCACCATAATACCCAGGCATAGTGCATAATTGAAGTGCGTTTCCATGAAATAAAGGCAAGCATGTAAAAAGCTTAAAGCCAGGTTGAGCTATTCTACTAGCCCACATCATTACTCCAATGAGCGCAAGTCCATACATACCTCTATGAAAAAAAGTAGTGGCTTTAGGAAGTCCTGTTGTTCCCGAAGTATAAATAAGAGTAGCCATATCGTTTGGGTTTATTTTTACATTAGTATCTTCATCAGATACATCCATAAATTTTTGAAGAGATACTCCTCCCTCAGGTAATTTAAAATCATCAGGTGCTTCATTCATATCTACAATTATGTGTTCAATTTTTGGGAGTTGATCCTTTATATTTAGAACATTATCAAGTAAAGACCAATGAGTTGCGATCAATTTACTATCACTATGATCTACTATGTATTGAAGGCCGTCACCTTTTAATCCTGTGTTTACAAGTACTACGTAAATTCCAATTTTCCAAGCACCAAATAGTACAAAAAGGAATTCAGGACTGTTGATTTGATAAAGAGAAATACCATCTCCTTGTTTCAATCCTGCTTTCAATAGAGCATTAGCAACTCGATTGGATTGAAGATGTATATCACGATATGTATAGTTTTCATCAATACCGTTGTCAAAATCTCTGACGAATGTTAGGAAAATTTTATCGCCGAGGATCTCTGCTTTAGTTTTTACCAAATCAGCAAAAGTGGTAGTAGGAGTAATCTTGTTTCTTTCTGCTATTTCTTTTGCAAGTTCTTGAAATGCCATAATTTTTCAAAACTTAGTATAGTTATTATTTCTAAAAAGAGTATAAAATATAATAAATTGTTGATTTAAACTAATTCTATTTGTATTTTGTCTTTCTGAAGGTTGATTTTTTTAAGAATTGTATAAAGTTTAAAAGATTACTGATTTTCTATTTTATAACTTAGTTTTTATGACTAATAGCAATTTTTACGGAGAAAATTAAATTATGCCGTGGGAAGACGTTAAAGATATTTTACGCCCAAACATGGATGATGTTCATATGGGCGTTATGAAGGTTGATGAGGAAAAATGTAATAAATGCGAGTTATGTATGCAAAACTGCCCATTCCGATGCTGGGAAAAAAATGAAGAAGGTTTTCCAGTAATGAAAGAAGTATATGCGTGTTTTAGCTGCTATAACTGTAAAATCGCATGCCCGAATGATGCTATTTCAATTGTTGATTCCTATCATGTAGATTCAGGATTCTGGAAAACGGAGCCGCATCCTTTATCCCCTGAAATGCCCTTAGAACCTAAAGATGCGGATGGAAATCCTGCAGAATGGAATGAAATTGAAAAAGTAATTCTAACTCGCCGAAGTGTGAGAAATTTTAAAGATAAATCTGTACCAGAAACCTTAATCCAGAGAGTCCTGGAAGCGGGTAGATTTGCCCCAAGTGGAGGTAATTGTCAACCATGGAGATTCATTGTAATTACTAATAAAGCTTTAATTGCCGAAATTGACAACGTAGCCAAAAATCTATTAGCTAATTTTTATCGAATGTATATGAATGATAATTCGGTAAAAGGTTTAACAGGTATGGTAGAGGGACCCCCCTTAAATGTTCAAAGTTTCGATCCTCGGGTAATGATTGGAGGTTTTGGTACATTGGCTAATCATCCAGAGCTTAATCCCAGTATGAATGCCCCTGTAGTGATACTTTTGCTCGCAGATCAAAGATGTATTGGAAGTGCTGATTTAAATCTTGGAATTTGTGGTCAGAATATGAATTTGGTTGCTAATTCTTTAGGTATTAAAGCTTGTTGGGTTGGATTTATTGCTGCTGGTGTTAATTTTTCTCAACCAATAAAGAATAAACTTGGTATTGATAAACCTTGGTATGCTGCTGCTTCATTAGTCTTAGGATATCCAAAATTTAAACAAGAAGGTATCGTACCACGTGAAAGAAGGCCTGTATCTTGGTTTCGAGAGGGCAAAGAAGGTCCTGAAATAGAAGAAAGGACTGCAACTACAGCAAGAAGTAAGCAAGAAGCATAGTTAAATATACTTCAGCTATTTTTTTTTTATTTACGTTATTACTCTGAGTATAGGACCAATTTTTAAAAAATGGTATATAGTTATAAAGAGTAGGAATTTAATATTCTATAACTTCTTAAATATGTCGAAGAGTAAATCTACAAAGAGAATAGTTAATCATGCCATGGGAAGATGTTAAGGATATTTTACGCCCTAATATGGATGATGTTCATATGGGTGTTATGAAAGTTGATGAGGAAAAATGCACCAAATGTGAATTATGTATGCAAAATTGCCCCTTTCAATGTTGGGTAAAGAATGAGGAGGGATACCCAACCTTAAAAGAAAATTATGCCTGCTTTAGTTGTTTTAACTGCAAAATAGCCTGTCCGAATGATGCAATTTCAATGGTTGACTTCTATCATGTTGATGCAGGAGTTTTTAAAACTTTGCCTTATCCATTACCTCCTGAAATGCCTTTTGAACCTAAAGATGAGGAAGGCAATCCTACAGAATGGAATGAAATTGAAAAGTTAGTGCTGAATCGACGAAGCGTAAGAAATTTTAAAGACACCCCAGTTCCGAAACCTATCATTCAAAGAGTTTTAGAAGCAGGTAGGTTTGCTCCGAGTGGAGGTAATTGTCAACCTTGGCAATTTGTAGTTATAACCAATAAAAAAATGATAAAGGAAATTAATGAGGCAGGGATTAAGTCTATTAGTCAGGTATATAATGCATATCTTAATGATAATGCTGTAAAAGCATTAGAAGGAATGGTCAGAGGACCTCCCCCAAATGTTGGTGGTGTTGATCCAAGGATAGTTTTTGGGGGAATGGGCACCGTTAGTAAGAAAGATGGTTTACTTCCAAGTTTGGGTGCACCCGCAATAATATTAATACTTGCCGATGAAAGATCAATTGGTAGACCTCAAATGAGCGTTGGTATATGTGGTCAAACTATGAATCTAGTTGCCAATTCTTTAGGTATTAAAGCAACGTGGTCAGGGTTTTTTGCGTGGGGCGCCAATGTTCATCCAACTGTAAGTAAAGAATTGGGAATAGAGCCTCCTTGGTTTGCGGCTGGTGCATTATGCTTAGGTTATCCCAAATTTAAGCAAGAGGGGATAGTCCCTCGTGAACGCAGACCAGTAAAGTGGTTTGCAGAAGATAAGGACTAATCTACTTTATCAGAAAGAACTGAACTTCCTCAAGAAGAAAAACAAGAAGTATTAAAATAATAAAAAAAATTTTTGTTTTTTTTTTAAGGTAGAGTTTTTAGCAATAATTCTACTAAATCAACCATTTTAAGATTTGAGTTAACTTCTTCTATAGCGTCAGAGAGATTTCTGTAACAGAACGGACAAGTACTTACTAAATATTCGGCACCTGTTTCTTCTGCTTCTTGTATTCTGTTTTTAGCCATGTCCAATGATAATTCCGGAAATCCTTTTCTCACTCCACCACCTGCACCGCAGCACATTGCCCCATTTCGGTTTGTTTTCATCTCAGTTAAATTGGATATTTTATTAAGTATCTCTCGTGGTTCCTCATATATACCCACATGACGTCCAAGATGACATGGATCATGGTATGTCGTTTCAATGCCTAAATTCTTTAACTGAATATTGTTTTCATTTATGATATTATTTAGAAATTCAATCGTATGGAGAACCTCAATACCTTCTAAATTTTCTCCATAATCTTTTTTAAAGGTTCTATAACAACCTGCGCAACTAGTTATTATTCGCTTTATACCCCTTTCTTTAAATAATTTAACATTCGCCTCAACAACCTTTCCAAAGGATTTTCTATCTCCTGTTCTCATACCTACACTTCCACAACATACTTCATGTTCCCCAAACATAGAAAAGTCGATGCCTAGTTTATTAAATATCTTTGCTGTGGCTATAGCAACTTGTCTGATTTGAGGTGTTAATGCTGAAGTACATCCGACAAAATAAAGGGTTTCAGCATCTTCTTTTGATGCATCTTTGATTTCAAAATCTACTTCTTCGGTCCATTTAATCTTTTCTTTGTTGTCACGTTCATATGGATTATATAATTCAACCATCGCTTTATTCATAGGAACCTGAGATTCTATTGGATATCCCGCTGCGACTAAATCCGCTCTTAAAGCTTCATAAGTATTGACATGATCCATAAGGTTATGCAATGGAAAGTCAAAATTTTCACTTTGGGCATTAAAGCATACTTCTTCACAGAGACCGCAGAGTGTACACTGAAAAATTACATCGCTGATATCCTGACTTAACTTTAAATGTCCCCAAAGAAGGCCTTTCATGATAAGATTCTTACCACGGGCATTATATGGTTCAAATAAATTATTGACTTTATATACAGGACAACTATAAAATATTCCTTTTGAGGGCCAATTAGCAACTCTACACTGACCGCATTGAGCACACGCTAATGCAGCATTTTCCAATTCACTTAAATTTTTTAATGATTCTTTTAATTCTGTCATATTTACCACTTTTTAATAATTATCAGTCAAATAATATTTTCCTGGACTAAGTATTCTATTCGGATCAAGAGCCTTTTTGATTGTGATCATAAAATTATAATATTCTTCTGTCAATGCTCCTGAATCAACTAAGGCTCTTCCAATAATTTCACCCATCCAGTAGTGAATTCCTCCTAACGTTTTTATCTGAGTGATTAAAAAATCTTTCCATAATTCTTTTTGAACTTCTCTATTTTCAATAGTACTTAGGACAGCAGCACCACCAGCAACATCAATGTAAGTGGGATAAACACCAAATGCAACAAAATCTGCACCTCCCCCACCTCCAGCTTCAATCATTTTTGTAAAATTTCGTTTCACCCAATCTGCATACATCTTACCATAATCTGGTAATAGATATGTAGGGCTTTTTAAACAACCACTTAATCCAAATAGAGAACCACCACCCCACATAGAATGACCCCATTGCCACTTTCCATCTTCTTCATAAAACCATTTCCCTACGTTACCTTCTTCAACCGTGTCTCCTAACCTTTCAAATTCAGCTTCTTCAGCGAGTTTTTCGATTCTTTCTATATTATAATCTAATTGCTTTTGAGTGTCGGCCACTGTAGTATAATATAAAATAGCCCCACTTACTTTCTGATCAGCCAATCCTTTAGCTATTCTCCGCGCGGTTAACCCAGCCACAGTAGAAGGTGTATAATAAAAGAAATCGTGTAATGGTAATCGATGGTGTTGCCATTTGAGCATTAGATCTGAAGCTCGTTCCTCTGGGGTACCCCATTCATTTTTTTTAATTACATACGTAGCATAACCTCTATATTCTGGAACTGGATAAATATTAAGAGAAGCTTTCGTTTTTATACCATGAATACCAACATCTCCTAAGAATATGCCAGAATAATCTGCTCCTAAACCAAATCTAGTAAAAGGCTTATCTCGGAAAGAGTTAGCTTTCGAACCAGTGTTTATTATTTCTCCAGTAGGCAATACAACTTCTAATCCAACACACTGTTCTGTTACAGCCCCATACATGGCAGCGCCACCTCCTCCAACTGTATTATTGGAAAGGCCACCACCAACAGTAGCAGAGAATCCAGAAGCCGGACCAGTAGAACCAGTATAATATCCAATCCCTACATTGCTTAATTGTTCGCATAATTCACTCCAAGAAATTCCTACTTCTACGGTAACAATTCTGTTCTCCTCATCAACATCCAATATTTTATTCATTCGAGTAACATCTAAGACAATACCACCATCTCCTATAGGTTTTGCTCCTCCAGTTAAATCTGCGCCCCCACCTCTTGGAATAATTTTAGTGCCATATTTATTAGCTACTTTTAAAATTCCAGAAATTTCCTCTGAAGTTCTGGGCTTGACAACAATATCAGGGATCCCTTGCAGGGTATAATCACAATTCATTGAATACGAATAACATATTGGATCTGAATTGCTTACATATTTAGTTCCAACAATATTTTCTATAGCCTCGTATGCATTTTGAATCTCATTCATTTTTAAACACTCTTAAAACTAATTTTTAATAATTATTCGTTAGATAAAATTTGCCGGGACTTAGTATCTTGTTAGGATCTAAAGTTTTCTTTATGTTAATCATGAAATTATAATATTCCTCTGTTAAAGCTCCACAATCAACTAAGGTTCTTCCAATTATCTCCCCCATCCAGTAATGGATACCCCCAAGTGTTTTTATCTGTGTAGTAATGAGATCTTTCCACAGCTCCTCTAGTTTTTTTCTATGTTCTATTGTACTCATAGCACCCCAGCCACCTGCAACATCAATATAAGAGGGATAGACACCAAATGCAATATAACCTGCGCTACCACCAGGTCCAATTTCAGTCATTTTAGCGAAATTTCTTTTTGTCCATTCCTCAAACATTTTATGATATTCTGGGAGTAAATTGGTTGGAGATTTTAAGCAACAACTCATCATGAATATATAACCACCACCCCAACTATTATTGGACCATTGCCATTTTCCATCTTCTTCATAAAACCACTTGCCAACGTTTCCCTCTTCAACAGTATCTCCTAATCGTTCAAATTCAGCTTCTTTAGCAAATTTTTCGATCCTCTCAATATTATACTCCAATTGTTTCTGAGTGTCAGCCACTGTAGTATAATATAAAACACCTCCTCTGACTTTTTTATCTGCCAAACCTTTTGCAATATTACGTGTTGTCAGTCCAGTTACAGCATTTGGGGTATAATAAAAGAAATCATGTAGTTGTAATCGATGATGTTGCCATTTCATCATTAAATCTGTCACACGTTCAGCGGGAGTTTGTTCCTTTGTTTCTTTAATTACAAAAGTAGCATAACCTCTATATTCAGGAAGCGGAAAAATATTAAGAGAAGCTTTCGTTTTTACACCATGAATACCAACATCTCCTAAGAATAAGCCAGAATAATCGGCTCCTAGACCAAATCTAGTAAAAGGCTTATCACGGAAAGAGTTAGCTTTCGAACCAGTGTTTATTATTTCTCCAGTAGGTAACACAACTTCTAATCCAACACACTGTTCTGTACAAGCCCCATACATGGCAGCACCACCACCCCCAACGCTATTATTGGAAAGACCGCCACCGATAGTAGCAGAGAATCCAGAAGCAGGACCAGTAGTCCCAGTGTAGTATCCAATTCCGACTCTACTTAACTGTTCACATAATTCACTCCATGAAATTCCAACTTCTACGGTAACAATTCTGTTCTCCTCATCAACATCCAATATCTTGTTCATTCGAGTAACATCTAAGACAATACCACCATCTCCTATAGGCTTTGCACCTCCAGTTAAATCTGCACCCCCACCTCTTGGAATAACTTGTACTTTATATTTATTAGCTACCTTTAAGATCTCAGAAATCTCTTCCGAAGTTCTTGGTTTCACAACGATTTCTGGGATACCTTGTAGTGTATAATCACAGTTCATTGAATAGGAATAACAAATTGGCTCTGAATTGGTGACATATTTAGTTCCTACGATGTTTTCAATTTCTTCGTAAGAGTTTTGAATTGCATTCATAATTTACCATTTGATTTTAAAAATTTATATAGTTAACTGAAAATTTGTATAACTAAGAGAGAAGTAAAATTAATATTACTGCTTCTTATTGCAAACCTAATGGCAATATTGATAATTATTATCAATTACCCTACATTATAAATTTCTAAAATAAAATGATGAGTCGATTCTATGAGTGATAAGGTTTATGTATATAGTGTAGGAATGACTAAATTTGGAAAGTTTCTTGAAAAAAGTATTAAGGATTTAACTGGAGAAACACTTAAATCACTTCAAAATGATGGTAATTTTGATTTAAGTAATATCGAAGCAGCATGGTTTTCGAATACTGGATGGGGGATGACTGATTTTCAGCATAGTATTCGTGGTCAAGTCGCACTTACAGAACATGGGGTTGATAAAATTCCTATCACAAACGTGGAAAATGCATGCGCTAGTGGGAGTACTGCTTTTAATGGAGCATGGACCGCTATTAAAGCGGGAGTTGTTGACTGTGCTTTAGCAATCGGTACAGAAAAGGTATATCAAAAAGATCGCGCCAAAATGATGGGGGGCTTTATGACGTATACCGATGTTGAAAAAACTCGAGCACTTATGGAACAAATGCAAAAAATGGCCGCTCAGCAAAAAGCAAAAAAAGAAGAAAGTGATAAAAAGCAGGGAGGTAAGGGGGGTCATTCAGTTTTTATGGATTTTTATGCTGCAGGGGCACGAGCTCACATGAGTAAATACGGTACCACCCAACGTCAGCTTGCCGCCATTGCTGCAAAAAACCATAATAATTCAACATTGAATCCACTTGCCCAATATACATTTCCGATGACAGTGGATGAGGTTATGGAAGATTATGTAGTTGCTTATCCCTTAACGAGAGCAATGTGCGCGCCTGTGGGAGATGGATCAGCTGCCGCAATTCTTTGCTCAGAAGAGTTCTTGAAAGCACACCCAAATGATAAAGCTATCCTAGTAAGAGCTTCAATTTTACGATCTGGTTCTTTGCAACGGGATAATGTATCCGAACGAGCTTCATCAGCAGCTTATAAAATGGCAGGTCTTTCACCCAAAGATATTAATGTAGCCGAAGTACATGATGCAACTGCTTATGGTGAACTCGAGCAAATTGAACAAATGGGCTTTTGCGGATTAGGAGAAGGAGGACCTTTTACTGAAAGTGGAGAAACTGAGTTAAGTGGTAAAATACCGGTGAATCCGAGTGGTGGGTTATTATCTCGAGGACATCCACTAGGTGCTTCTGGACTAGCACAGATATATGAACTCGTGACTCAATTGCGAGGAGATGCAGGCAAGAGACAAGTAGATAATCCTAGATTTGCACTAGCAGAAAATGGTGGTGGTACCATTGGTTCTGGACCCGCCGCTATGTGTGTCCATATATTAGAAGCTATATAGAATGAAATAATATAATTTTCTTCTTTTTTCACATAATCTTTTCCTATATTCAGACTATTCTTGTGAGTAATATGACACCAAAATATGAAAATATTTCTGTAATATTTGATACCGATATAGATATGGATTGTGACGATGCAGGTGCTCTTGCAGTGCTTCATGCGCTTATGGATCTGGGTGAAGCTCAAATTTTAGGTGTTATTGTTGATGTTCCACTTGAGCCCTCTGCAAGATGTGTTATGACAATAAATAACTATTATAATCGTCTTGATATTCCCGTTGGTTTATTGAAAGTAAATGATTATGAAACAAATCCAAAATATGATCTATACAGAAAAGCTCGTCAGTGGATTGGTCAGCGTAGAGATTTTTATACAAGTATGGTTGTAGAACAATTTTCCAATGAAAATATTAAAAACAAAAAAGTGGAAGATGCTGTTTCATTATATCGGAAATTATTATCTAAAGTAGAGAAAAATTCTGTCATAATCATTGCGGTAGGATTGCTATCCGCATTAGGGGAGCTTATAAAATCTGAGCCGGACAAATATTCAAGATTAAATGGATTAGAGCTTGTACGAAAGAAAGTTAAGAAGTTAATTACCATGGGAATAGGATATTTCCCTGAAGCTAATGCTGAATTTAATTGGCGTATGGATTGGGAAAGTGCTAGGTATGTTATTCAGCATTGGCCAACACCACTGGTAGTGCAATCGAATGGTAAAGAATTTTTAACCGGAAATACGTTATCAATCAAAACCCCAGACTCAAATCCCGTTCGAAAATGTTATGAAGTTTATCTTAGAGGACCCAGAATAGGAAATTTTAGTTGGGACCCAATTACCGCATTATATGGAGTGAGGGGGAGTGAACCATTTCTCGATGAGAAATTTGGATATCGTCTGCTACTTGATGAAGAACACGGCAAAAACCACTGGATTCCAGACGAAAAAGATGAATATCATCATTCATTTCTCCAGTTGAGAAATCCCAAAATAAAAATAAAGCAAGTTATTGAAAAACTAATCACAAAACCTCCTAAGAAATAAGATTAAGCAAATTGAATATTTTTTTACTTCTATTTTCTCATCTTAAGAAATTCACCAGATTTCATAAGTGAGCATGGCTTTAAGTAGGTAAGTCCTGAAAGTTGAGCAATCTCTTCTAACTTTTTTGAAAATCGCTCATAATTCCTCTTCCCTAAACTAAAAGGTCCAGGTATCCCGTATCCTATAGAAATAGCTTTATCTATGATTTTATAACCTTTCACTATTCCTTGTTCTAGAAGCCTACAACTTTCGTTTAATTGTTGTGCCATTAGAACCTCCACATCTACCATTCCTGCTTTCTTTGAAATATCGATTTCAGGGCGCATACCTTTTGACCAATCATAAAAACCACTTCCCGTTTTTAAACCGAGTTTGCCACTATCAATACACCTTGTAAGTACTTTTCCTGGAGTAAACTCAGGTGATAAAGTTTCTGAATAATATTTCATTGCATTATAAACTGTGTCTAATCCAATAAGATCACATAATAAACAGACACCATTAGGTAAAAAATGCATAACATCAGCATCAAGCTGTTCAAAAGGGATGTTTTGTTCGTTGGCTTGTTCTAGTAACCAATTTATATAAACATAAATCGATCCTACTACTCTATTTGCTATGTGCCCTGGAGTCTCTTTTTCAAGTTGGATAATCACCCTATTACCTTCGGTGGCAGGTAATTTATTTCCTACAGCCACGCCAATTTCCATGCTTTGCTTTGAAGATTTTTCACCTTTTGTAATTTCAATTAATCTAATCCTAATGGGATTAAAAAAGTGCATTCCTATAACATATTCTGGTTTTCCAGATGCCTCTCCTAATTTTGAGATACTCATTGTCGATGTATTAGAGGCAATTACAGTACGTTTTGGAGAAAATTCACCTAATTTCTTGTATACCTCTTTCTTAATATCCATTACTTCTGGTACTGCTTCAATTATGAAATCAACTTTCTCCACTGCTTTTTTTAGATCAGGTTCTTTTGTTAATCTTTTCAAAATTATTTCTGTTGTCTCTCCTTCTTTCAAAAGTCCATCAGATTCAAGTTTTCTCAATCCAACCTCGGGATTGTTTTTGATTATTGAGATACCTCTGTTTATAATATCCATCGAAAGGTCATTAAGTATTACATTTTCAAAACCAGCCATTAACGCAATTTGAGTAATCGCATGCCCTTGAACTCCAGCACCAATTATGGTGATAGTTTTAATTTGGGATATATCTGTCACATTTCTCACTTTAATAATTAGTAAACTAAGATATACCACTAAAAAAATGGATACTAATTAAATTTTTTTCGAAATATTTATTTTAAGTAGGAAGTCTGAAGGAAATACAAAATCAATAATCTAATTCCAAGATTTGAAGAATATATTTATTTAGGAAAAATTTCATTCACTACATTTCCAAGAACCTGTGGTTTAGTTATTTCCAATACTTCCCCTGTTTGAACTGCTTTCGTTAAACTTTCCCAGATCTCAGTATTCTCTTTTATAGCTTTTGAGAAACGATTTAATTTCTGTAACCCTGGATAAGATTGCCCTTTAATTACATAACACACCAGGAATGGATCAACTGGATTGATAAGGATTAAGTTCTCACCGATTTTAATACGATCGATCGATTCAGCGAAAACTTCTGAACTGAAGCTATCAAATGCAGACATAAATGAGCTAAAGAGTGTATCAAAATCCCAATTCTCTCTAAATGAATAATTAAAATAAGAAATCCCGCTTTTATCCATGATTAAAAGTACAATTGGTTCTTCTTCGACTAACTCTGGTGGCTCAATCGCACGTCTTCCTTGCAAACGCTCAATAACACCATCAACAGAGGCAAGTTCTAAACGCTCTACCATTGGTGCATTTTTCTCTTTAAGGTTTTTCCATTCACTTAACTTTTCTAGATAATTATCAAGTTCACTTGATATTCTTTGTGCTAAATAGTTAAGACCATATAACTCGGCTAAATGTTGAGCTTGAGTTAATAATTGCTGCGCATCCTCAAAATTCAGTTTAATCAATGCTAATTTTGCTTGAAGCAGTTTTGCTTCACCTAAAGTCCAATACAAATTCTGTTCCTTCGCTTTTATTAGTAGTTGTTCTATTAATGGATTTAATTCTTCGAGTATTTCTGGTTCATTAAATAATTGTAATTCCTCTAGATAAAAATCAAAGAGTTCACTGATAGCCATTTGGTAAATTAATGGAAGAGTAGCCTTTTGAATAACTTGCTTTAAAAGATTCTCTGCTTCTGCCCGATTATGACTTCTACCACTTTTTATCAGGAGCCAAGCCTTTCCTATTCGATATCCATTCAACCCAAATTGATATCCTATAACATCTACATCTTTGTATTTTTCATTATGTTCTTTTAATTGATCTAAACAATCTTGAAGTTGTTCTTTTGAATCCGTTTGATAATATATTAGCATTAAACCTAATAATGCGTTTGTAATCGGTCTTGGAAAATTTATTTCTTTACAAAGCTTCAAACCTGATTTCAAAATTTCTATCGCTAGCTTGTATTCTCCTTTCGCCACGTAAATAAGACCAATTATAATTTTGTTATTTATCAAATTTGGATATAGGTTTAAAGACTCTTGGAGAGAGCTTAAACGATTGAAATACCGTAAAGCCCTATCCAATTCACCTTTAGTGAAGTAAATCTGTGCAAGAACCATATAATTATTATGTTTCATAAGGTTATTAATTGGTTTAATTGAAAGACTCTCTTTACAGTAACCTAACGCTTTATTTAAGTCACCTCTGAGATTTGAGATCCTCCCAAGTATAGAAAGGATCCATGCTTTACCAATTTGATCTCCTAGCTCTTCAAATTTTTCTAATCCTTTAGATAGGTATTCAAGAGATAAATCCAACTCATTTTTACGATAATATATCTCTCCTAGCTCTTGATAGGTGTAAGCAGCATCAGCTTTCCGTCCCATCTTTTTTTGGATTTCCAAACATTCAAATGCCTCCTCTAATGCTTTTTCATAGTTTCTTCCCATCATATGAGCCATCGCTTTCCTATATAGAATATGTGCCTTTCGTCTGGAAATATAAGATGAAGATTTATCATCTAAGGTATTTAGTAAATCCTCTGCTTCACTAAGATAAGCCAAAGGTTCATCAGATTCTCCAAGCATTACCATGTTTGCCTTAAAGATAAGAGCCATAATCATATCCGGAACTCTCTCTAATCCTTTGCTTAATCGATAAGCTAATTCACCAATCCTCGCAGATTCTGGGAAATTTTGCAATAAAGTGTATGTTTTACCCTTCGAAATAAGTAATGATAACTGATCCCCTTGTGTAAGTGTTCCTTTCTTTTCTATTTCATTGATAGCTTTCAGTGCTTCTTGAAGCTTTCCTTCACGCCTTAAATTTTCTACATATCTTAAATCTTTAACTTCTGTTTGGGACATTGGAATTGGATCGCAGTTTCTTAATTATAAGAATAGAAGGTATCGTTGTTTAAATATCTTTAACCTACTTGAAATAAAAATATAATAAAAAAGAGAAAAAACAATAGCGAATTAATCTTCTACAATATGTTGCGTGTAATCATGATCATATCTATACATATGGAACTTGTTTGGGCTTAATAGAAAGTTTGGATCAACCGTTTTCTTCATGTCACGGAAAAATTGCATGAACTCAGGTGTGAAAGCACCCGCTTCAACAATTGACTGACTAATTGACTCACCAAGCCAATAGTGAGCTCCACCATAACGTACTTGGTGCCGAATTTTTTTATGCCAGATGTTCATAGTTGCTTCACGATTTTCATCTGTGTTGTCACCACCAAGACCACCTACGATCACGCAGTTTCCATTTGGCAAAAACATAAGGAATGATGCAAAAACGGGATACGGTGGATTTTTTGGTGGAAATTCTTTTGCTTTGTCTATATTGAACTGTACTCCTTTTTGAACACTTTCATTTAGCCTTGAGATCGCAACTTTATGGCATGTTGTACATGAACTTTTAGGTGGTGCCGTAGAGATATATTTTTGGAAGAAGTTAAACTCTTCTTTTAAGGTGAACTTCCAGTCTTTTGACAATCCCATGTCTAAATCAATCTCTGTCCATTCAAATGTTCGACACATATCATCTTTCATCATAATTTCATGAGTTTTTTCGAGATAGACATCTAAAATTCTTTGATCAGTTGCATCTAAAGTAACTGAAACTACTGGTCCCGTTATCTTTGGTCTTTTTTCCGGCTTATTCTCAACTTGCATAGATAATAACTGAAATAATATGGATGGCCATACCATTAAATCGTTCAATCCATCCCCTACTTCCTTCCGCAATTTATGACCAATTTTAAAGACCTGGTCGTAATCATCTTTTAAAAGCATATAATATCTTCGGACCTTATATGGAGGATCTGGGAATAATCGTAGAAAAGCTTTACATTTTAGTCCCATAGTTCCGACATCACCCATAAATAAACCGGTAAAGTCAGGAGCAACACCATATCGGCAAAAGGGAGTCGCATATTTATTTGCTGCTGCCCCAGTTCTAATAATTGTTCCTTCCGGGTTAGGGAGCACGACTTCAACGCCCAAACAAATATCAGGAACAAGTCCGTATTTTGTAGAACTAAATCCTACAGTGGCATTTGAAAGACCACCACCTATAGTTGCGGAGTATCCACTTCCAGGTCCGAGAATTCCAGTAGTCAGTCCTTTTTTCTGTAATTCTGATAGCATCGAACCCCATGTAATACCACATCCTACAATACAGTAATAATCATCTACGTTAATTTCATGAATTTGATTCATTCGTGTAAGGTCAATAAGAATCCCGGTCTCCGTCACAGAACCACCAACAAGATCAGCCCCGCCACCTCTTGGAACCATGCGAATCTTATATTTATTAGCGATTTTGACAATCTCCGACACTTCTTCCGTAGTTTCCGGTCGCACAATTATATCTGCCCATCGGTCTGGAAATGCTGGATCGACATTTCGGGAGTACGCCGCCTTCATGAAATCTTTATCAGATATGTAGTCTGATCCAAGAATATCTTCTATTTCTTTATAGGCATTTTTTACCTTGCTAATTTTCTACACCCTATTTTTTAAAAATTGTAATAATTAAAAGATAGAACGCATAAACTAATAAAAGTTATGTAGATATACACTAACAAATTGTAGTTCAAAAGGCTTTTAAGGAAACTTTTCTTCATATTTTTTAATCCTAAGATTGCTAATCAAAAATTATCTAATTTGGTGTGCAGTTATCGCACTTTCTTATTATGTACTGCTTAATGGTCTTGTCGTTTTAGGTGTTCTAATTTTTAGTGTTGTGATTGGTTCATACTTCTTCTATAAATCACGACAATATGATATCAAACTTTTATCCTATTTAGGCATAATGATATTTTTTATGGGTTTTATGTGGTTAGGCCCTATTGTAGATTTTGCAACGATAGTCTTTACAACCGTTAATCTGGATAATTCGAATGGTTTGTACGGCATTTTGAGCTATATGTGGGTACCAATACCTTTGGTTTCAGCGATGTTGATTACTGCTCACATTCTATTACCTGAGAGGAAGTGGCTTATTGTTTCAATTTATGTAATTTTGGGAATATTCTTTGAATTCTTAGTCTTTTTTGACTGGGGAAACTCGTTCATTTTTAACCCTCCCGCAAGTCCAGGTGATAAATTAATTGATGCTCGATTTAATGTTGCTTCTCCTGCTTTTATTCTTATTGCGATTTTTGATTTTTCTGTTCTTTTTAATGGAATCGGATTTCTCCGCAAGGGGATTCAAACAAGAGGTATAATTCGCAAAAAGAATTGGTACTTATCAATTGGTTTTTTTATTTTTGTTTTCTTTACATATTTTGATATATTTAGTTTTCCAGGTTTTAACGAAATTTATATTATAAGAATCGGGATTAATTTTTGTTTTCTATTTTTTTATCTAGGATTGAAAGAAGAATCTGTCAAACCGAAAAAACTACAACCTAAAAAGCAAGCTAAAATAGAGGACTCATTATTTTTCTTTACAGAAGAACCAAGACAAAATACTGAAGAGTTAATTGAGGAGAATCCTGTAGTTCTTCTCATTATAACTGCCGGTGGGGTTCTCATTTTTTCTTATTCTTTTGTTGAAGAATGGGAAAGAGATAATGAAATGTTTGGGAATTTTTTGTCTGCTTTTACTTCTTTTAGTGATGAGTTTTTCTCTGAAGAGTTTGATCGTGCTAAATTTGGTCAATATACAGTGTTAATGGAACCTATGCCAAACTTTTCGATATGCTATCTGTTTAAAGGTCAGACATTTCTAGCAGCACAAAAATTAGCCAAATTTGCAGAAAGAATCCAAAACACAAGAGGTATTTGGGAAACTCTTGAGAAATATCATCAGGCATGTCAGGTTCTTGAATTGAAAACAACTCCTATGCTGGAATCACTCATAAAAGAGATATTTAAAGAAAATAGTCCTGATTTGAAGCCTAATCTATGAAGGAGAACTTTTATTAATTTTCTATTCGTAATTCTCAATAACTAACTATAAAATTAGTGGTGAACAAAATCTCAAAAGTAAAAAGTGCTTATAAGGAAATAGAAAAAGTAGTTGGGGACGATTTTATAAGTGATAAAGATTTTATGAAAGCTGCTTATTCACGAAATGTTGATCCTGCTTTTCCAGATCGATGGGCTGATATGATCGTAAGGCCTGAAACTCCAGAAGAGGTATCGGAAATTGTAAAAATCGCGAATAAATATAAAATTCACATGGTTCCACGCGGTGGTGGTGCTGACCTTGTTGGGGGTTCTACTACTGAAGGAGGCATCTTGCTTGACCTTACTCGCATGAACAAAATTATAGAAATTAATGAAGATGATTATTATTATATAGTTGAGTGTGGGGTTACTTGGGGGGCTTTATTATCTGAATTACATCCCAGGGGTCTAACTTCCGGCGTGACAGGTCCGGGTAGTGGTTTTTCTGCTACAATTGGAGGGGGACTTTCGAATAGCACTGCTGGGGGTGGTTCTACAAAATACGGATTAGTTCCTGACGTATGCATGGGTGTTGAGGTAGTACTTCCTAATCCTCAGGGAACAATCATTAAAACTGGAGCTGCTTCAAATCAATATGCCACACCCTTCTGTCGTTATGGTGTATCTCCTGATTTCACTGGTCTTTTTATGGGTGATGTTGGGACCCTCGGAATTAAGACCAAAGCGTTTATGCGCCTATTTCCTGATCCTCCATATAAAGCATCACGTATGTATGCATTTAATAAAAACGATTATAACCTGGTATTTGCCAAAGCCCATAAATTACGAAAAGAAGTGGGTGATGGATTGCTTGGTTTGAGTGTATTACCCTATGAAATTAGCATGATGATGGCTGCTCAAAGAGCTCGAGGTGTCGCGAGGTTACCGAGGATAAAAGGTCCTATAGCAGCAGTAAACTTGGAAGCTACAGATCCGAGAATTATTGATGTATATATTGAAAAAGTTGACGAGATAATGACCAACGATGAAGCCACACGCCCTTTCTCAATGGGAGAAGTTGATTCGGATCAAGAACGCCCTGATACCTGGCAATATAACCTAAAAGCGAGTTTCAATTATTTCCACAATTTGATTTCAGTAGCACCTCCTAAGGTCACATGTACAACTTGTCATAAGGTACCGATATCTGGCTTGCCAGAATTATCGAAAAAAGCCCAACAATTTGATATAGACCATAGTAAGACATATCCTCCTGGAACTATGGCTATTTGGGCTGGTGTCATAGGATTCATGCCCAACGGTAATTGTATATTTGTAGGTGGTTTTAATGCTGATAATGTAGAAGAAAAACGTCAACTCTCAATGGATTTATGGCATAAAAAAATACGATACCAAGTTAGATATGGTGGGGTACATTATTGGCTTGGGGAATCTATATCACAGTCTATTACCGAAGCTGGGGCTTTCACAGATGATTTTGAGTCATTTTTCCGAGATATAAAGAAAACTGTGGATCCAAATTACTTACTTTCTCCTGAAAAGTTCCATCTTCATACTTATGAAACCAAATTCGCAGATTATATTGTAGAAGACAAATATTAAGAATCCTTTTTCTCTTATTATTTATTTTCTTATTTTATTGAACTATTGAACAGTAAGAAAAACCATTCAAGAATAATCATTATATTTAACCAATCATTACAAAAAAATCAATTACTCTATCATTAAAAATAATTGATAAAAATGTCAAAAGTAAAACAAGCGTATAAGGAAATAGAGGATGTTGTAGGTAATGATTTTGTCTCTGATGCTGACTACATGAAAGCTGCTTATTCTAGGAATGTTGATCCTGCATTTCCAGACCAATGGGCGGACATTATTGTGCGTCCTGAGACTACTGAAGAAGTATCGGAAATTGTAAAAGTTGCTAATAAATACAAATTGCGTATGGTTCCTAGAGGAGGTGGTGCTGACCTTGTTGGAGGAAGTGTTACAAGTGAAGGGATACTAATAGATATGACGCGAATGAATAAGATTGAGGAGTTTAACAAGGATGATTATTATATTGTAGTAGGAGTCGGTATTACTTGGGGAGATTTACTTTCCCAAATAGTCCCTGAGGGATATACAACAGGAGTCACTGGTCCGGGAAGTGGATTCTCAGCAACTATAGGCGGGGGTTTATCGAATAGCACCGCTGGAGGAGGATCAACTAAGTATGGTCTCGTGCCAGACAACTGTCTTGGAGTTGAGGTGGTACTTCCCAATCCAGAAGGAACGATAATAAGAACAGGTTCAGCTGCTAATAAATATGCGAAACCTTTTTGTAGGTATGGAGTTTCACCGGATTTTACAGGTCTGTTCATGGGTGATGTTGGAACCATGGGAATTAAATGTAAAGCATTTATGCGACTATACCGCGAACACCCCTATAAAGCCAATCGAGTGTTTCTCCTCAAGGAATATGACTATAATAAAGTCTTTTTATTAGCTAAAAAGGTTAGATACGAGCTTCCTGATAGTTTACTTGGCTTAAGTGCATTTCCGCCATTGTACTTCGCACAATTTAAAAATATAACTCCCGAACTCTCGAAAACAAAAGGTCCAGGGGTATCAATTTCACTAGAAGCAATGGAACTTGATACACTTGAGAAGCGTCTTAAAAGGCTTGAAGAAATCATGAAAAATGACACCGTTATGTTACCTGCTGCTCCTGGTGCTAATGCCCCTCCGAATTTGAGAGGAGCTTTTCACTATTTTCAAGCAGGCATTTCCCCAGTACCAGGAAAGATCGCTATGGCCACTTGTCACAAGGTCCCTATCTCAACTTTGGGCAAAATCCATGATGAGAATGTCGCATGGAATAATCGACATGCTGATGATATCCCAGGTTCAGTAATGCGAGATGTGTTTGAGGCTACACAATACCTTCTACCCAATGGAAATATGGTAATATTAGGAGGTGTAGGAGGTGAAAATACAGATGAGTGGCATGAGAAGAATATGAAACTATGGCATTCAAAAATTAGAACTCAAGTACGATACGGTGGAGCGCACTATTGGTTAGGAGAGTCTATTTCTCAGTCAGTCACAGAAGCAGGAGCGTTTACACCGGAATATGAACAATTTTTCAGAGATATGAAGAAAACTGTTGACCCTAACTGGCTGTTAAGCCCTAACAAATTTCATCTACATACGTACGAATCAAAGTTTGCAGATTATTATATAGAACCGGATTAAGGATTATATTTGAATCTTTTTATTCTTTTTCTTTATTAATGTTTTTACTAGCTTGATTCCAAATTGCACTAGTGACTTTTGTGTTAAGAATAATTATTAAATTAAATTCAACATATAAAAAAGATCAAGCAAAATTCACCAAAGTGATTAAAAATTTCGAAAGTAAAGGAAGCCTATCGCGAGATAGTAAGTATTGTTGGGGAAGAATTTATTACTGATAAAGATTTTATGAAGGCTGCCTACTCAAGAAATGTTGATCCCGCTTTCCCTGACCGTTGGGCTGATATAATCGTACGTCCTGAAACTACTGAAGAAGTATCAGATATTGTAAAGGTTGCAAATAAGTATAAAATTCGCATGGTCCCCAGAGGTGGTGGTGCCGATCTAGTAGGAGGGAGCGTTACGGATGAAGGTATATTAATTGATTTAACTCGAATGAATAAAATTATCGAGATTAACAAGGACGATTACTATATTGTAGTAGAATGTGGAATCACATGGGCAGACTTAATTTCCCAATTACTTCCTACGGGTTACACCACAGGAGTAATAGGCCCTGGGAGTGGCTATTCGGCAACAATCGGTGGGGGATTATCCAATAGCACTGCAGGGGCGGGATCAACTAAATATGGGTTAGTTCCAGATATTTGTTTAGGAGTGGAGGTAGTATTACCAAATCCTCAGGGCACAATAATTAGAACTGGCTCAGCAGCAAATAAATATGCGCAACCTTTTTGTAGATATGGAGTTTCTCCTGATTTTACAGGACTCTTCATGGGAGATGTTGGAACGATGGGGATCAAATGTAAAGCTTTCCTAAGACTATTTCCCGATCCCCCATACAAAGCCGCAAGAGCTTATATCTTAAAAGAAGATGACTATAATAAAGTATTTAAATTAGCACACCAAATACGGTTTGAAATTCCTGATGGGATACGAGGTTTTAATGTTATCCCTGCAATAGCAGTTCAAAATTTATTTGCTCAAGCAGGTCAAAGTAATAGATTTGGGACAAAAGGACCTCTTTTTAATTTAGCTCTAGAAGCAATGGAGCAAAGTATTCTTAACGTGTATTTAGAAAAGTTAGATAAAATTATGAAAAATGATAGTGTTGCTCTTCCTGCGACATCTATAGGAAGCGAATATAATCTAAAAGCAATGTTCCATTATTTTCAGTTAAGAAATGCGCCAACACCACCAAAAATGGGAATGGCAACATGTCACAAAATTCCCATTTCGCATTTAGCAGATGTTTATGACAGAGTAGTTGATTTTAGTCTCAAATATGCAAAGGAATTACCTGGTGGAATGATACCTGGAGTTTTTAATGCAATGCTATATTTTCTACCTAATGGGAATTCTGTTGTGCTAGGAGGAATTGTCGGTGACAATGTAGAAAAACAGCGAGAAAAGAATATGAAGATGTGGCATAAGAAAATTAGACAACAAGTACGTTATGGTGGGGCACATTATTGGCTTGGTGAATCAATATCCCAATCTGTAACTGAAGCAGGGGCATATACCCCAGAATATGAACAATTTTTCAGAGATATGAAAAAGACCCTTGACCCAAATTATCTTTTATCGCCTAATAAATTCCATTTGCATAAATATAATTCAAAATTTAAGGATTATTACGTAGAAGATTAAGACTATACCGATTGAAAAATTTTTATTCTTTATTTAAAATGAACTTTTTACTTTAATTGCTGGTCTTCCTTTATCGTAATAGAACTTGATTGACGATACTAATTTAAGGATAACTATTAAATTAAAGCCAACATTTAACAAAAATCAAATATCATTTACAAAGTGAAGTGATAAAAATTTCGAAAGTAAAGGAAGCATATAGTGAGATTGAAAGTGTTGTTGGGGAAGAATTTGTAACCGATAAGGATTTTATGAAAGCAGCATATTCAAGAAATGTTGATCCCGCGTTTCCTGACCGGTGGGCTGACATTATCGTTCGTCCCGAAACTACAGAAGAAGTCTCAGACATAGTAAAAATTGCCAATAAGTACAAAATACGAATGGTTCCTCGAGGAGGTGGCGCTGACCTTGTTGGGGGTTCTGTTACTGAAAGTGGAATTCTTATTGATCTTACTCGAATGAATCAAATAATCGAATTCAATAAAGATGATTATTATATTGTCGTCGGTTGCGGCATTACATGGGGAGCATTAATTTCTCATCTCCATCCTACAGGATATACTACTGGAGTAATTGGTCCTGGAAGTGGGTACGCAGCGACTATAGGAGGAGGTCTTTCTAATAGCACTGCAGGTGGGGGTTCAACTAAATATGGACTCGTCCCTGATATATGCCTAGGAGTAGAGGTTGTTCTTCCAAATCCTGAAGGTACGATAATTAGAACTGGATCAGCAGCAAACAAATACGCACAGCCTTTCTGTAGATATGGGGTCTCACCAGACTTCACAGGTTTATTCATGGGAGATGTAGGTACTATGGGAATTAAAACAAAAGCTTTCTTGAGATTATTCCCTGATCCCCCACATAAACAAGCACGGATGTATGTTCTCAATAATGATGATTATAACAAAGTATTTGAATTATCAAAGAGAATACGATTTGAAATAAATGAAGCCTTACGTGATATTTCTGTATTACCAGCTATTTTAATTCAGATGAGGCTTCCTGCTTTTAAGAAGGAAACGGGTCAAACAATCTCAGCTAAAGGTCCCCTAATGAATATAACTCTCGAAGCCATGGAAGAGAGTACTTTACAATTAAAGTTAGAGAAGCTTGCTAAAATCATGGAAAATGACGCTGTTCAGGTACCAGGTTCATTAATAAATCCTGAGTTTGATGAAGAGCCTAAATTTGGGTATGATTTAGAGGGAACGTTTCATTTCTTCCAAGCATCCATTTCACCTATGCCTGCACAAATTTCAATGGCTACATGTCATAAGATTCCAATCTCACATATGGGAGAAGTACATGATAAAATAGTTGATTTCAGTAAGAAACATGCTAGTGAGTTTAGCGGAGGGGCAGTTTATCCTGGTATTTTCGCGTCGATGTTGTATTTTCTTCCAAATGGCAATTTTGTAGTTTTAGGAGGAGTTGGTGGTAAAAATATAGAAGGAGAACGCGAGAAAAATATGGAACGATGGCATAGAAAGATTCGACACCAAGTTCGCTATGGAGGGGCTCATTACTGGCTAGGAGAGTCCATTTCTCAGTCTGTAACTGAAGCAGGAGCATTTACACCAGAGTATGAACAGATGTTCCGAGATTTGAAGAAAACCGTGGATCCAAATTTTTTATTGTCTCCGAATAAATTTCATTTACACACTTACGATTCGAAATTTAAAGATTATTATGTAGAAGAAGACGATTAGGTGGAAAATAAAATGACAGAATTTGAACCAAAAGAAAAATTTAAACATTTGGCAGCAATAGGTCCAAATGTTCTGCAATGTATAGCGTGCGGTGATTGTAGAGAACAAACAGATTATACAGCAAATCCACCAAAATGGGGAGTATGTGTGGCAAGAGAACATACTTCAGGATTCGAACCTTATTTTGGTCGAGGAAAAATGCAAATCATTCGCTCGCTATGGCAAGGGAAGTTAGATTTAAGCAAAGAAATGGCAGAGGTTATTTTTCAGTGTCCTACTTGTAATGCGTGCGCAGAGGCTTGTGCCTATGATATGGATAATGTTGCTTTATATGAAGCGTTAAGAGCAGAGTTAGTTGATGCAGGATGTGGGTTAGAAGCACATATTCCTATGAATAAAGCGATGGTGGAGCTGTTAAATCCGTATGAACGAGATAATAAATTAAAAAGTAATTGGTTAGAGAAGCTTGATTTTAAAGTAAAAGATGCTAGCACTGAAAAAGCAGAAAACCTGTATTTTGTAGGATGCACTGCTGCGTTAACTCCTGATATTGAAAATGTAGCAATTAATACAGCGAAGATTTTTAATAAAATTGGTATTGATTTCTCGGTGTTTGGAGAACATGAAGTTTGCTGTGGAAGCGTAGCAATGCGAACAGGTGATCGTAAGGCTTTTAATTCAGTGGCAAATAAAAACTACGATATGTTTAAGAAAAGTGGCATTAAAACGATAATCACTAGTTGCGCTGGGTGTTACCGAACACTTAAGAAAGACTATGCTGATTATATGGAGGAATTAGGTATTACAGTTTACCATACAATCGAATTTCTGGACAAATATATAACAGAAAACAATGTTGAACTAAAACATTTAGGATATAATACTACTTATCATGATCCTTGTCATACTGGGCGACATATGGGGTTATATGAAGAGCCAAGAAATATCTTGCAAAAGATTACTAACTTAAATGAAATGAAAACCATTAAACAATCTGCGAAGTGTTGCGGTGCCGGTGGCGGAGTTAGAAAAGGTTTTACAGACTTATCCTTAGAGATTGCTAAAAGCAGAATATTAGAGGCTGAAGAAACAGGTGCAGATTATTTAGTAAGTATGTGTCCTTTCTGCTTTAGGAACTTAGCCGATGCCATTGAAGCTTCTGGATCAAAACTTAAAATGATCGATTTAACAGACTTAATAATCCAAGCTTTAAACTAAATTTTTATTAACTTTTTTATATTTTTTTATAACTTTTATATGTTATCAGCTATAAATAATAGTAAAAAAAAGGTGAGATCATAATATGCCTAGAATTACAGATCCAATTACAATTAGAGGAATGGAAATAAAAAACCGATTAGGATATGCCCCTTGCCTAACTAGTTCATCTGATATGCAGGGTAAACCTACCCAGAGAACATTTAATGCCTATGAAGTAAAAGCTCGTGGAGGGGTAGGTTTAATTACTTATGAAGGAACAGGTGTTGATCCCAATGCGATGGGAGGAACTGGCTCGAATATTGGAAGAGTTGAGAATATTCCTGATTACAAAAAGATGACCGATATGATTCATAAATACGGTGTAAAAGTTGGAGTTCAGATGGCTGAAGGAGGAATAATCACGTACTACTTTGCGAAAATGATGGGTCTTTATATTCAACCTTTAGGACCTTCTCAGGTTGATTTATATAACACGGTTTCAGCAGCTAAGTTAATGATACCGAATTGGAAGGAGTTAGTAGAAAAAGATAATGCGGAAATGAAAGTTTTAACTGTCGATGAGATGAAAGGAATACAAGATATGTTTGCTGCTGGCGCGAAAAATGCGGTTAAGGCGGGATTTGATTACGTAGAAATCCATTCTGCCCATGGAACTTTATATCATTCATTTTTATCACCATATTTGAATAAAAGAACTGATGACTATGGGGGATCATACGAAAATCGGTGTCGTATGGCTCTTGAGACAGTCGAAAAAATAAGAAAGACAATTGGGGATAAATATCCCATTTTTATAAGGATTTCTGCCGATGAGCTTGTTGATAATGGGAATCGAATTGAGGATACGATTGAAATTGCCAAAATTTTGGAAAAGGGGGGAGTGGATTGTATTGATGTAACTCAAGGAGTTATCTTTCGTACTCCTATTGGTATAACCATACCTACATATATTGATCATGGTGGATTCATTCACAATGCGGAAGCCATAAAGAAAAATGTTAATATTCCTGTGATAGGTGTTGGCCGGATTAACAGCCCTGCCATGGCAGACAGATTTATTCAACAAGGAAAAGTAGACATAATTTACCTTGCTCGTCAATTGATTTGTGATCCAGAAACGCCTAATAAATTTTTTGAAGGTCGTTCTGATGATATACGATGCTGTATTGGGTGTTTAGTTGGATGCGGAAGTGTTTGTGCCCAAGATGCTTATAGTGGTCAAAATTATAAAGCGATCACTCCATCAGAAGAACCAAAAAAGATAATAATATTAGGAGCAGGAATAGCAGGAATGGAAGCAGCGAGAATTGCAAACCTTCGAGGGCACGATGTAGAAATATATGAAAAATCAGGTAAAAAAGGAGGATTAATGCCCCTCCTTGCATTAGAATACAAAAAGGAGGATTTTAAAAGAGCGTCTGGATATTTAGAAACTCAATTGGAAAAAGCTGGGGTTCCAATCCATCTTAATAAAGAATTAACCAGAGAGGAAGTAGAGAATTTAAACCCGGATATTTTAGTGTTGGCAGCAGGTTCGGAAGCGACAGTTCCTGTGAATTTACAAGGAAAGTCAAATGTACTTACCCAAGATGAGGCAATTCTAAAGATAAAACCAATAGGTAAGAATATAGTCATTTGGGGATTAAATGGATATTGGCATGGGGGTTGTGAAACAATTCTATCTTTCATTGAAGAAGGGTATAATGTAAAAGCATTTGTAGGACCAGAAGCAGCAGTTGGTCAAATTTTACCTGGGGCAAGAAGATTTTGGATCATGCGATATTTAAAAGAAAAAAATATCCCAACATATCCAAAAGCAAAATTGATAGATTTTAATGATAAAGGCATCAAATTTCTTGATGAGAATGAGAAAGAGCAATTTATTGAAGCAGAAACCCTTATCTTTTGTGGTGCTCGAATCTCGAATGGGAAGAAATTGCAACAACTATTTGAAGGAGTAGCACCAGAAATCGTTCTTATAGGAGATTGCAAGAGTCCTCGAGATATTCAAGCTGCTTTCACAGATGCTCAAAAATTTGCGCGAGAACTAAAATAAATTTTTTACTTTTTTTATTTATTTTAATTTGATTCTTCTATCTAACATTTTTGAATAAAGTTTACAAAAGAAATTGTATTTGAAATTTTATATAATCAAATTTTAAAAATAAGGAATGTGGAGTAAATAAAAAAATGCCAAAATTAAGTGATCCAATCACAATTAGAGGAATGACTGCGAAGAATAGGATCGGATATCCTCCTATGTTAACATTTTCATCTAATGCACAAGGCGCTCCTTCGCCTAGAACCACTATTATGCACAAAATGAAAGCCCAAGGAGGAGTCGGGTTAATTACTTATGAAAACACAGGTGTAGATCCGATGTCAGGGATGGGACAAGCGAGTATAGGAAGGGATAGGGTTATTCCAGAATATAAAAAATTCACTGATATGATCCATAGTTATGGTACTAAAATTGGGATGCAAATTGGAAATGGTAGTTTAATAGGATTTGCTTTTGCTAACTTTTTATTTAATATGAATCCTGGGAACCCGATAGGACCATCTAAAGTTGATCTCGCAAAAGCAACTGCTGCTTATACCTTATATGACCCTACTTGGCCTGATGTGATTAAGAAGGGAAATTTTGAAATGCAGGTTCTTACCAAACAACAAATTATTGCAATCGAGGATCAATTTGCAGAGGGAGCAAAAAGAGCAATTGATGCAGGATTTGATTATGTAGACATCCATTCTGGGCATGGTATGCTTCACGCTTCATTTCTATCTCCTTGGATTAATGTAAGGACTGATGAATATGGAGGATCTATTGAAAATCGGTGCCGTTTTCATGCGGAAACTATTCAAAAGATTAGAGAAAAAATAGGAGAGGAACACCCAATATTCATAAGATTTTCTGCTGATGAGCTCATACCTGAGGGAAATAGAATTGAAGATACAATAAAAATTGCCAAAGCATTGGAGAAAGGAGGGGCTGATGTTTTAGACATCACTCAAGGTATTATATATCGAAACCCATCTGGTATCGAAATACCTTCATATTGTAAACACGGATGTTTTATTCGCTTACCTGAAGCAATAAAGAAAGAGGTAAATATACCTGTTATCGGTGTTGGAAGAATTATTGATCCTGCAATGGCAGATGAATTCATTCAAGAAGGGAAAGCGGACATCATCTATATGGGAAGACAATTAATTTGCGATCCAGATACACCCAACAAATACTTTAGCGGACGATTTGACGAAATTAAACATTGTATGGGATGTTTACAGGATTGTGGAAGGGGGTGCGTGCAAAATCCTTTTGGTGGACAATCATATCAGGAACTTACTCCTTCAATAGATCATAAGAAGATTGTTGTATTAGGCGGAGGAATAGCGGGTTTAGAAGCTGCTAGAATCTCAAAGCTTAGAGGACATGAAGTCGAAGTATATGAGAAGTCTGATAAAGTTGGTGGTCTGGTATCGTTATTAGCAAAAGAATATGGAAAAACTGACTTCCAAAATTCAGTAGATTATTCAGTATCACAATTAAAAAAATTGGGAGTTCCTATTCACTTAAACAAGGAATTGACAAGGGATGACATATCATCATTAAATCCTGATGTTTTAGTTATAGCAACAGGTTCAGAAGCTACATTACCCGTAAAATTAAAAGATAAACCCAACGTCTTAACCCAAGATGAATCAATCTTAAAAAGTAAATCAATTGGTAAAGATGTTGTTGTATGGGGTTTAGAAGTATACTGGCGGGGGGGCGTTGAAACTTGCATATCTCTTATAGAAGAAGGGTATAATATTAAAGCACTTATAGGTCCAGAAAAATTATTAGCAGAATCCATTAAAGGAATTCAAGGGAGGAGATATTGGTTGCTTAACTATTTAAATAAAAGGAATATACC
>JBHLOF010000041.1:30166-32948 GCA_048940805.1 Promethearchaeota archaeon
TCTTTGGGTCAATTCCGCGCGCTTTAAGATCAGGTATCATTGAATATGCCGTTATGGGAAATTCCAATAATTTTTGCATTATTTGAGTAACTTTACTCTTCTGAGATGTACCTATGACTCCATCATGTATAAAAACAAGTCGAATTTCCATATTTTCTTTGACTTGATGTTCAATAATCTTCACTAAATTTGTGATTTTTGATTCAAACATAGTACTAAATCCATAAAGATAAACGATAGATGTATTTACTGACATAAAATTAACTTCCTATTAATATTTAAAACTCATATCGGTATTTGCTATTAATTTTGAAATTTTTTCAATACCTATTACTTGTAAGTTTTCAATTGGCGTCAAATCAGAAATTTCCATACCCGCCGTTTCAAGCGCTTCATCATGGATGAATATTTCTAATCCAGATAACTCGATTAACCTCATAATGTTTGTAAATCGATCACTATTAATAGCTGCTGGATCTTTATCTTTACTCAAAAAATACAAGGCGTCTTTCATAAAAACTACTTTACAATCATCAATATCACCAACCGCTAATAATCCTGTGGCCATCCGTATCGTTTCTATAGCCGAATTTTTCCCGAAAGGAGAGTCCTCACAAATAATTAAAATTGAATTTACCATTAAAGATCAACCTCCGGGTCCAAAAAAGATAACCTTATCTGATCGAGAAATCATATCTGAAAGCGCTCCTAGACCCTCTTGAACACCTCCTTCGATAAATTCACTTGGTTGTATCCCAGTAAAGCTTATCCAAGTGCTACATGCCTTTAAATCAGTGTTGTTATTATTACAGAAGGTGCTTAGTCGTTCTGATAAATTTCTCATAGATTCTCCAGTTATCTCTCTATTCTTAATATTATATACGCCGCTTCCATAAAGAAATATCCCTGTTATTGAATGTCCTTTATTTATTATTGCTCTTCCTAAATTAATTACTGTATCTATTGCTTCATATTTATAAGGTTCAGCACAGACGACAAAAGTAAAAGAAACCATCTTGTTTATTTATGAAATAAATCATTTAAGTGTGAATCTTTTAATATATAAACAATTTAAATATTATTTAAGACAAAAATAATTTGAAAAAGTATGCAATCATTTAAGCTCATTCCACAACTCCGGGAAAATTGTATTGTCCAGGGAAAGGAGGAATGGTTGTCGGATTTTGAAATAGGAGACATAATTTTTCTAATTTCAAATCTCCCGACAAAAACATACTCGCTAATATCAAGGATAGAAGCTCTCAACTATGCAAATGAACCTAAAATTTTTATTAATAGTCGTAATTTAGGCAATTTTGCTGAAAATGATGAAGTTACCATTTTAAAATATAATGCAGCTGAAGCAATCGAAGTACATATTGATATTTCTACAGATAATTCGATAATTTCAAAAGGAGATTGGACCAAAAATATTAAACCATCGTTGATGAATAAAGTAATCGATTTAGGGCAAGAAATCTCCTATGTTATCCCTTGGGAAGGAGGTGCACCGATTATTGGAACAGGGATCGTTAATTCAACATTACCCAACCCACCAGTTTATATCGGGGATCGAACTCGTATTTTAATAGATAAAGTTTCTAATGAGCAGCTATCGGAAGTGCAAAAGGAAAAATTGCGAATTCATGAAGAAAGGGTAGAAATAATAGAGGAAGAAATTAAGCATAAAACAATTCAGTTGATAAGAGAAATAAAACATCAAAACTTCCCTAATAAGGGACGTAAATATCAATTTAAAGCAACAAACCCAAAACAGTTGTTTGCTTCAGTATTAACAATTTTTGAGGAATTGGAAGCTATAGAAATGCCTATTGAGCAATTTTTTGATGATGAAGAACAAGAATACTTGGCATCCGCCGTATATATCAATAGAACTGATTTGGGTGACATCTTATTAGTTGATGTTCAAATTGTTGCAACTGGAAATACTGGAAATTTAATTTTATGGGTAACCGGTAAAGATTATTCCCTTATCTCCGACATTCTTGAGCGATATAATACTAGAATTTCTGATTTGAAACAGGGTCTTGAACAAAAAGCGGAAACTCTCAGTGCTCAATGTCCTGAATGCGGAGGTGAACTTCCTATTAAAGAAGTTGATGTAAATGGAATCGTAGAATGTATTTATTGTAATAGAATTTCTAAATTACCAAAAGCTCTTAGATATTGAGATTTTGGATTAAAAATGTCAGAAGATAGATATACTCGATTGAAGGCAATTAATGAATTTGGGTATAATATTAGTTGGGATGACCTGAAAAACAAACACGTGGGAATTGTGGGTATTGGTGGATTAGGTTGCGTATCATCAGAAATGGTAGTTAGATGTGGCATAGGAGAATTAACTCTGTTTGATAAGGATACTGTAGAAATGGTTAATTTAAACAGGAGTATGTTTAAAATCAAACATATAAATCAGCCAAAAGTGAAGGTTGCTACAAAATTATTAACTGAAATAAATCCCGAAGTAAAGATTTCCTATTTTAACAATGATATTATGGACCCTAATTTTGAATCTAAATTTGAAGATCAAATTAAACGAACAGATATAATATTAAATGGGCTTGATAATGTTCCTGCTAGAGAATATTTAAATATAAAGTGTATCCACTTCAATATTCCCTATATCGATTCTGGAGCGTCACGAAGTGGATTATCGGGGTATGTTCATCCGGTTATTCCTCATAAAACTGCATGTGCAAAATGTTTAAGTAGTATTCCTATAGATCTGCCTCAAGAGAGGGGTGAACCATGTGTAGCA
>JBHLOF010000042.1:0-32908 GCA_048940805.1 Promethearchaeota archaeon
ATTAGATAATAAATGCTTAGAACATTCATTTTTGATGATTCCAAATCTCAGTGGAGAGAAGAGGAGCAAGGTCTATTATCACATGACATGTGTGTGATTTTGGATGAGGAAAAAGAATTGATCTACTTTTGGGAGGGATTAAAAAGTAATAGGAAAAGATTCAAAGAAGCGTATAGTCAGTTAAAACGGTTGCTCTCTAATTTCCCTGAACTCAATATACAACTTATTTTAACAAAGAAAAATTTCCCAGAAGAAATTCAAAGCAAAATTGAAGATTTATTAGAATTAGCAAGAATAGAAGAGAAAGGCGGACTAATGTTCAGTAGATTCACAACAATACGTACTTTTTTGATTTTTTCATTAGGAGTAATTATAATGCCAATTATTTCTCTATTGAATTTATTTACTGCTTTATTCTGGCCTTCATCAACTTTAAATGTTGAAGTAATTAGTACTGTATTTAGAAGCTGGTTAAATATATCTAAAATTTTTATAATATTAACTATTATTTTTTTTGCGGTTAATCTATTAATCGGTATAATCGAAATCGAACCCCAGGTAATAATTTTTTCGATTATTGGCTTGATTATTTGTATCGGACTAATATTTTATTTAAATTTTGATATATTTCTGTTCCTATTTCAAAGTGGGTCTACACAAACCAATTACTTCATTTTAAAAAGCGATATAATCCGTTTCATATTGTTTAATCTCGTCCCTATTTTAATTTTTGAAATCCCTAATATATACAAATTTATATCATTTCTGATAACCTATCGAAAATATATATTCTAAATTAATAATTATGGAAATTGCGCATCTTTTACCAACTCTGGAAAAAGAAGATTTTAGAATTTTAATGGCAATAGAGATCGGTATGAAAAGATCGAAATTTGTTACAGTTAAAAATATAAAATTCTATTCCAGGTATAAAATGGAAGAAACATTGTTTCGCTTAAAAAGGGTTCACAAACTCGATTTAATTATAAGAGATGCTTCAAAATTTAAAATTGCTTATACTCTTAACTCAAAAGCCTATGATTTACTAGCTCTACATACATTAGTGGAAAAAAATGTGATAAGTCAACTTGGTCCATTGATTGGAAAGGGAAAAGAATCAGATGTATATAGTTGTATTGATGATGATGAAAATATATTCGCTGCTAAATTTTACCGTATGGGGAGAACTAGTTTTAGAGGAATAAAAAAATACAGGGATCTTTTAGGTGATAGAAGTCACTTTTCTTGGCTTTATGTGAATAGACTTGCTGCTAAAAAAGAGTTTGAAGCATTAGAGAAAATTTATCCTCTCAAATTGAACACCCCAAAACCCATTGATTATAATCGTCATGTGATTATTATGTCCTATTTAAGAGGGAAAGAATTGGTATATTATAAAAAAATTGATAAACCTCAAAAAATATTTAATCGAATCATAAAGCAAATGAAAACAATCTACCAAAAGGTAGGTATGATTCATGGGGATCTGGGTGAATTTAACATAGTTGTAGATGAAAGGGGTGATATTTTAATTATTGATTGGTTGCAATGGGTTTCTCGGGATCACCCTAATGCGAGTTCGCTATTAGAGAGAGATATTATGAATATATGTGATTACTTTAAGAAAAAATTCAATGTTGAAAGTAACCCAGAGGAAATCATACAAAACTTCTATAATAAATAAGTAATTTAGATGGATTCTTTAATCAATTCCCCTTGAATGATAACATCTTCCATATCTTTATTATTAACTATCTCAAGGTTTTTTACATGCGGACGAAGTAAGTTTATTATTCTAAATAGATTTAATTTTTTCCTTAAAATTGAAAATTTTATAGTACTCAATGATTTAGTTATCCTTAGCGATTCTTGAATACCTTTTAGGATATTAGGCAAATTTTGAAATGAAGTAACAGAGAAAATTAGGTTAAAGGAATTATCTCGAAAAGGTAAATTTTCAATATCTGCTAAAAGAAGTTCTATCCGAGAACACTCTCTTAATGTCAGAATTTTTTTCTTAAATTCTGAAACCATTTTCCCCGAAATATCTACAGCAATAAACATAGGTTTTAATATCTCTTGATTTTGCTTTGATTTTATTATATACTCAAGTAAAAGACCAGTACCACACCCAATATCTAAAATTAATTTCTCCTTCAATTCACAATTATCTAGCAAAATACGATATTTTTCTTCTTGTATGGATTTATATCTTTTATCATAAAAATTCGCTGAGGAATCATATCTACTAATTATCTCTTTTTTTTTATTTAAAGGCTTAAAATTTCTCCCCTCAAGAAAAACCATAGAATTTTACACATGCTTTTTTGTATATCGATAAAAAGGTTTTAATTGAAAAAAAATTATCTTTAAATTATCTTTTTAGTAAATAGAATTATTTCATAAATAAAGGATCGAAAATGTCAAATCGAGACAATAGTCAACAGCGGTCAAAAAATCCTCTTTCTATCTTGCAGCAAGCTCAGAATAGTGTGATTTTACTTAGGTTAAAAGATGGTACGGAATATAAAGGATTATTAAGGGAAATTGATGCTTACATGAACATGATTTTAACAGATGCCACGGAGATCCTTGACGGGAGTCCAGTCGCCAAGTACAATGAAATTTTTATTCGAGGTAATAATCTTCTCTTTATTAAACCAGATGCCTCTCAAATAACATGAGACTATTATAAATATCGGTTTTAAATATTCACAATTTTGGGGATAATTCCATTTTTCCTAATTACTGCATATGATGCAGGATTTGGGGAAAAAATTCCTCGATAGTTGGCTGAAGAAAATATAGATAATAGGCGATTATGAAAGAACCACTTGTATCCTTCAAGAAAACATTCATGGGCTCTTATAAGAAATTCTAAATTGTTCTCTTTAAGGAAATTATTAAAAACATCCTCCCCAAAAAACTTAATTCCTGGTCCTCTGAAACTTTCGTTGAAACCTTTCAAGTTAGCTTTTGGATCATTCCACATAATCTGAAAAAAACTTTCTGATATTGAATTAATTATCTTGTTTAGATCAGTAGTTCTAACGTTTCTAATTTTTTGAAGAATATGTTTATCTTGAGGAATTCCACCATGAAGACATAATATACTATCATTAATCGTTGCACAAATGGGGATTACGTTATAAAGATTTAAAATTTCTTCGAATTTATGTGGATCTTTATATTTTTTTAGAAATTCATTAGTGAATCCATAATATTGATTCATTTCTAAAGTTTCATGGTTTCCTCTCAGTAAATAATATCTTTTAGGCTCCAATATTTTTAAGGCTAAAATAAACAGTAGACATTCTACTTGATTAGAACCTCTGTCAACAATATCCCCCAAAAAGATAACCAATTCTGGCTTATTCTTATCTATTACTTCAAATATCTTTAGCAAAGTATCTAAGTTCCCATGAATATCCCCAATTACATAAACTTCATTCTCTAAATTTTTTATATTGAATTCCAATAACAAATATTCATTTTCAAACACTCTTTTAGCACTTTTAAGAATTTCACTAGCTGATTCAAATTTTAAATCAGACAATTTCTTTGAATCTTTGATTAATTCCCTTAAAAATGTTTTTTCAGTCAAAATTTGCACTTATAATGAAAAGATCAAAAGCCATTTGTAAAAATTAACTTCTTAATTTTATTATTATTTCTATAATTTTTATTAATAAGGAAATGCAAGTTTAAAACAACAATAAACGGAATTTTCCTAACAAATTGCAGATGTCTTCTATGAATGAGTTATCTGCCCAAGATCTTTTGAACCATCTTCACAAAGTTATCATCGATTTTGAGGAGGGTAAAGCAGATCAGCAAGCTATTGAGAAAAGCTTAGGAGTCATCTATACTCCAAAACCACTCGTAGATTTTATTGTTCTTAACGCTTTCAAATTATATCTCAAAGATAACTTCAATTTACCGAAAAATCTATCAATAAATTCATATCTTAAAAATCTACAAGCAATTTTATCTAAGGATAATATGTTAAAAAAGAAGATAATTGAAAAGCTCTCTAATTTCAAAATCTTGGATCCTAGTTGTGGTTCTGGCAGGTTTTTAATATCTTTAGCTAATTTTCTTTTTAAACTTTTTAGAATTCTCAATATTGAAGTAGAAAATTATGAATTAAAAAAAAGGATAATCGAGAATCATCTTTATGGAATCGAAATAGAAAAATCTGCATGTATAATTACTAAATTGAGATTGTGGAACTGGCTTTATTCTGAAGATTCGTTAAATCTAATAAATTCTAACTTAACAATTGACAATTTAGATCTTGAAGGATTAAATAAATTAGTAAATACATATGGTATAAAATTTAATTTATATAATTTAGATTTTCTCTTAGATTTTAATTCTGATAATTTTGATATTATCATTGGCAATCCACCATATGTAGAAAATAAGAAAATCAAAAACTTGGAGTTTAAAAAAAGACTAATTAAAAGATATCAATCTGCTTACCGATTGTTTGATCTTTCAATAGTTTTTATTGAAAAAGCTTTAGAGATATTGAAAGAACATTCCGGATTTCTATCTATGATAACCATAAATAAATTCTTAGCTGCTGATTATGGATTAAAAATTAGAGAGTTGCTTCTTAATAACACGGAATTAAAAGAAATCGTTAATCTTTCCTCACTCCCAGTCTTTGGTCGTACTGCAGTATATCCTGTAATTTTATCTTTTAGAAAATCATTTGTTAATAGTAATAATGAGGTTATCATAAAATCTTATAAAAATCTAAATGACATCTACGATGATAGCAAGGTTAAATCAAAAATCTTAATTCAAAGATTGATCAAGAAAATCCCTTCATATGTATTTCCTATATTTGGTCAAATAAATATGATAAATTATTTATATAATAATTTCAAGCCATTATCGAAAGCGATTCATGATTTGAAGATAATGTATCGGCCGTATGGATTTTTGAATTGGTCAAATCACCTAAATAATATTAATAATGTTTCAAGTTCTGAAAAAGACTTGATTTTGATAGGAACAGGGAATGTGGGAAAATATTATACAAAATTTGATAAATTAATTAAAATTGCAAAAAGAACAATTCCTTTATCTTATTTCAAATATCAACCTGAATTCAAGGATATTTGGAATGAGATGAAGGATCAGAAATTAATCTTTAGAGAAGTAGCTAAAGAATTAACTTGGACATATGACCCTGGTATATACACGAACGTTACGGGACTGTATTTTGTAAAAATCCCCTCCTTCAATAGTAGTAAGATCTTTTGTCTTTTAGCTATAATGAACTCTAAATTGATGGATACCATATTTAAAACATTATTTAACTCACTTCATATGGCGGGGGGGTATTTACGGTTTAATGGAAGTTTCATTAAAAGATTACCAGCACCTCATAAATTTCCTTTAACATTATCTTTTTTGGGAAGAATTTTGTGCATACTTTCTCAGTTACAATATGATTTTCATTCTAGTAATAGTTTTAATATCCCCGAAGTAAAACCAATCATAAATAGATTTCAAGGTAAGATTACGAATTTACTTGAGACCACTCATGTTATCACAAACTCTTTAGTAAATTTGTTATATTTCGACAAGCTATATTTAAAATATGATAGGGATTTCTCCAAAGTAAGGAAATTTTTAAATTCAGAAAGGGAGGATAGCAGCTTACAACCAAAATACTTTCTCCCCCGCTTTCAGATTGAAAAGTATACGACATATTCATCTGAAGAGTTAGTACAAAATTTCGATAAAATCAGAGCCTTTTTATATGAGATACTTGAAACAGATGGACTATTCAGTCAAATGAAGGACATATTAAATTTTAATTATATAGAGCTTTAATAGGGCTACTTTCTCCCAAACAACAATTAAAGATTTATGATTTAAATACTTAAAAAATATTAAAAATAAATTTTAATAAAAATTATATATAAAAAAATACCAAAAATTGGTGAAAAACATGGCTAAAAAAAAGAGTCCCCCCGTTGATGAAGATGATTATGAAATTCCTTCCGGAAAAGTGGATGAAGATGGAGACGAATTAATAGATTTAGAAGATTGGAAAGATAATCTAGATGATGATATCGAATATGATCTCGATAAGATTGAAGATGATATGCTAGTGGATGAAACAGAAGATGAATCATTTGGGTATGAAATAAATGAAATTGAAGCCCTTATGAGAAAAGCTAAGTGCGCCCCATGCAAAGGTAGTTCTACTAAACGAGAATGTAAAGTAAGGGATGATTTTGGGTGTCCCCCAGATAAGGCAAAATTATAATTATAGTATAACTTTATTTCTAATAATTTCTAATCTTTGATTAAAGAGATTATCCTATAATTCTCTTTACTTATATTGTGTAAGTAGAAATTTCTACGTGAAGAAAAATTGATATCAAATACGATTAAACGTTTTATTCTAATTATATTTGACCTTCTTTTTAGTTGGTTCATCTGGGAAGTTAATATTTGGTTAGGCAATCCATGTTATTCTGTTGCTTTTAATCGTTGCTTCATATTATCCACTACAACATTTTTGATCGTATATACACCTTTCGAAATTTACTGGTCAATTAGAGATCTTTGGTACGATCGTTGGGTAAGGCTTTATCTTAAGGAATTGGAAGAAAAGGAAGTTAATATTAGCGTTTCTGCTGGATTACTTTCAGGAACCTTAATTTATCATAAGAACCAAGAGAAAATTAAGTCTAAAAATTCAATTATCATAATTTGTCATGGTTTTTCAGATACAAAAAAGACACTCCAATACTACTATTATCCATTAGCATATCAAGGATACATTATTTTTGTTTATGATTCTAGAGGAACGGGTGAATCTAAAAAAATGGGAAAACGAGGTGATTTTCTCGGGCGAATTGACGATTTTGAGGAGGTAATAAAATGGGTAAAAACTAATAAAGTTTATTCGGCTCTGACGATCCATTGTATAGGATTTAGTGTGGGGGCATTGACAATATTATGCGCAGGTTTTCAAAATAAGGATATAACCAAGATAATAGCCATTTCATCAATGTCTCAATATAAGAAGAATCTACCAAAATTCAATCTGGTGATGACTCTTAGTTATATAATGAAAGGAGTAAAATTATTCCCTACTGAAGAGGAAAACAAGGCTCTCTCTCCTTATCTGATTATTGAAGATGTAAAAAACAGTATAACACCTGAAGAATGGGAAAAATTTTCAAAAAGGGTTATGTTAGTTCATTGTAAAAATGATCGAGTCATTAAAATATTTAACTTCAAAGAAAACTCAATTATATTAGAAACTCCGCCCCCAAATTTACTTCTATTCAAAAAAGGGGGGCATTCCCTAAAGAAAAATGAATGTGCTCTTGTAGGAGCAACGCTCAATTTTTTAAAATCTAAATAGATATTATTTTGTTTAGTTTAAATATTCCCTTTTTGACCCATTTCTGAATAAAAAAATGGTTAAATGTAAGATTTGTGGGAAGACAATTAAATGTAAGGATCTAAAGCATGTATTTCAATTCACATTAGGGGAAATGAGTTCATCTAAATTTTATATGAACATACCAATGCGTATTACTTTCATGTAGATTGTTTAGACAGAATTGGAATAACTGAAGAAAAATTAACAATTCCTTGAACTCTATAACCCTTTCTGATGACTAAATTAGTAGAGAGTTAACATTTCCTTTATAGATTCAACTACTAATTTAATACTCATATTCATAGCTCTAATTTTATTTTCGAAATAATTCATATCTGATTTTGATTTTTCGATTTCATCAAAAATGTTAAAAAATTGCTTTGGTGTCTCTAATTCTATCGAATATAATCCTTTTCTCTCTATTGCATCATTCATATTTACAAAACAACCATGATTATTAAAACTATGATTAAAAGCTGGAAAATATGTCTCCCACAGTATGGGTTTCATTTTATTATAAACATTATGTGCTAGTCTCTCACAAAATTCTTTACTTCTATTACTATAACAAAAATAGAATGGTAATTTTCCTTCATTCATAAAAATATATTCTTGGAGTTTTTCACAAACCTCTTCAAGTTGTTTGATTGTCATGTTTATATGAGTATGATCAGCTTGAGGAGTACATTTATAGAATAATGGTTTTCTAGTGAATTTTATATTATAGAGTTTAATAACATTATATACAATCCCTTCCTTAAGCCAATGATTAAATTTATAAGTTACTGATTCTCTTTTTAAATTTTCATTTAATTCAGAAGAAAATCTTTCAATTAGAGAAGTTTCATGAAAATCAATTATGTAAATTTGTGCTTCTTCACTTCCCCAAAATCTGTTCAATAGATCTTTAATTATTTTAGCATGTTCGGGAATTGGTAGATTTTTTAAATCCTCATCACCATTCTCAAAATCGGGTGCGAAAGTTCGTCTCCAATAACGATTCAAGTTTGTTCCATTCTTAATGAAATATCCCGATTTATTATCTAATCTAGGATTTAAGAATCCAAAGGGATTCATTAGTGGAGCGAAAATCATTATCTGATGGTTATTGAAGATTTTACCTCCAGAAAGAATTAAATCCTTAAATTGATTCAGAACCTCTATCATTCCAAATAGACCATTATATTCATTATGTTGAGCCCCAACGAATAATTTAACATACTTGATATCGAAATCGTTAGGGGAGTCTGCAATTATTACTATTGGGATCTTTCCTTCTGAAGTTGTATATTCATAATAATTTATTTTATCTAAACTAGCAAATCCCTTTAAAGTTAGCAATAGTTTTTCAAATAGCACATGACGATTGCTTAAATCCATTAACTCCATTAAGTCACTCTTGGTTATCATGTCTCATTCAATAATTTTATCCCATTTAGAAAAATTTATGATTTTACTATAATTTTTCACAATATTTGTAAATAACACGCACCCAATACAAAACATATTAACAAAATCTTTTTCACTCAAGTTTAAGAGTTTGCAGTTTCTCTTCGAAAAACCAATCCCACGCTCTACTTCAATTTGACCATTATAACCTGAGAGATTGACAACAAATTCTTGTTTATCTCTTCCTAATGTAAAATTTCCACGTGCAATTCTCGCTAATCCTCCAACAGGTATGACTAATCCGTTATTTTGAGCTAAATAGATTCTTAAATCAAATGTGTGGGCTCCACCTTTCCAATCTATTAAGGAAAAGTTTGCCTTTTCCTGTATAGTATAAGGAAATGGATCCCGATTTTTCATGAATTTAGCGAAAAATTCATTCTTACTTGCATTTATAATTCTGCTGAAATTATTTGGATTTTCATCTTTAGACACAGGAATTACGCCCGCTCCTCCTGATCCTCCGCTAGGCTTAATAATAAAAGATTTATTATACGTTTTTATGAGATATTTAAGCTTTTGTATCAAATCTAGTTCATCAAAAGCTTTTGTAAATAAGAGATACTTAAGCCTGTATTCCTCTAAAATCTTTTTGCACAGAGAGCTAGCGAGGTACGTTAATGATTTGTCGTCTGTTATCCTAAATATAGGATTTACGATTAAAGTTTTAATTTTACCAATATCTCTCTTTACTTGAGTATCAAATTCAACATCATTCAAACGTCTTGCAATACCATCTCCGATTAGAAGGCTTACATTTTCACCTTTATATCTAATCCAACCCCCAGAATATGAAAGAGAGGCAGATAATTGTTTGTAATCAGCAATTAAAAATAGAATTTCAGCCCTAAAATTAATATCAAAATTATCCTTGTTAAATATTTTAACTTTATAACCTTTTGATTTCAAAGTTTTTCTGAAATATTCTATCATAATGACTTTTTCATGAATTAAAGCATCATTTATAGGTACACCAATTATTATTAAAATCTGATTTTTTTTATTTATTGCTTGATAGATGGCTTCAAGGTATCCATTATACAGCAAAACTTGCTGTTTTTTAGTAATAATTGAAAGACCTCGATGAGATCCTCCATTAGTTTCTAATAGAAAAAATTTTTTTCCTTCGGGCTCATCAGAAACCATGAAATCAATACTCCCTGAGTAAAAATAGTTATTATTGGGAAGGGAATTATCACTGTTTGTCCTCATTTTTTCTAATGCTTGTTTTCTGATATTATCGATAAATTCATCTTCTTGAGAAGCTCTTAGTTGTTCAAAAGAAACCAAATCCATACCGAGTGAATTACCTAATTTGATCAATTCAAGATCCGAGTCTGTAATGCGGGAGGACATTAATTCGAGAAATCTGGTGAGAAAATCCCTATCCATCAGAATCATTCAGAACTGCTTAAATTAATATTTCTAACACAACCTTCTTTTTTAATTTTTTACCTTACTAAAAACTTATTCTATAACCAATTATAGAAAAGAACAAGAAATTCTTAATTTTGGTTATAGATTTTAAAAAAATCTGTTATAAATATAAATATCCTTGGTGATTGCCTTTTGTAGACAATCTAAGACTCCCGAGTAATATTTTTTTTACTTTTGTTTGTTGTTTGTAGGTCAAATCAGAATAAAGTAAAATATAGTTCTTTTCAATATTTATTGTAAAAAGCAATCCAATCTCTATTAATTCAGAATTCTCTGTTAATAAACCAATTATGACATAGTGATAAGGTAGATCTACCAATTCATTGACATCTATTTCTTTTTCAAAAATTACATCATTTTCTTTATCATATTCTGTTTTTATAAACTTCATATTATCTAATGGAATAGTCATTTTCCTAAACTCCTCAAATTTCTTAGAAAACTGACTTTGTCTAAGAAATCTCCTCTCTTCCTTATCTTTTTCATAAAAATATTCATTTTTATCCTCGATTAAGAATATTTTTCGTTGTCTATATTGACTTTTAGCCACCTTCTCAATTTCGATTAACTCTTCAATCGAATCATCATGAAATACAATCAAAATATCGGGATCAACTGTTTTAATAAAAAAATTCTTGTAGATTATCCCTGCTTCAGTTTTTATCCACCCATCGGTGTCTATCAATACAAAATCAATATCCTTATTTTTTGCTACAAACTCATCGATCATTTTTTTACATGAAATTGAGACAATAAATTTGTAATCTCCTTTAGGAAACGTCGCTCCAATAAATTCAGTCATTTCAGAATGGATATCTTCACTTGAAATAATATGATCTTTAACAGTACCTAGATTGATCGTTGTGGGAACATATATTATTTGTTGTCCGAGATCAGAATCGAGATACCCTCCTTTCAGGCCTTCTTTTATGAAGCTATTTGCTAAGAATTTAATGAGTGTAGTTTTTCCACTACTCATGCCTAATACCATTATTTTGAGTGGAGATTCATTTTCTTTTCGGAGATCTTTCAATATCGCATCTCTAATTTCAACCCATTTAGTCGAGATTGAATTATGTGAAATAATATCCAGATTTTCCTCACTACTTACATAAATATCTATTTTTGATTCCTTTTGGGTAAAAAGGGGAAAACGTTGAGCACTAGGTATTATTAACATATTCTGAGCTTCAAAATCTGCAGTATTTTGGCTTTGAGAACCCTTCTCTGGAAGAATTCTTTTCCCAAAAACTTCTAATTCTCCTTCTAATAATGTAACTCTCGCAGGGCCTTTAACTATTAAAGTGTTTCCTTTTTCAATATTCTTAATCATGATTTAATCATCTAATGTTAAATTTAATTTAAAAACATTGTTCAATTACAAATTTCACTAATAAACTTCACTAGTTCTGAAAAAATTCGTTGATGATCTGGAATATTTAATATTGAATGACCACTATTTTCTAACCAAATCTTTCTTTTATTTTTTGAACCAATAACATCATATATTTTATCCATACTATTAGATTTAATTTCTAGATCTAAACGTCCTTGAAAGAGTATAATTGGGGATTCTATATTTGGCAAACGCTTCTTCATTTCTTTTATTAAACGCATAACTTTTGTAGCAATATTAAGCGGGATTTTCCTGTATCCTATCCATTTACCATTTGTTTCTTCTTTCAATTTTCGCCATTTTAATGGGTAATATTTTATAAAGATCTTGAAAAGAGGGACAAATTTAGAAGCTATTCTTCTTATCGCCATTGGTGTTGCTATAGAAAAAATGCCATCAAATGAATACATACTAGCAAAAATTAGTGTAAGAATACCACCCATTGAATGCCCTCCAACAATGATTTTTTTACATTTTTGATTTAAGAGACCAATTTCCCTCTCAATTGTGTTCTTCCAATCATTAATAGTGATATATCTAAGGTCCTCAGGATTAGTGCCATACCCCGGAAGTAATGGCAAAAACACTGTGCATCCTAATGAGTTATGCAAATCTTCGGCTAATGGTTTAAGATCAGCACAGGTACCACCACCACCACCATGTAATAGTAAAATTCCTATATCATTCCCATCGAAGTAAAAGGGTCCTGCTCCTGGTAATATTTTTGATTTATTTCTTAGTTTTGTCATATATATTTAAATATTAACTTTTAAATTGCTTTAATTTGGTAGAATTAGTATTTATTTTCAGAAATTCAAATTTAGATGCCATGTTTACACTTTTTTTTGTGCTTTATAACAAGGGATACACATCTCAGAATTGTTATATGTCATAATTCTACTACTAGCAGTTTCTTCTCCACAAATATCACATTTAATAGATTCTTCTATTTGTGCTAATCCTGGGGGATTAAATTCGATTTCATATATGTTGAAAACATCTTCAGGTTTAGAATTTAGTAAGAGCTGAATTTTTTCATGTTTAGAGAGTTTAGCATTCTCAGAAGGCTTACTTTTGAATGATAACTTTATCCCTTTTTTGGTTTCTCTATTATAAAAATAATAATTTAGTTTCCCATAATCTTGGTGGATCAAATTTCCTTTCCCGAATGTAGTACCTAATAAAACTTGAAGCGCATCAACACTACAGGTGTCATTTTCAACTACTGCTACTACTTCTTCATTGGGGGAATATTTAAACCCATGTTCTAGTACATATTTAGCAGCTAACACACCAATTGCTAAACCAGGACAAATATGACCATGAAATCTTATTACTTTTTCTATTAAATCTTTAGCTTCCATCTGAAATTGAAAAACTATTTTTTGATTAAATTTCAGTTATATAATTTATTACATATTTTAAATATATTTCATCTAGAACTATATTATTTATGATCTAGGCTCGTGAATATGAAATTCTTAGTTGATTCAATGCTAGGTAAATTAGCTCGATTCCTAAGAATATTTGGCTACGATACGCTATATGCTAATGATTTAATTGAGTTTTTCGATATGGATCCTGTACCAGATGAAAAATTAATAGAATACGCAAAGAACAATGATCGGTTTATTCTCACAAAAGATTTGCTGCTAACTATGAACTATTCTGAAAAGAGTTTGTACTTACATGGAGAAGGGATATATAATTACTTAAATCAGTTAAATGAAGAGTTAAACATAAATTTTGATTTCAAAGGCGAAAAAGCACGGTGTTCTATCTGTAATTCGACCTTGTTAAGAATTCAAGATAAAAATGAAATTATCAATGAAATTTCTCAAGATTCTTTTAACCATTATAAGGAATTCTATAGATGCTCAAATTTACAATGTAATAAGATTTTCTGGAAAGGATCTCATATTGAAGACATTGAAAGGAGAATAGAAGAAGAGTCTAATTTGAATTAACTTTTTTATTCCGAATTCTTTTTGAAATATTTCTCTTTTATTTCCATAAATTTTTGTTTTGTTTGTTCAGCTAGGTCATTATAGTTTCCTTTCTTATACATACCATAAGCCTCATTTAATAATTCAAGACATTTTCGATATTCCAAGTTCTTGAAGTGATTTTCTGAAAGAGAAACTAAGTAATCACCTTTCTTTTTGTAAAATTCAATGAATTGGTCCGAAGTATCGATTTTCCTATCCATTCTAACTATTAAATTTTAATTTTTCTTTAAACTAATTAATGTTTTATGTTATTAATATTTATAACTTAACTAATATTTTTGTTTTTTGCTTTTTAGCTGATTTAACGCTTATTGAATCACTCCCTTATTTATTTCTCATGATTTTCCAATTGTTCCCTATAATTATAAACACTTTGTGCTATTGCACCAAGATATTTTAAGGGATTCATTGTTTCTCCACATTTAGAACATCTAAAATCAAGCATTCCCTCAATTGAAACCATAGTACCATCATCACACCAAGCACATTGTTCGAAAGACCATCGATCAACTATTTTTATAACTTCATTAATAAACTGTTCTTGAATTGACTCAGGCATTATTAATCACGATTTAATCCTCATATATACTTTATTTTAATTTTTTTTAAAGAATACTGTTTATGTTAAAATACTCTTGGTATAAATCCCTCAATTAACAGTATGTCAAGTAGTACAACTGCTACTAACGCTTCAACAACCAAAATTACTCTAGGAACAATGCATGGGTCATGTCGACCAGAAAATTCAATTTCAACGCTTTCCATGGTCGAAATATTTACCGTTTTTTGAGGAACACCAATAGATGCGGGAGGTTTCACGGCAAGCGAAAACTCAATAGGCATTCCTGTTGAGATCCCACCGATTATTCCACCGGAAGCATTCTTACTAGTTTTAATCTTGTTATTATCGATTATCCATGGATCATTATGCTCCGAACCTCTCATACGTACAGATTTAAAACCAATTCCAAATTCTATTCCCTTAATTGCAGGAATTGAGAACATTGCTGCACTTATTTTTGATTCAAGACTATTAAAAATTGGTCCCCCTTTCCCGGCGGGAAATCCACGAATAATGCATTTAATTTTTCCCCCAATCGAATCCTTTTCTTTTTTAACCACTTCAACTAATTGTTCCATTAATCTAGATTTTTCTTCATCTACAGCTCTAACGAGTGATTTCTCTCTCATTTCAAGAAGATTTTCAAGGGTGTTTTCATCATAATTCTTCTCATCCTCTACATTTCCAATTGCTATTGTATATGCAAAGATCTTTATATCAAACTTCCGTAATATTTGCTTTGCAATTGCTCCCGCCATTACAAAGCCAGCCGTGACCCTCCCAGAAAATCGTCCTGATCCCCGGTAATCAGAAAAACCCCCATATTTTTTTAAAGCAGTATAATCTATATGAGAGGGACGTAAAAAATTCTTAAATTTTTCATATTCAGAGGAATCCACATCCAGATTTTTTATTGTTAAGCAAATTGGTGCACCAGTTGTTTTTTTATTAAAAATTCCCGATAAAATACTAACTTTATCTTCTTCTTTACGAGAAGTTGTAAGATATGATTGTCCTGGTTTTCTCATGTCTAATTGTTTCTGGATATAATCTATATCTAACTCGAATCCAGCAGGAGTACCATCTACTACAATTCCAATTAAGTCACCATGGCTCTCTCCAAAAGAAGTTATTTTAAAAAGAGTCCCTAGAGTATTATCAACTATTATAATCACACCTTTTTAATGTTAATTTTTCAATATTATTTAATTAATATTATATCTATTATTTTCTATTTATCAATTAATGGAATCTGAAATACACCCATTAACCCATAGTTTGAAAGGTGAAATAATAGCACCAGGGTCTAAAAGTTATTCTCATCGTGCTTTTATTGCAGCAAGCCTCGCCGAGGGGATTTCTGTAATTAAAAATCCATTAACTAGTGGTGATGCTGAAGTAACAATTAAAAATTTGAAAGCATTAGGTGTTAAAATAATAAAGTCAGGAGATAACTCTTATGTCGTTAAATGTGATAAAGGATCTTTTAAAAATCCTAAGGTGAATCTTGATTGTGGGAATTCTGGCACCACTATCCGGATCTTTTGTGCTCTAAGCCTTCTTGTAAAGGGTGGTCTTACTTTAACGGGAGACTTTTTAAAGTTAAATAGACCCATACGCCCTCTTCTTAATGCATTAGAAAATTTGGGAGCAAAATACGTTTTGTCAAAGGATTCTATTAAGATAAAACGTAAGGAAACTATATGTAAAAAAATCGAAATCCCCGGAGACATTAGTTCACAGTTTATTACTGCTTTGTTGATAGTCTGCCCATTGTTAATATGTAGAGATAGTGATTTTATTGAAATTGAGTTAACTACTCCCCTAGTTTCTGCCCCATTTGTAAAAATTACTTTGGATGTGTTAAGCACATTCGGGATAAATATTCAAGCAAATTTTGAAAAAGGACGTTTTTATATAACGAATGAGCAGAATTACAGAGCTCAATCTTATGACATCCCCGGTGATTTTTCTTCTTCAGCATTTATTATTACGGCAGCGGCTTTATCAAAAGAACCTACAGAAGTAATTATAAACAATCTTGATATTGATAGCACTCAAGGGGATAAAAAAATTATCGAGTTTTTACAGAAAATGGGAGCAAATATAGAAGTTGATAGAATAAAGAAACAGGTACTGGTAAAAGGAAACCTCTCCACCAATCCTCTGAATGGTCAAGAGTTCGATTGCAATGCGATTCCTGATCTTTTCCCAATATTATCCGTAGTTGGAGCTTTTGCTAAAAGTAAAACGGTTCTTTATAATATTAAACATCTACGGCATAAAGAAAGTGATCGGATCTCGTCAATGGCTAGGGAGTTAATGAAAATGGGAGTAAAAGTCTCAGAGGAAGAAGATAGATTAACCATTTATCATTGTGATGAACTACTAGGTACAAATATTAATCATGAAAATGATCATAGAGTTGCTATGGCTTGTACTATAGCTGCACTTTATGCCTCATCTACCTCGAAAATGGCCAATATTGAGATTATGAAAGATTCATATCCTACTTTTTTAGATGATCTAATTCAGTTGGGTGCACAAATCAAAACGATATAACTGTTATAAAAATTATCTAAAACTTTTTTGTCTACGAGCTCGAGCTTTAATACCTCCAAATTTCTTGGGTTCTGTTCTTCTGGAGTCTCCACTTAATAAAGAATCATCATATTCTCTAAAAGTTCTTTCTATTGTCTTTGTTCCTATAAATTTTTGAATCGATTTAGCAATCGCAATTCTAACCGCATCAGTTTGACCCATAATACCCCCACCCTTAACTCTAACAGTAATATCACATTTCTCAAGTTTAGGATGATTTACAATTTCAAGAACTTCTTGAATTCTCAACCTTGCTATTTCAGGTTCATATAAATGGAGAGGAACGCTATTAATCCTAATTTGACCTTTAGAGGGGTGTTTCAATACTGCTCTAGCTATAGCGCTCTTTCTTTTGCCTGATGCTTGTACTACTTTCAATGACATGGTTTATCACGCCTCGATCTCTTTTTTGTTCCATCCAATTCGCATACAGAGGTTTTCTAAAGTTATATACTTATTATAATGAGAAAGACGTCTTTTATCTGCATAATCAATTTCAGTTGGAACGAGTTTCTGATATCTTGATTTAAATCTTTCGGGAATATCTGCTATGTATACATGAACTCTCTTAAGGGCTTCTTTCCCTCGTAGCTTTTTTCGCGGAAGCATTTGTTTTATAACCCTACGCATAAATGTATCTGGTCTTCTTTCATGGAAAGGACCTCTCAAAGGATTTGTCGCAGTTGAGATATTGAGCTTTGCTAAATACTTTTCATGTATATTTCTTTTGGTGCCACTGATAATGGCGTCCTTGGCATTAACAATAACTAGATACTCTCCCAATAACACTTTTTTTGCAGCCTGACTGCATAATCTTCCTAGTATTTTATTGGTTGCGTCAATTAATTGATATTCGATAACCATGCGAGCAACACCCTCTTATTATTTGACTTAGTAAAATACTTTTACTCCACTTCCTTTAGGATTTTGTTCTAAAAGTTCTTCTATGGATATTATCTTGCTTCCTGAAGAAATTACTTTTTTCCTTGCTGAATCTGAACATTCTAAGCAAGCAATTGTAAGAGTATGATTTAAATCCCCCAAACCAAGTACTTTACCAGGGACGACAATAACATCATTTTCTTTAGTTTTTTTGTTAATCCTATATAAGTTTGGAGAAACTTTATTTCTTCGTGGACCCCTTAACTTTTTAGAGATTTTTCTCCATATCTTTATTTTAGTTTTCCACAAATCTCTAATTAGTTTTCTCACGTAATAATTGCTCGGACCGGTTATTTTATGAGACATTAGGAAAAACAACTCTTACTTTAATTACTATGGTTAATTGTTTATGGTATAATAAATTTTTGATAACTCACGATTCTATTTCCAGAGCTTCAAGTTTTTCAACAAATTCATCAATTTTTTCGATAAAAATTTTAAACGCGTTTTTTAGAATTACATTAAAAGGTAAAACGCCATCACTTTCTATATAAAAAATATATGTATTATCTTTATAGCTAACTTCTATCGCATTTTCAACACAATCCAATTCACATGATTTACATAATGTACAAGTTTTCCAATAATCATCTACTAGTTTTGGTATCTTTCCATCTGAAAAATCATATAGCTTCTCGGGGCACATCCTTGATACAATACATTTATCTGGACATTTCGCACACTTGCTACTATCAAAATCAATTTTGGGATAAAATCTATAGAAAATATTTGAGACCGCTTGCCATTTTACATGTTCTTTTGATTTACCTAAAATTGCATAAGCTTCAAGAATTAATTGATCATTTTTATCAATTTTTACAATGGGTATTTTTGAATCTACAGGGATAATATTAGGATCGTTTGATTTTAAATCCCCAGAATAAACCTCTACGGGTGCATTAGTAGTATTTACAACTTCACATGTAAGAGAAACCTGACAAAGAGGACATCCATATCCACCACAATCACAATCTTGTGGTAATTTATATGTATCTAGATCTGTGGTAAGAGGAATCATGCCAAGTCTATGAGCAATAATCTCATCATAAAGAGGGCTATCATTTTTCAGAACGATTACTTCATCAATTGCCATAACGGGTATCTCAGAAAGGATAATTCTCCTTATAGCATTTGCCATTTCGATTGATACATCTTCCATAACAAAAACTAACTTCTGCTCACCTTTTTCTAGGACTTTGATATCCATGATATTCAAGAAGAAATTTGATGATAATAAAATATAGATGATATCCTAAATTCATCATATAAGATAAGTTTTATTGTTATTTTTTGGGTGTATAATGGGCGAAAAGGAGTATAATTAAAGATCACTTAAAAATTTAAAAAGAATTGGTTATGAAAACTAATAAAATCTCATAAATTCATATGGTTTACTTGAAGTTTGAAAACAATACTTAATTTCTTGAAATTCTTTCTTAAATTCAGCAACCTCTTCCTTTATCTTTTTTGGATCTTTTCTATCTATCAATAATTTTCTAAAAAATTCAGCGATATCGATCATATCACCTTTTTTCATTCCAAGTCGGGTTATTTCAGATGTTCCGATTCTTAATCCACCAGGATTTTCATAATGTCTTCCTGCTGCTAGATCTGCCGGAATTCCGTTACGGTTTAGTATAATATTTGCTTTTTCTAACAATTTTTCAATATCACCACCTAAGCCAATAGTATCCTGAAAATTTGTAATATCAACAACAATTTGGTGAGATTCAGTAAATCCCTTATGTTCCATTAAAACATTTAATCCCTGTTCATACAAAGCTTGTCCTAAAGCTTTAGCATTGTTAATAACATTTTTATGATATTCCTTTCCATATTCTAACATTTCTGCTAATGCAATTGCTAAACCCGCAACATTGTGGAGATGATGATTCGAAAGTAAAGCAGGGAATGCACATGATCTTAGATTATCAATTAAATCTTCTCTATTCGATACGAGAGCTCCATGTTGTGGTCCAGGAAGAGTTTTATGAGTACTCATTGTCATTACATCTGCACCTTCTCTTAAAGGATCCTGAAAATACCCAGATCCGATTAATCCCGCTACATGCGCCGCATCATAACCTATATTAGCACCTATTTCTTTTGCAACATCCCCTAATTCCTTCACTGGATGAGGGAATAAGAATAGTGACCCTCCAAATAAAACTAATTCTGGTTTAAAATCTCTAATTATTTTGGCAGAAGCGTCAATATCCAAATTCATCTCATCATTATCAAACGCTAAATATTCTACATTAATTCCTCTAGTAGTCCCTGCAGTCCCAAAAATCTCTCGACCGCTTTTAGCAAATCTAGGGCCATGAGAAATATGCCCCCCTCTAACAATTGACATACAGCACATTTTACCATTATTATCTGAAGTAAATGCATTATACATAACTAAATTTGCTACAACTCCTGAAATCGGACGCACATCTGCATGTATGCATTTAAAATATTCTCTAGCAAGCTCCATGCAAATATCTTCTACTTCATCTATAAAAGTACAACCGGCATACACTCTCTGCCCTGACCATCCCTCGGCATAACGATGTGAAAAATCACATGCACATGCTTCATCAACAGCAGGACTTGTAATATTCTCGGATGCTATTAAAGGAATAGATTCTTTAAACCATTCGTGGTGCTTATTTAATAACTCTCTGATTTCAATTACTTTTTTTTGCAATTTCAGCCAATTCCTTTCTATAAATTTAGAAGTTAATAAAAAAATAACTCTTCAATTTTTTTAAATATTGTGGCGAAAATTTTAGGAAATGAGACAATAATTAAAAGGATTTATACCTATTGAATACAAAATAAATAGTTGTAGATTTTCTTCACTATCTTTCAGATTTTTCAAGAATCAAGCGAGCTTCAAATAAGTTTAGCTTTTTACCCGCTTTTTGTTTTTCTATTGCTTCAGCTAATTTATCTTCTTTAATTTTTTCCATCATTTCATTTTTTTTAATGTACTTAACTTTTGCAACTGGTTTTTTAGTGGGGATATAAGGTTTTTTTCCCTTTGAAATTTTCTTTCTTTGATTCATAACCTGTAGGTATTGTTCATGATAACGATCAGCAGCTCTTTTGTTTTCTATGAGTTCTTCTTCTATTTTTCTTTTTTGGTCTCTCAATTCATCAACTTTTTTGAAAATATCCAACATCTTCGCGTGGTTTTCTTGAGATTTATTCGACCACTTGTTCAATTGCTCATAGATCCTATTTAAATTAATTTTTACAACTTCGATTTTCCTCTCAATTTTAAAGAGATCGCTATTTTGCTGGTCTGCTAAAAATGATTGCTTCGTCTCAGCCAGTAATTTAATCTTATCTATTATTGCATTTTCCTCTGCTATATCGAGATTCTCAGTCTCAATTCTCCTTTCTAGATTACTGATCTTACGCTCGATTTGCTTAATGGAAATGGGTCTAGCTGATGAGTTATTATTCTTTTGATTCGATTTTTTTTCTTCAATTAAATTATCTAAGAGTGTTTTATATTCAACCTTCTTATCCTTGAGTCCTTTAACTTTATTATTCCAGTAATCCCTTTTCTTTTTATATTTCTCTTTAGCAAGTTTCAAGTTATCATTGATTTCTGTCTCAATTTCTTGAAGCTCATTGATAAAATCTTTAGTTTTAAGGTTTAGATTATCTCTCTTTTGACGTAAGTCCTCCATTAAGGTTTGAAGACCTCTAAACGATGTACGAGAATTATGGGAATTTCTAGAATTATTTTTACTCATAAATTCATACTTTAAAGAGTATTTATAAAAAGGAATTTATTTAAACAGTTTAAATTATGCAATAATGTATGTTTTATATATTTTTTGTAATCAAATTAGTTGATATAGAAAGGATAATGATAATAAATTTATTATTTCATACTTTAACAATAGTAAAACCCACCCGGAAATATGACCGACGAAAGAATTAAAGAAAATGACTTAATATTTTTAATCCTTGACGATAAGCGAAGGTGGATACTTCGTGTGAAATCTGGGGAAGATTTTCATACTCATAAAGGAATAATTGAGTTTGATGACATAATTGGTCAAAAATATGGGTCGGTTGTTTTTTCAAAACCTTATAAAACACAAGGATATAAATTCTATATACTCAAACCTATCCTTTCTGATATTATTTTGCATATGAGAAGAAAGACACAAATCATTTATCCCGAAGATGCTGGAATGATAATACTTTATTCCGGAATACAACCTGGCAGTATAGTAATTGAAGCGGGATGTGGTTCTGGAGCTCTAACATGTTTTTTGGGAAATTATGTTCGTCCACAGGGGCATGTATATTCATACGACATTCGAGATAAATCATTAAAAAGAGCAAAAATGAATGTAGAAAGAGCACACTTGGAAGATTTCGTCTCAATAAATTACGGAAATATATTAATTGACGATTTAGACCACCATAATGTAGATGTAATAGTTCTGGATCTCGCTGAACCATGGAATGCTATTGAAAAAGCTAAATTATATATTAAGCAAAGTGGAATCATCATGTCCTTTTCCCCAACAATTGAACAAGTTAAGAAAACAACGTTTGCTCTGAAGGACCATAATTTCATCGAGGTTAATACATATGAATTAATTAGAAGAAAAATTCAAGTTAAGAAAAATGCCACTCGACCTGAAGTAAGAATGATTGGTCATACAGGTTATTTAACGTTCGGGAGAAAAATTGAAAATCGAAAAAATCCTTATCGTGAAAGAAAACCAGAATCGAATGAAATAATTAACTTTGATGGGATGCCATTAAGAGGTTAAGAGAGTATTAAATATTCTTTAATCTATTTTTATTTTTGCCCTAAAATCCTTTTAGTTGAGCCCCAGTTTTAAATTCCTTCTTTTTTCTAAATCGCTCCGTTTTAAAAAAATGCTTCTTCTTTTCTGGTAAAATAGAAATGTATTTCCTCAAGATTTTTTCTACATATTCTCTCGTAAATTTATTTTTAATTTTATAAGGATCTGATAAATATTCTAAAATTTCCTTATCTTTTGAATCATAAGTCAAACCTAGATTTTTTAAAGGTACATGAACAGAATGTAAAAACCAACCTGATTGTTTTTCTTCATGCGCAATTACTTTTAAAATATTTTCGGTTTCTTTTTTAATTTTTATGTCTAAAACTTTTTTACCCGGTTTAATTATAATAGTAGCATATTCTGGGATTTGGGATTTGGGATCGTGGATCTTTTTTAAGAAATTATCTAATTTTTTCATTATTCAGTCATAAAATTATGAATCCTTAAAAAGAATAAATTAAAATTCATAAAAAAATTTATTATTTATTGGATTTTGCTTAAATATTTTATGAGGAAGTCAAATTGCACTCTTATGAAACTCCTGAGTTAACTCACATATACATGAAAAAGAAGGTATGTATACTTGGGGGTTATGAAAATTACAAGGATGAGTTCCAAAAGAGAATAAGTTCTAATTGTTTACCAATAGAAAATAAACATAATATTGGTGTAAACATCAGCAAAATTGACTTTTTTAATAAATTTGATCAAAAATTTGAATTTCTTCTATGGAATATCGATTGTAGCCAAAATCGATCGTTTTTACGAAGAACATTCTATTCTGGTGCGGATGCTATAATTTTTTTTGTATCGGAGGAGAAAATAAACCAAATACAACGGTATTTTAATGAAATTCAAAGCTTGTCACAGAATATATTACTTATTTTCTGTATAATTCTTGAAAACCATTCTCAACAAGATATCGAAAGAATGTATTTCAATAGAAAAGATTTCTTCATAAATAATACCGATTATAGTACCAGGATTTATAAGATTTCTAATCATTCTGATATGTTTCAGCAATTATCATCATTTTTTCTAAAAAAGTTAAGTGAAAAAGAAATTGTAAATAAGATAATTATTGATTTTATCCACCTTGATTTCCTTTTTGGTCATTCAATAATTCGAGACGAATGCGATGATTATCATGAGCCAGAAATCCGAGTTTCAAAAACTAGACCGTCAGTTAATCTTGAACTTCTGAGTAATTACCTTTTGAATTTAGATTTTGATATTGAATTTGAATCTCTTAATTGGATCAAAATAAAAAATGAAAACTTAGGGACATTTTCGTTATATCTTAAGAATGGGAATGTTTATTATTTTCCTGAAGTGTGTGAAAAATGTAAAGAGAAGAAATGTTCGAAATTTAGAAATGCTCCCTATTTTATTTGCATTGAAGCAGGGGACTCAAATGGTTGGACCAACATTAAAGGATTTAGCAGTATAGAACTTCTCATTCTCGCAAAGATTGTTGCATTAAAAGAGGGTAATCTTAAAAATTTGCCCAAATCTGTTCTAAAACAAATTGAGAGCATAAATCGCTGTGAAAAAAGGAAATAATAGAAATGACAGTAAACTTTCAATCATTTGAGTTAAGATCACAGGCATATTGCGATGTAATTAATATCACAAAGCAAGTTCAAAAATCCCTTCAAAAAAGTGGGATTAATAACGGCATAGTGAATGTGCATGTCGCGGGCTCAACTGGAGCTATTTCCACTATAGAATATGAACCAGGATTAGTTCAAAACGATATCAAAGATTTATTAGAAAAGTTAATACCTTACGGAAAAAGCTACGCTCATACTAAAACGTGGGGAGACCATAATGGTGCAGGGCATCTTAGAAGTTTCCTTATTAAAACATCTCAATCATTCCCTTTTAAAAACCAAAAATTAATTTTAGGGACCTGGCAGCAAATAGCATTCATCGAATGCGATGAAAAAGGACGATCCAGAACAATATATTGCACGTTTATCGGAGAATAAGTTAAAAAAATAAATAAGGAAATTCTATTTTCTTGGTTTACTTATAAGATCCTCCAATTCTGTAATAATAATCTGATATTTGTCACGAAGATGTATTTTTTCAAACTTTTCCCTAAGATCCATCACTGATTTATCAAAATGTTTTAACTTTTCTGTAAAAACAGGGATTTTCTTATAAACTTCTTCAGATCTGTCATTTACACTTATCTGATATTCCAAATTTTCTAAAAATCTATTTTTTATTTCAATCAACCTTATCACTCCCGTTAATAAATTATATTCTTGAATAAATTGACAGAAATCTTCTTAAAAAATATAAATATCATTTATATGTCATCTTATTCACTCCCAATTCGGTTATCTTTTGGTATAATGACCTTTTAAAATGAAATTATTCATATAGGAGTAATATATATGTAGGATCTAAATATTATAGCAAGCAATATATCAAATCAATACAGAACATTATGTTATATACTCAGTTTAAGATTAGAAGAAGTTTAAATGGATATGATTTATTATTTTATTAACCTTAAAAAACGTTTATGAGTAAAATTTAATGGAGTCTTTATTAAAAGTTATTATCTCAGGCTTAGACAACGCTGGAAAAACGTCAATCTTAACTGCATTGGATAAAAAATATGATTTCCAAAAGGATATTGTTCAATTGAAGCCTACCATTCGAGTAGAATATCATAAAATGAATTTCCTCCGAAATAACACCATCTTCTGGGACATGGGAGGACAGGATTCATATAGAGAGATTTACATCAATTATCAAGATGTTTATTTCGATGCTACTGACCTTCTTATTTATGTAATCGATATCCAAGACACTGAAAGATTTGAGAACTCACTTGAGTATTTGGATGCAATTCTAACCTTTTTTACTGAAAGTGATATGGACGTTCCATTAATAATCACTTTCCATAAATATGATCCCGATTTAAGAGGAAATTCTGAAATTATGCAACATATTGATGAATTAAGAAAGAAAATCTTAGAAAAATATTCGTCATTTAAAATACTATTTCAACAGACATCCATTTATGATATCATTTCCATTGTTCAATTAGTTTCATACGGGTTATCGGTTTTTGATGACAAATTTTTTGAGCTGTCGGAGTTACTCGAGAAATATTTAAATCAATTCAAGAGTCAAGCCTTAATAGTTTTTGATCGTAACGGGATTATCATTTCTGAGTATTATAGTGATATAAAGCCACAAGTTTACGTAGAGCTATTAGAATCCATTAAAGAACATCTCTTTTTATTAAAAAGAATGGAAGAAGAAACCTTTGAGCTTGATCATGATATTTCTATAACAGATCATGCTTTATTCTCTTATTTACATAGATTGAAAGTTGGTGAAGAGCCTTTTTTCATCTCAGTTGCTACAAGACAGAATCAAAAAGAAGAGTTTTTGGAAAAATTCCCCGACTTTTTAGATGAATTGAGTAAAATCTTAATAGAGTTAATATAACTTTTACCTAAGAATATCATCAACTGAATTTAAGCAATTGCCTCGCTTTATTCAATAATTTTTCTTTCTTTTTTCGATGTGCTTCAATAAAATTTTTAATTTTTTGGATGCACTCTTTTTTGTGATCACCGCATAATAATTTCCCGGTCACACACATCTCGTAATCTGAAGCTAATTTTTCGTCATCATCTTCAAAATGATACATTAACATTTTATATATCATGCATATTTTAGGATCCCCACCCAATCTTTGTTGTTCCTCTTTATTTTTTCTACCTCCAGTTAAAGCGCCTTTAATTTTTCGTTCGATGGAATCGAATGGTTCATTGAAATTAAACATGCTATTCGGATTCCTCTTTGACATCTTTTCTGATCCATCGATGCCCGCCAATAAAAAGTGATATGTTGCTCCTGGCAAGAAAAAATTTTTATAGTATCTTCGGGTAAGATCTCTTGTAAGTCGAATATGAGGGTCTTGATCAATACCAACAGGAACTATAGTTGGCTGAGGTAAATCTTGAATCTGTGGTAAAACAATATCACCTACTTGTATTAAAGCTGATAAATAAAGTCCAAAACTTTTTTCGCCATAAATTGCATTTAACATGTTTTGAGTTACTAACCTGCTAACTCTATAGGTAACATCTTTCACTATTGGTTCTTCACTCTGACGCCAAATATATGCTTTATTTGGATCTAAACCTAATGCCAAAATATCAGCTAAATTATCAACTGCATCTTCTTCTGCCTCCTCCCACGGAATGCCATTATCCTCCCATGATTCAACATCTGCTATGCAATAATATGCTTTAGCACCCATTTTTTGAAATTCAACGATTTCTAAGGCGGTCGTTAAAGTTCCTAAATGAAAAGGACCTGAAGGTTTAATTCCACTCATTACCGCCCAAGGTTGGCCCAAATCGATTGCTTTAAATACATGTTGCAAATCTCTATGTCCAAATATTATTTTTCTTCTGATAAATCGATTATCATTCATTTTTAATCGTGTAGCATCATCTATCTCTTCTATTCCGAACTCTTTGATTAATCTAGTGTAATCTTCTTCATCAAGAGCGGAGGAACCCCAAGGGTCAAGTTTAAAGTTGTTACCCATTTTTCCATCATCTATTTATATGAGATACTAAAAAAAATATATACAAAATAATAAATTTTGATAACTATGAAAAAATTTTCTCATAAAGAAATCGAAAAAATTGTCAAGCAATTAGACTTCTCAAAGATAGAAGATAATTTAATTCCAGTTATTGCCCAATCATACGAATCTAATAAGGTGTTAATGTTAGCTTTTGCAAATAAACAAGCGATTGAAATGTCATTAAAAACAGGCTACGCCCATTATTATTCAAGAACTCGGCAAGAAGTATGGAAAAAAGGAGAAATGAGTGGTCATTTCCAAGAAATTGAAGAATTTATAACGGATTGCGATAATGACTCAGTTTTAATAAAGGTTAAACAAACACAAGCGGCTTGCCACAAAGGTTATTACTCATGCTTTCACAAAATCTTAGAAAATGAGCAATTTAAGGTGGTAAGTGAGAGAGTTTTTGATCCCAAAAAAGTATATAAGAAATAAATCTAAACAATTTTCATCAAATATGAGATTTTTATTTAAAATTTCTAAAGTTTTATATATTTTTTAAAATAAAATATATTGGTTTTATTGTATATTATACTTTTTAATTAATACAAAGATTAACTTTCTATGAAAAAAGAAAAAGCTCTCGATGATATTGATAAGAACATCATTAGAATACTACAAGAAGATGCTAGGACGAGTTATCGAGAGATTCAAGACAGACTTGGAATTTCAATTGGTACCATTCATAACAGAATTTCAAAACTAAGAGATAACGGTATAATAGAAGGTTACACGCTGAGGCTAAACAACATAAAGTTAGGATATAAGTTATCATTTTTAATAAGAATCAACTGCGATGGTAAATTTACAGAAGAAATTCTTAATGAAATTTCCAAAATACCTGAAGTCTGTAGTGTCTTTCATACCACTGGTGAACAATCAGCAGCATTAATATGTAGATTTCAAGAATCCGAAGATGTTCATAATTTTATTAGAAAGTTAAACGAAAAAGAATTTATAACTAGAACAAATTCCAATATGATTCTCAAAGAGTATAAAAATACTTCTTTTGTGGAAATCTAAATCCTAGACTCAAAGTTCGATCTATTTAAAAACTTATCTTTTAACCAGTAGCATAGACGATAGCTTGCACTAGTAATCCGCACCATATTGCCAAGGCTACGAGATTATTAGGTTTTGCAATTCCTTTGAGTTTTCTTAAAATGATTTTCATGTTTCACCTATCCACTATCGTTATTTAAAGAAAAATTGAATGAATTTTTTCTTTAAATATATTACAGTTCGCCTTCTAGAGACAATAATACAACAAGAGAATGTAGGAAATTCTTTATACCCAAGAGGTAAAAATGCCGGTGTGCTAATGCCTTAATAATGAAATCCTCATATTTGAGACTATAAGGGGAGAACTTTTTAATTGAGAATACATTAAAAAGCTCCTGCACAAACGTATCTAGATGTTGCTACTTTTAAAGAATTTATAAGTAATAATAAAATCAGTTTTCGAGACGAATTTTAAATGAATTAATCCCTTACTAATGGTATAAAAAAAATATCATAAAATTCAAATAATTTCATATATATAGATCTCTAAATCATAATAATTGTTAACACAAAAAAACGTGAAAAAATATGTCTGGCGTTCCGATTATCATATTAAAAGAGGGAACAGAAGAGGTTCAAGAAAAAGAGGCTCGTAAGCAGAATATCTCTGCAATGGTCGCCATTTCTGAGACTGTTAGGTCAACACTTGGTCCTAAAGGAATGTCAAAAATGCTAGTGGACTCTTTAGGTGATGTAACGATTACCAACGATGGCGCAGAGATATTAAAGAATTTAGATATTGAAAACATATCCGCAAACATGATGGTTAATGTAGCAAAATCAATCGATGAGGAAATAGGAGATGGAACTACATCTGCTGTTATTTTTTCAGCCGCCTTGTTGAACAACGCCTTAGATTTAATAGAACAGGATATTCATCCTAAGCCTATTACACATGGATATAAGTTAGCCGCTGATAAATCGCTTGAAATTATAAAAAATATCGCTGAAAAGATCTCTATTGATGATGAGGAGGTCTTGAAAAACGCAGCTAAAACAGCTATGAATGCAAAAGGTATTTCTTCTTTGAAGGATTTTTTCGCTGACTTAGCTTTAGAAGCAGTTAAGCATATATCTGATGAAGAGGGAAAAACGTATAATAAAGTTTCCAATGTAAAAATTGTAAAAGCTCCTGGTAAATCTTTAAGGGAAAGTGAGTTGATTAATGGAGTATACCTCCAAAAGGAAAAAGTTAACTCCATGATGCCTGATGTAATTAGAGATGCCAAGATCGCAGTAATTAGAAGAAAGCTAGATGTGAAAAAAACTGAATTTGATGCTCAAGTTCGAATCACAAGTCCTGCTGAAATTCAACGATTTCTCGATCAAGAGGAAAAAATTTTACTTGATTACATGAAGATCTTCAAAGATCTAGGAGTTAATGTAGTAGTAAATAGTAGTGATATATCTGATAAATTTGGTGCCTATTTAGCGAGAGAAGGAATCGCTGCGGTTAAAAATGTTGGAGAAAGTGATTATAAGTCGATATTAAAAGCGGTCGACGCTAAATTAGTAGATGATTTAGCCTCATTAACCGAAGAGGATTTAGGATTTGCTTCAAAAGTAGATTTTGAGAAAATTGGTGATGATGATTACACTTTATTTTCAGGATGTAAAAATCCAAAATCGGTGTCTATATTACTTAAGGGTGGGCTCGATAAAATTCTTAGTACAGCAGAAGTCACATTACATGACGTTTTATCCGTAATTGCAAAAATAATGGATACAAAAACTGTCGTAGCTGGCGGTGGAGCGGTTTTCATAGAATTGGCAAAACAAATTCGATTATATGCTAATAAAATTGGCGGAAAGGAACAACTTGCTGTATCTGCTTTTGCTCTAGCACTTGAAGAGATTCCAAAAACATTGATTCAAAATGCTGGTTTAGAAGAAATTGAAAAACTTACTGAATTGCGAGCAGCTCATAAAACAGATAATGATAAATGGATTGGAATTGATACTATAACAAATACAATTGAGGACAACTTTAAGAAAGGAATCGTTGAACCTGCTGAATTGTTAAACCACATCATTAAATCTGGCAGTGAATTAGCAAATCTGATTTTACGAATAGATAGAATTATTAGTGCAAAAGGATCCAAGCCTGGAGGAATGGAATAACTTTTTTTTCTTTTTTTTAAAATATCTTTATCTTTACTCAACGTTTATCTCGGATTCTGTAATTAGTACCTTCCTAGCAGAAAAAATTAATAAATTTATATGATTTTCAATTACACATATACTCTCAATTGAGACATTTTTAACATAATTGTTGATAAAAGCCAAATGCAAAGAATTGACTCTCCCAATCTTAAAAAATTAGAGGAATTAAACAATAAACACGTATTAAAAATAGTAAATGATTTTGTAAGCCTTTGTAAACCAGAAAAAGCTACAGTCATTACCGATTCTAAAGAAGATATTGAATATTGCCGTTTAAAAGCCATTATAGTAGGTGAAGAAGCAAGACTGGGAACGGAAGGGCACACTATCCATTATGATGGATTCTATACTATGTCGAATCATGATCAGGCAAGGGATATAGCAAATACAAAAGTTCTTATCCCTAAAGGTGAATATGCTAGTCCTTGGATAAATACCATTGATAGAGAGCAAGGTATTAAAGAAATTTTGAAAATAATGGATGGATGTATGGAAGGTCGCGAGTGCTTAATACGTTTTTTTTGTTTAGGACCATTGAATTCAAAATTTTCTATTCTAGCATTACAACTAACTGATTCCTTTTATGTGGCCCATTCAGAAGATCTTCTTTATAGGTCGGGCTATGAGGTATTCAAAAAACTAAATGGATCAAATAATTTCTTTTACTTCATTCATTCAGGTGGAAAATTAGCAGGAAATCCTCCCGTTACTGAAAATCTTTCCAAACGGAGGATTTACATGGACTTACAAGAGAATAGGGTTTTATCATGTTATAACCAATATGCTGGAAATTCTTTAGGGTTAAAAAAACTCGCACTAAGGTTGGCGATCCATAAATCAAATAATGAGGATTGGCTTGCGGAACATTATTTCATTATGGGAATACACCCTAAAGGAAAAAATCGAATTACCTATGTATGCGGCGCGTATCCCTCTGGTTGTGGAAAAACCTCAACTGCAATGCTTCCAGGGCAGACAATTCTAGGAGACGATATAGCTTACCTTCGTAAATGGGAAGATGGATACTTTCACGCTGTTAACATTGAACGCGGAATTTTTGGAATAATAAAGGATGTTAATGCTAAGGATGATCCTGTAATATTCAAAGCTATCACAACCCCTAGAGAAACTATTTTTTCAAACGTTTTAATTAAAGATAAAATCCCTTATTGGATTGGAGATGGGAGAATCGAACCCGATGAGGGAATTAATTTCTCGGGAATTTGGTACAACGGAAAAAAAGATATTGATGGGGTAGAGATCCCTCATGCTCACCCTAACGCTCGTTATACTATTCGTATTGAAGAACTAGACAATGCAGATCCAAATCTTCATAATCCTGACGGTGTGCCTATTAGTGGAATTTTCTACGGTGGACGTGATAGTAATACTATGCCCCCAGTAGTAGAAAGTCTTAATTGGGAACATGGGGTCTTTTTGGGTGCTACTATTGAATCTGAGACTACTGCTCAAACTTTAGGCGCTGAAGGAGTCAGAAAAGCCCAACCGATGGCTAATTTAGATTTCATGGTTGTACCATTAGGAAAGTATTTTGAAAACCATCAGAAATTAGGAAATGGTCTTATTAATCCACCTAAAGTATTTGCGATGAATTATTTTCTTAAAAGTAAAGAGGGAAAATACCTTAATGGAATCCTCGATAAACTATGTTGGGTGATTTGGGCAGAAGGACGTATGCATGGAGATTTCAATGCCATAGGAACACCTATAGGGTATCTGCCAATTTATGAGGATCTTACTGTTTTATTCAAGCAATATTTGAATACTAATTATAAACAAAAAGCCTATGTTGAACAATTTACTATTCGTATTGGTTGCCTTTTGCAAAAATTTGATAGAATGAGAACAAATTTTGAAAATGAAATCAAGATGCCTCCTTTCTTTTGGGAAATCCTTGATCATCAGAAATCCGAATTAATAAAGATGCGTAATATATTTAAAAAGGATGAAATATCGCCACTAGAACTTATTAAGAAAGCTTAAACCAAATATTTTAAACCGGATCGAACTTTGTATGTTTTATTTACTCTGTCAACTTCAATAAATCTCTTAATTTCAAGATTGTTTAATAAATCTCTCATCTCAGCGCTATCTTTATTTAATTCTTCGGAAAGTCCGGGAATATCGTTCTCATAGGTTCTGAGAACTTGTATTAGTGAAGAATATTCCTCATAGATAACATTTACCAAATGAGTAATCGATTCTCTAATATTTAAACCTGTTGTTGTGCTTGTAGGAAAAATTTTACTGTTTTCAGGTAAATAATTTTGCTGACGAATTACTTCTGGAGGCCGAGCACCCTCAACATCCTGTTTATTTGCCAAAAAAACAACAGGAATATTAGTAGATAATAATTTTCTAACAGAATTTAAAATAACAAT
>JBHLOF010000152.1:0-7635 GCA_048940805.1 Promethearchaeota archaeon
TTCCTTAAGTAAATTTATAATATCATTTTTCTTTGATTTTGAGGGAATTTTAATATGATTTTTTGCTGCAAATTCCCTTAATTGTTTCACTGTCCACTGTTCAAAATCATAAGATTCAGTTTGATTATCTTTTTCAGTTATTTGATTTCACCATAATAAATTTTGTTTAATTTTCGGTTATTTTAAGATTAAACTCCTTGATAAAAATAGATCAAATTCTTATCCATATTTTATTTGCTTATAATGTGATGATGTTATACTACCCTTAAAAATATTGATTAGATTATATCACGAATATCACTGTTCTTAGAGGTAAATGATGCACTCAATCAGAATTTTCAGATTTCAATTACATATTATATAGCAAATCAACAGATAACAAGGATAAAAAAATTCCTGATTCAATAGATAATTTATTCACGCTTGAGGAGAATAATTTTTCCAATCATCTTATAATCGATTGAAGGTAAGAATATTACGAATTTTGTGTAAATATAGATATTTACAGGTTACTTCCTAAGATTTTTATGATTAATACTGTGTATTATTCAGTAGTAACTAATGCACCATTCACTCAATAAAAATATAAATTCAATCCAATTAAATCTTATAAGCATAAAAAAAAAAGGAAACATAATATAATTGAGGAAATTTTTCCTTCTGACTTTAGAATGAGTTTTTTTATGGATTAAATCCATAAATTTTAAATTGCTTATAGCAGATTTAAAATATTCAGGAACAATTCAAACTCTCAGGAAAAAATTCAGAAAAATCAAGGAGGGTAAAAAATAAGATATAACAATAAGAGAATAATCAACAAAGCAGAATAAAGAAGAGGGAAGGTTGAGGGATATTATAATGATTTTCAATAATATTTACAAAGTTAGTATATAAATTATAGGTAATCGGTCGTTCTAACCTTATAAGTCTAATTAAAGAATTCTAATAGTAATAGTGCTATAAATCTTGTACTTAAAGCTAAATTCATTGATTCGATAAGTAATTGCTAAAAAATCTGTACATACACCAGCAGGTTCATACTTATGTATAATAAAAGTGAATGTCCTTATTAAGGTAAGCTGCTTCTTGAGGTATGGTGTAGCTTCCCTTTACACCTTCGACTTATTCCTGATAAGAGATACCGTCTAAATGTGGATGCTTCACGAGAGGAACTTCTTTTTCTAATAAATTGAATATCTCATTTATCAATATCTTTCCCTTATGACCATTGAGTTTTATCAAAATAGAATTATCTGCATTATCTTGAAACACTTCGTTTTCTCCACCATTATAATAAGATTCTCCATTACTTTTTTTTTGAATAATTTCAATTCCAAATTGCCAACCAATTATATGAGAGATCTCAGAAAAGGGGATTTCAAATTTTTTTTGTTTTTTTAAAAATTTTATTTTGCTTATAAATTTAATAACTCTTTCTGAGGTTACATAGTAAATTATATGTGAGCTATAAACTTCTTTAAAAATGAAGAAAATGAAATAAGTAAGAAGTCCCAACGCTAGAATTGTAAATCCAATGAATCCAAAGACTGAAGCGAAAATCTGTAAGTAAAAAAATCCTACTATAAGCAGTGTAATTCCAATAATTCCTGTACTAAATCCCAAAATAACAAAGAATTTATCTTCGATTTCTTTTGTCCGATATAGTATTTCTTCCCCATTATTTACAGTAAAATTTTCATTTTTTCTTAATTTAGGCATTTTGATATGATTCCGAAGCAAATAATTTATTTTTTAGATTTCAATTTCTTATAGTATATAAATTTCTATTGTGATTTAAAAATTTTCCTAATAGATAATTGCTTTCCGTATTTCAATTTAAAGTGTAGTTAATTCGTTACTAATATTTCAAAAATTAAAAAAATTAATTATATTAAGATTTGTATTCCTTTTTAAAAACTCAATCTATTGTTCCCCCGAATCTTTCTGCACTTGTGATTGCTAATAATACTAGAAAAGCTAATGACATCAGACCAACAAACTTAGTATAAATTTTTGGGATTGCTTTTACATCAGCATGTACTGTTTTGTATCGAAGATGACGATTCATTGATCCATCCTTATTCTTTTTGATCCAATTAAATCCATAAACATACCTACAATATGTAATCGAACTAATTATCAAGCCTGTAATTGATGAAATAACACCAAGTATAGTTAGTAAATTCTGCAAAACGTTTAGATTAAGAAAATCCTGATTAAGTATGTTAAAAGCAACTAAGATGATATCAAATCCAGTCCAAGTAATTAAACTCTTAATTTTCCATACTTTTGAAAAATCAAATTCATGAGTAAGAACTAATCCTGATGTAATAACAATAAGGACACATGCTAAAAATGCTGCCCATAATGCTGAATATTTATCTATTTCAATAGTCCCTAATGTAAGAAAAGGAACTTCATCGATTGAACCATAATTGTCAAAAGTTGGGAAGAATCCAAAAATGTTTCCTAACATAAGCGTACCGCTAATACTACCTAAAAGTGCACCAAATACTCCCAAAATTATTGCTTCCGTATGTTTTCCTTTACTAGCTAATGCTCCTGAGATTGCAAATATGAACATTGGTAATGTCCCACAGAATAAAGTAAAATATCCAAACATTATATCGAATGATGATATATCTAGTAAAATTAAGGGACCGTCAAAAGCCGTCCCATCATCTTCAAGTAGTGCTGATTTTAGTTGACTAGTGTCTTCAGCTATAAAGTAATAATGCCATTCTCCAGAAATTTTCAATTTTTCATTAATATTATCCCCAATAGTACATTCATAAATTACCCCATTTTGATAATTTGGTGATTCATCGTTCGTTATCATTTCATATTCTTGAAGTACGCCTTTAGGGGATAATAGTAATAATTTTACCCCATAATTCGACGAAGGAGCATCTCCATCAACATCACAATAAAGTATTTTAAAACAATACAATTCATTTGAATACCCTCGTTTCCGATCTAGTCCAATTAAGCTAAGTTCTGGAGCATGTTCATCATATTGGAAAGGTAATTGAATCTCTTCATCAGAATTAGACTCAGAAGAATAATTTCCTTTAAATAAATCCAATTTTTGATTTTGGCTTAGAAAATTATCTTCAGAATAAGAATCAATAATGCTCGTTTTAGTCTCTTGAATAATAGTGTTATTTATTAAAATTCTGTCAGTAAGATATGGGAAGTTTAAACCGAGAAATTCTACGTATCCCCAATTTAATAATGTGTCCATCCGTATAATAACATCGAAAATCTTCATCTCCACAAAGAGTGGACCAAATTTAACTGCACCACCAATTACTAAAGCAAAAAGCATTGCGATAGCACCTACAGTTAGATTCATAATTACCGCTGCTATCAACGAAATCGCTAACAATATAAAAGCAAATATTAGAACTGCTACACGAATTACTAACAACAATATGTATTGAACAATAGGTAAGAAATCCATAAAAATTTCAATAACAAATTTCAGGACTATCATAAAAAGTGCAACAAAGGCCATTCCAATTGTTATGAAAATCCCTATAAACACATTCCCCAAACTAATCAAGGGTGCCCAGAACCAATCTTCGTATGTTACAGGTTTCGAACCTGTTGGAGAATTTTCAAAATCACCGTACCATGGAATTAACCCTAATACTGTATAAGGTAAATTCATCATTATCGCTTTGATATAATTTTCTTTCGTGGAGACATAGCTATAAACTATCGCAGTTTCATTCGTGGTCTCATTTACTAAGCATTCAAGCATTAAATTTAGAACCTCCATCGCATCCTGAGAAGAAATGTTAAATCTTATAATAACAAAATCAATTTCATCGCACGCTTGTTCTGTATTACCATCCCTTCCGACCGAGATAAATTTGAATATATCCTCATCGCTACTATAAATTTTCGTTTCATTAAGTGTTTCATTTTGAACATAAGCGTTGAACACTGTCTCTGTGAATAAACTGGTAGGAATAACAATGGTATTTAGACCTTCTTCAAATGGCGTTCCTGATCCGCTATCGTTTACATAGAGTTGTATAATATTCATCCGTTCTTGTTCTTGATAATGGTCATTGAATACTGAACCGTTAGTTTCATAAATCGCAATAGTGTTTGTCTTTTCAATCCCAATAGTTTCAACTTTTATTTTTGCTTCATAAATAACTTGCTCAGCAGCATCCATTTTCTCGATTTTTAATGTTTCGGAATGACCTGGTGTCTTAATATTATAGAAATCGAAACCACTGTGAAGCTTAGAATCCCATAACTTTATAAAACCCCAGTATCTATCAACGTGCCAAAGCTCAAGATCAAATCGCATTAAGTCATAAATGTTTGGGAGTCGTTTATCATCATTTATATTCATATAGTAGTGGAGTTCTGTCGAACTTCCATGAGTTCCATCATAATAAGCGGTCCATAAGGGGTCTTCATAAACATCAGCTTTCTGTTTCAATGTAGGAATATAATACTGATCTCCTGAACCATCAATGGTAAAAGCCATAACAATCTGTAAGTTATACGCTGAAGGTGCTGAAGCAGATATAGGGGTTATCTTAAGCATGACATCTTTATGAGGATCACGATCATAAGGATCCCAAATGTGATCCGCATCAGTATCAGGACTTAATGGATTAGTATTCTTGCTATAGATTTCCTTGTAATCTGACCATCCATCATCATCAGTGTCAAATTTAGCAGGATTTGTGAGCCAGGCAGTTGTATCATTTATTCCCGCTTGTATAAATGTATCTGATTGTAAGTAAAACTCTGATATAATGAATTTATCCCTATAATCCGTTCCTTCGATATCAATGTTAACAAAATATTTCCCGTAATATTCAGTTATGGAATTATTAGCTAAATAAGGAGTAATATCTATGAATTTTTCATAAATTAAAGAATGTTTTTTTTCAATTAGAGTATAAATACCTATCAAATTTGGGGGGAATTTTAAGTTGTGATTATTTTTGTTTGACGTTTTCTTAGATACACTGTTGCTAAAATAAATAGAGGAATTGCTATTAAAGCAGCAATACCAACAACGATCCCTGGAATATTTGGGGGATTTATATCAAACTTTATGTGGATATATCCACTTTTTGAATCAATATTTTGGACGATAAAAAGAATAATTCCCCCAACTGTTATAGTCTCAGTACCTTTATCTGAAGTTTTTCCTTCACTCAAAGGTGGTAGTGCTGAATAGAATATAACCGTAAACTCCTCATCATATGTCGTAAAACTCCAATAGAATTTATCTCCTACTTCAAATTCTATATGATAATTTTCATACAAATCAGGATTAAGAAATGCTGTATCTTCAAAGCTCCATGATTTTCCTTTCACAAGAGGAATTAAAATCAAAATCTGTGTAATTAAGAGCATTCCAATAAGAATATATTTTTTCATATTATTCCCCCCTTCTATTTAGATATTAAATCTTTGGAATTTTTTTCAGACCTCTCTAAGATATTTACATTATCTCCTCATATTTAAATTTATACATGGTAAACCCGTTTTACTCCAATCCAATCGAGAAATTATACCAGAAATTAAAAGGTGTGAATGTAGGTAAGTTTTGAAATTTTATTTAGGAGAAAGAAGAGTAATTTATCCCATAATTAAATATTTGGATTTTTAATCTTTTGAAAATCAATAAACATTAAAAATAAAAAGAAAAAGTAATAAAAAAAAGAGATTGAAATAATTTTGTTATTAATTTAATCTGGAAGAGTAGTTTGTAAATTACCGTATATTTTCCAGTCTGTTCCATATGTCCATCCGAAGTCAACACACATATCCTCTGTTGCAGTTCCAACTTGTTCATTATATTCGCTAAGACCACCCCAAAAAATATCCATAGAGGTATCTATACCTCCCGGTATTGTTATTGTTGGACCTACAAAGGCATATGCTCCATAATCAACAAAAGCTTTTGCCATTGTGGGATTTGTGCTAGGAGGTTCATAATATCCATAGCAAATTGCTGCCATTAAGAGCATTTTCTTCGGATAAATTGTAAGATACCCATCCCCAACATAAACAGTACTCCATAAACCTTCAATTTCATACGGATAAATTATTCCGATTGGATATTGATATTCTCCTATTGTTTCATACATTCGCCATTCTGGTCCTTCAACAGAATCAATATGATACGCCAGTATATCATTGTTGTGAAAGTAGGGGGGAATAATCCTACCGAAATCTTGATTATACGTTTGAAGATCACTTTTAACTTGTGCTTCAGTAGGTTGGAATCGATAAATTCCATACTCAATAGAAGTATAAGGATCCCAATAGTCATCCCAGAGTACCTCAGAAATCTCATTATTCAGAAAATCTACACATTCATGGACTATTCCATACGTATCAATATAAACAGGAGGAGGTCCGCTTAGAGTTTCTAAAACTACTTGTTCTGTCTCTTCTCGTTTGTAGATCTGGACATTATTTATTTGGTTCTCTGATAAATTCGTTTTAAAACTTTGAACTAGCATAGCTGATTTAGTATCTCTTTCTATAACACCATCATAACTATATTGATAACCACCTTGGTAAAAAGCTAGATTAATCCGCATACAATAAGTCATTACATGAAATTCCATGAAGAACCCGTCACCATTACTTTCAATTTCATATCTGGAGTCTATAGCTTCATTATTAATGCTCTCTTTCTCTACGTTGATATTATAAAATGAAAATGTACCAAATTTCGTATTGATAATTATATCTACAGTATTTTTTCCATTTTGCTGAATTTCAAGTATCCCATTGTTATCACGTTCAATCGGAATATCGCCTTTTGGATTAAGCCTATATCCAAAAATGGAGAGGGTAATGGATAAGTCAATATCTATTCTTTTACCTTCCATCTCATCAATATTTGTGCCATTTCCGGCAAAATCACTCATACCTTCTACACAAATAGAAAAAAAACTGGAAATTATCAACAAAAATAAAAAAAGGATTTCAATTAACCTAATTCTCTTCATTGTAAATCATTTTTTTAGAAAATTTAACAATTTTCTGATTTCGTCATTTATAAGGGAAAGAGCCCCTGTTATTAATATAGGATAAACAGATATAAAAATGTTGGTGATTTCAAAATAAGTCTCAAGCTTCAAATTCAAAACCTTAAATTAGGATAAACTCATCTCCCCCTTGTTGACAATTTCCTCAAAATTCATTCAACTACAAATGATCTTAGAAACTTTTTACTCAATATTTATCTTTAAGCTTCATTTTAAATTTTTGATAACTATTTCCCTTGGTTACCCTTTCTCTAGATATAATTTGAGCCTTAGAATACTATTAATAATTATTTTCTAAATTTTATTTTATATAATGTTCAGTTGATAAAAATATCCTATTTCTATTTTTTATTTAAATAGAGGGATTATTCATATGATTCTATAATGAAACAGTTATATGTTCTTCCCTTGGTGGGATCTATTCTTCTACTGGTTGGTCTGTGCTTTCCAGTTTTCTATCTATATGATGGGATAACTATCTGGTTGTGGGGATTTTATACGGTTAAGCAAAATAGTACTGGATATTTTCAAATCACTAACGCGATAGAGTTTGAAACATTTCTCCGTTCTACATTTATTTTAGGTTTTTGTT
>JBHLOF010000043.1:0-32826 GCA_048940805.1 Promethearchaeota archaeon
AGGATAAGGTTTAAAAGGCATACTCCGTCACTTACTTTTTTTAGTGAAATATGAAATAGTGATCGAAAAAAATGACAATCAACAAAGTTTCAATACCCTCTGATCATACAAATTTAGAGTGTGATCTATGTGGTTCTCATGATATTGTAGATGAGATACAAGGATATGTATGTCGAGCTTGTGGTGTGGTACTAACTGTGCAGAAATTACAATATAACCGCCCGTATAATATTGAAGTAGTACAGCACTCAATTCATTTTGGTTCAACACAGATTGGTACGATCAGAGAGAGAAATGCACATCCACAATCATACCAGTTAAAAAGGATGAATAGGTATAATTCTCAGCTTTCGAATAAGGAGTATACCGAACGGCGCGCAAATAAAGAAATTTCCAGGATTTTTGATAATTTAACCTTACCTTCTGCATGTGAAATTCGGGTAATGGATAAATTTCGTGAAATATTTCCACGGTTACAGATGGGATCAAAGTATAAAAATCCTGAGAAACTGTCTGCAGTCATAGTTTATATAGTGTTGAAGCTTGAAAACATTGCAGTTAAACGATGTGATATTATAAATATTTCAGAACTCACTAAAGAAGAATTTAACAATTTTATCCTTCATGTGCAACGATATCTCCCGGAATATACTAAGCGAAATCGACAGAGTTATGTTACACAGAAGTTAATGGAAATCACTGAGCATTTTGGGCTTGATATGTCATTTTATTTTCTATCACGAAAAATTCTTTCAAAATTATGGGATAATATCAAAAATACTACTGATGATGTAATAGCTGGGCTGTGTACATCAATTACAGCATTGTGTAATTATAAAGATGTAATTAGTGTAAGTTCTATCTGCGAATTACTTAACATTAGAATGAGCACTATTCAATTTCAGGTCAAAAAACGGATTTTTGAGAGATTTAAACTTCCGGGATTTGTAAGTCTAGTAAGATCATCGGGTTTATTGAAGGGATTTATGGAAAAAGTTGGGCTTATAGCAGGTGAAAAACTTGATGTAGAAATAATCCCCGAAAACACTGATGATTCGTATGAAAATGTCGTTTCCATAAAACTTGGAGGAGCACGTCAAGTTTTTAATCCTCATAATGAACAATATTTTATGGGATGCTTTGGTGAGAATAAAACCATAACTCTATGTCTGTTAGATATTCATAATTATCAGGAACATATATGGAAGAAATTTAATAAAAAAGCCAAAATTGAACCAGACGTGTGGTTTGGACTAACTTCTGGAGAGTATTTCCCGAGGAAAGGACCTCCTTTAGTGGATAAGGTTTGACATTAGGGTTAGTTTTGATTACTTTTTTTATTAAATCTCCTTTTTTTCCCATTTACAAAATTTTCCTTTATAAACATCTGTTAAGGAAAGTATTTCAAAACCTAATGCATGAGTTTGTAAAAATGAGAAAATATAAACCAATTTCATTGATAATCATTTTAATTCTATTAACCGGTTTTTTTATCCCACGGGAATCAAATGACAATCTCAAGAATAATCCAAATCTACAGAATATTGAATTAACACAGGGCTCAATAAACTCTACTCTGACAATTATTGAAGAGATATTTAGTGATAAATTGAATTTTTATGAAAATTATGGGTTTTTCCCTCAAGTATATAAATCCTCCTTACAATCGACTTATTACAGCCTTTCCATCTTAAAATCTTTAGGGAAACTAGACAGAATTAATACTTCGGCAATTATAGATTACATCTTGAAGTATTATAATTCAAGTACTGGTATTTTTAAGGATGATTATGCTTCTCGATATTTAAATACTGATTTTGGTTATGGATACTATCCTCTTTCCACTCTTCTTGAGGTGAATTGTTATGCTTTGCTTTCCTTATCACTCTTAGGTTCATTGAATTTGGTGAATATCGGCACTTCCATAGATTTCCTATGGAGTTGTTATAATCCAGTGACGAGTGGATTTATAGGTCAACCTTATCAAGTAGGATTAAAGCAAGAATATAAAATCTCAACGATGGATAACACATACTTTGCAATTATAACCTTAGATCAATTAATGGGAAGTAGCTGGTCAGGATATTCAGACGAGAAAGATGAATTAATTGCTTATATAAATTCTCTCCAATATCTAACTTTAGGAGTGTGGCGGTATGGGGGATTTTATAATGATGATAACAGTTCCTTTAATTCCCTTGGGCTTTTATTTGAGCCAAATCTTCTTTCTTCCTTTTACTGCATTAAATCATTGCAAATCTTTGGGATGGTAACTAGTATTGATGAAACAGCCTTCCATCAATTTTTAGATGCGCTTTATGATTCTAGCGAAGACTACTTTCGCATATCTCAATTGGATTTCTCAAACAATTATACAAATATAATAGCTACCGCAGTTGGCTTAGAACTTTCAGATATTACTAATTATCCTTCTATTGATATACTAGGTGTATTATCTTTTCTATACAATAATCGAAATGATGCAGGATTATGGGATGGTTCTACCTCGATCAAGAACTATGAATTAATTGATACCTTTCAAATTCTACGTTCAATTTCTAATACAAGAAAGATAAATATTTTAAATAATAATGATGTGGAACAAATAGTAGAGAGCCTTCTTCTTCAGTTTTCAAGTTCTGAAGGATTTTCTCTTATCCCTAAAGAGTATACACATATGGATTTTATTTTTACTGTAATTAAATCGTTTGATTTATTCGATAAAATTTCAGAGTTAGACCTTCAAGGTTTATATTATGCGATAAGCGAATCATATTATTATGATGATTATCTCGGGAAAGATGGGTTTATTTCATACCTTATAGACGACCAATTAAACTATTTCTTTCGCTCATATCCTTTAGAATTTTATTCCATGGGCTCCAAAGACAGTATTGGCTATCTGACATCCCATAAAGCAACATTTCAAGCGTTAGATGCATTGCATATGATGTTTAAACTAGATGATTTTTCCCATACTTACGATTTGTCGCGTTTATTAGACAATATAGTTGATACTCAATTTCTCAATACTCTCTATCCTGATCAGCATGGTGCTTTTTTACCCATTGATGAATATGATCCAAATTGGACTGAAATATTGAGTAAAAAAATCTATCTGGAGTATTCTTTTTATGCTATTAGATGCTTGGAATTAATATCAAAATATTTAGGAATTGGGGATTTAACCTTTATCGATTTCAATATAACCGCGCTAAACAATTTTATCCTACACCATGTTGTTGAGACTCCTGAGGTTATTTATTATCCCCCGAGCTATTCTAATGATATGGACGATATCATGCAGAATACTTATTATATGATTTATATGCTTAAAGCGCTCGATTTGTATTCACTACCCACTTCAAAGATTGAGCACCTAATTGTACAATATATCGATTATACAAATATCAAAAACTTCTACTATTGTTATAGAATCAATGAGATATTAGATTTAGGCTTAGAATTTAAAAGAGATGAAGTTCAGACTCTTATCCATTCTCTATATAATTATCCCTTACATGAATTTTACGTGGATACCACAAAAACCGTCATTGATCAAACTATATTTATGTGGATCTGTGAAATAGCGAAATATGATCCCTTGGTAATTGAAGCGAATTATGATAATCCCCTCATCTTAGGAACACATCTTGTCATTACTTCATCCCTTTCGAACCTTGTCCTTTCTGATTTTGAGTATAACCTATCATTTGAGTTTGAAAGTCCTCAGCTTGGTTACTATAAAATGGTTAAAGAAGAAACTAACTTATTTTCTCTTGATTTGCATATTCCTCATAGGGCTGTTAATTATCCCTCCATCGAGATAAAACTTGTAGCATATGATACTACCAATAAATTAGTTGAGAGATCCATTATCATAAACACTTTGTTCGACCCGAAATATTATAACAATGAAATAAGTGCTACAGTGATACTAACTGCTCTTTTTCTTACCATCCCTGGAGGATTTGTCCTAATATCAGGGAAGAAACGCAAACATTTTGTCTAACAGAAGTAAAAAATAAAATTTTTTCTTTAAATTTATTTATCCAGAAACTGTAGGTGATGACGTATAGTGCTAGCCAGGACAGTCTTGATTCAGGAAAAAACTCAATCAATAAATATCTGATCATTTTAAAGAAAACGTTCAAAATCTTAGAGAAATTTGAAACCCGGTATGAAAAACGACTTAATGTTTCTAAATTGGCGCAACATCTTAATTTAACATCATTAGAAATAGATGCGGTTCTCACTTCACTTCTTACATTTCAAGATCTATTTACTAATACCTTTAAGCATTATATTATAAAAAAAAAGATAATTGATAATGAGATTTTTCTCATTACGTCTCCCAAATTAAACTCAGGAATTCCAAAAAAAATAAAATTGTCGTGTAATGATTATGATCTTCTCAGTGATATTATCTATATATTTAAATTTGTGAAGAGGGGAAAAGGGTTTAATGTAGCGGTTAATAGAACTGAATTACTAAGTAATATAAAAGAACTTTGGAATTATCATCCGTATTTATTTGAAGAATTTGAAAATGGACTAATGTATCCTTCTAAATTTGGGTTAAAACTTGGAGAATTAATACTTTCATATAAAAAAAGTGGGAAGACAATAGGAGAAATTTCTGTTGATAATCACATTATAATGGTGAGTAAAAATTAGTGAAACTGAAAAACAAATCTCAAATTCTAATACCAATATAGAGAATATTGAATTTAGACGTTATCAAGAAGATATTGCTAATAATTGTGTAAATAAAAATTCCCTAGTGGTCCTCCCTACAGGACTTGGGAAAACGATTATTGCTGTCTTAACGGTACAAAAAATATTAAATTTATATCCTGCCAATTGTAAAATAATAGTACTTGCCCCCACCCGTCCTCTAATCAACCAACATTATGAAACGTTTTTAAAATATCTCCCTATTCCTAAAGAAGATTATACGGTACTTACGGGAAAGGTTCTTCCTGAACAGAGAGCAGATCTTTTCAAGGAGCATCGAATTTTATTTTTTACACCGCAAACTTTACGTAATGATTTGGTGAACCGTAAATATACACTGGAAGAGACAGCCCTCATTATTTTCGATGAGTCTCACCACGCTTCAGGTGATTATCCATACACAATGATTGCTGACGAGTATATAGAACAAAACCCAGATGGGACGATTTTAGCACTTACAGCGTCACCCGGATCCTCAAAAACTAAAATCGCGACGTTATGCGAAAATCTTCATATCCCTCTGGAAAACATCCATATTCGAACACGAAAGGATACCGATGTAAAACAATACTTGAAACCGATGGATGTTTATAAAATAGGGGTTAATTTAACAGATTTGATGTCAGAAATTTATTCGGTAGTGCTTGTAGTTTTAGAAGAACGGTTGAAGTATCTCGCACAGCTTAATTTTTTAAAAGTAAAATCAGAAATTCTCCATGAAAAAATTCTACGTAAGGACTTATTAAAACTAAATAAAGAATTAGTTGGAATCGTTCAGGGCAAAGGAGATAAAACAGGAGTATATAATGCATTATCCATAAATGCGCAAGCTTTAATCTTATATCATATGTTAGAACTAATTGAGCAACAGGGGTTAGATGTTTTATTATTCTATTTAAAAAAGATGAATAATGATGCCCGTAAGAAAAACAGCTCAAAGGCAGTAAAAATTCTAACCAGTGATGCTCGATTGCGACGAATCTTAATCGAATTAAAAAAATGTCAAGAATATTCTCCTGAGCAGCTTGTTCATCCCAAGTACCAAGTATTAACTCAATTATTATTAGAAGAATTTCAAAATAATCATGATTCTCGGGTACTAGTTTTCGTTAAATTAAGGGATTCGGTAAAAAATATTGTAAAAAAATTAAAAGATATTAAGAATATTAGGGCTGTTAGGTTCGTAGGACAAGCTACAAAAGCAGTAGACGACAAGGGACTTTCGCAGAAAAGGCAAATTGAGATATTGAAGCAATTTAAAGAAGGAAATTTTAATGTATTGGTAAGTACAAATGTCGGAGAGGAAGGCTTAGACATAGCTGAATGTGATTTAGTGGTATTTTACGATGTAGTTGCATCAGAAATTCGCTTAATCCAAAGAAAAGGGAGAACGGCTCGCCATAGGAGGGGCAGAGTGGTCATTTTGTATTGTAAAGATACTCATGATGAGATTTATTTGACAATAGCACTCAGCAAATTAAAAAAGATGAATATAAGTCTAAAAAACCCTAAGTTGCTTAAAGCTTCAACTGAAGAACTGCGTGAAGACAAAAAAATAATTGAAAATAGTCAAAAACCTGATAAGGTTGTTCCATCTATAACCCTAAAAAGAAAACCAAAGTATCAATCTAATTTGCATGCTTTTCTTAATAATGACGTTACTCAGAGCATAGAGAAACGTCCAAAGGAGCAGTTTGATATCAAACTTAGCAAGCTCCTCCCCATGAAATTTGGGATCAGAAAAAAAATGCAGAAAGACTTAATCCGTTATCAAATAGTTGATTCAGAACTTCATATTGTGATATATAATAAAGTACTTATTCAGGTGTACACTCCTAAAGCGCTTCTTAAAGTGGACTCTTTAATTTCAGAAACACAGGAGTTAGGGAAAGTATTTGAATTATTTATTATTATCTTTGATTTTATCGATTTTAACGGGGAGAAAAGACAGTTCAAAACGAAACTGAACAGTTTAAGAAGAACTATCCCTTTTCAAATAATCCCTATTGAAAATGAAGAGGAATTATATTTTATCATTAAAAGTGTACTTGAATGTATTTCAATAGAGGAAGGGTAATTTATGGAGGAACAAGGCTGGAAAAAAGATCAAAATCCATATATCGTATTTGCATGTATAAGATGTAAACAATTTCTTTATGTTAAGGCTACCCAAATAACAAAAAAGTGCTTACGGTGTGGCCGGCGGCATACTGTAGCATCAATTACCAGTATTGGGGAATTAGTGAAAGGAATGAACAATGCAGTTAAAAGAGTAAAAACACGACAAAATGAATTGGCAACAGAAGAACTCGGAGCTACTCCCGATTTTCAAGCAGCTGATGGCTTTACTCTAATAAGTAAACAAAAACCTACTATTCCTATAAGATTAAATACAAAAAACTCAGGAAACAAAGACGATCTTGCGTTTAAGTTTCAGAAAATGTTATGTGAAATTTCAGAATCATATAATACCTTCCCGTTTTACGTTTTTGAAATTATGGCAGAGAATTATGCTATTCCCTTATCTGAATTGAAAATGTTGGTAGGTAATGCCCAGAAAGAGGGGATATTAATCGAATTAGATAAGAATTCATTCAGAATAAGAGAGTGAATACATTAAATTTATTTTTCACTGTTTTCTTTAAGATCAAACTCTTGCAGGAGAATGGTCTTATACAGGAGATCTCGTTTATTGAAAGGTATCTTTTCACTCCCATCGTAAATATCGTCTTGCTTTTTTGGAAAAAACAAAGAGAAGGGAATAACAATAGGATTAAGGTCTAGAAACTCATCTTCTTTATACTCGACCTTAACAACATTATTCTCTTTTGTTTCTGAGCTCATATTACATCATACAATATTGGGAATATTTAAAGAAAAATTGATGCTCCTTTAGAATTAAATCCTAAATTTTCAAACATAAATTGCATTGGTATAACATTGAAGTATTTTTAGATAATCAATCTCTTTTCAACTTTTTTAAAATATTTTGCAGGTGAAGTTTCATGAAAAATCGTTCACTTTCTGCAAATTCAAGCTTTTGTTTTTCAGTTAGATTTATACAATTCAATAAAATGGCATGAAGTTTCTTCATAGTAGTGAGATTTTCGTCGAGGTCTTCTGTGGGTTTGTGTTCTATCTGAAATTTGGGGTATAAATTTTCTTCCTTGTGAATTTTTAGATCATCATGTTTACTATATCCATGAGGTAGCTTTTTCTCTTTCGTGTTAGCAGTCATAGTATTTTATTACTGTTTTATATCTGCTCCTTTAATTATTTTCTTACACAAATTTATACCTAACCCAGTTTTTTGGCTTAATACATAAGGATTTTCTTTCTTCACGTGGGATGCAGTGTGATATCCCGCTCTATATAAGATTCGGGCTCGAACTCGTGCAACATCATTAAGCCGTAAAACTAAATCAAATAATTCTTCGCGGATTCCATAATGAATCCGAATTTTGAGAGTTTCTGCCATCTCTGCAACCTTAGTGAGGTCATCATATAAATCACCACCATGAGTACTTAAATTACTGGCAATAATCCCAATAAAGTTAACAACACGTTCAATATTATCCCGGACTCCGAAAAGATCCCCTGCCATTATTTTATACTTATCCAGAATCGGTTCAATCGGCTCTTCATCCGTCCATTCCAAGATGGGTTCAAGCATCTTATAATCGCGCACCTTGAATTCAGCCTTGAGCACTTCGTATGCTTCCTTAATAAGGTCTTGAAAGGTAGAAATCTTCTTATTTTCCAGTTTGGAGCGGATCATTACTCCTGATGAGGGATAAAGGTATAACCGTATAATTAATTTTCCGAATTGAGAACATTTAATGGTGTCTTTTTGAGTGTTAATAATGAGCCCTTTCTCAAATAGATAATTAATGATATACTGATTACGTATACTTTGGGGTACAACATCTTCAATATATTTCTGAACGTTGGAATCTGGAAAATTAATGAGATAGAGTAAAAATGCGGTAATATGATCGCAAAATTCGAATGCAAATTCGTGATCACCAGAAAAATTGTCGGAAATTTTGTTTTTATATCCACAGGAGCATAATATCCCCGTGTCTATATCAAATTGGCAAGAATAGACCCCAAAGGTCGTTTTAATATACGCCGTGATAGTCGAATTGGTACATTTAATTATCTTTATTTGTTGTGGGTGAGTTCGTAATTCTTTAACCTTTTTGGGATCTGAATGCAGTTTTAAAATGTTAACGGGAGTAATTTCTTTTATCATAAGAAGTTGTTCAATAGGAATTTTTTGTTCTTTCATTTTGTGGGTAATTGTATACCAAAAATAGGTTTTTTCGAAGAATTCCTTGAGTTTATCTATAGTGATCTCTCCTTCTTCAAAAATTCTTAACAATACTTGCTCTTTTAAAATATGAATTTTGTTTAATCTGGATTCCAGATCACAATACTTAGGGATCATTGGTTTTTCCAATTGTAGTGAAGTAAAGAAATTCTCCTCCACCCATAATTTTTCATCAATATCCTTTACTAAGATTATACCATGACCGACAGAATCTAATCCTGGGCGCCCTGCGCGCCCCAAAATTTGAAAAACTTCATTAGGGGAAAACGGTTTAAAATAAGAGAAGCCATCGCCATTCTCATGATATCCAGAGAAGTTTTTTATGTTATAACCGGAGGTAATATATTTTTTAAAGTCACGTAGGATTACTACTCGAGCGGGAGTGTTGATCCCAGCTGAAAGTGTTGTTGTGCAGCAGATTACCTTTATGATTCGTTTACGATAACTATCTTCAATTGCTTTTCGTTCCCGAGCAAGCAATCCCGCATGATGAAAAGCAACCCCTTTTTGAATTATTTTCGATAAATCCTTATTTCCTCCCTTAATACTACCTAGTCTTTTAGATACAGCTTTACAAATTTTCAATTCTGCCTCTTCTAAGAACTTTTCTACAACATCTTTTATACTCTGAGCAACTTTTTGGGCTGATTTTCGCTTATTTAAAAATATCAGTACTTGTCCTTTATCTTTTAATATTGCTTTTGCAATTCGCTTTATAGTAGAATCTTTATTTTGAGTGACTTCAATTTTATAATGTAAGGGAACTGGACGGTCCTCAGATTCTATAAGAGTTGTATGATTTCCTAATGAGGATAACCATGAACTAAAAAATGCAGGATTTGCAATAGTTGCGCTTAATCCAATGATCTGAGGATGATTGAGAAATTCATTAAGTCGTACAATGAGAGATTCTAGACGTGGTCCTCTATCTGATTCTCCGATGATATGAATTTCATCAATGATGATTGTCGATATTTCATAAATCCATTCTTTATAACAAAAGTTACGGATAATCGAATCCATTTTCTCATAAGTAGTAACGATGATATCTGCTTTCTCGAGCTTTGAATCATCCACATCATAATCTCCAATTGAAAGTTCCACTTTTATATTATATCGTGAGTAACTCCTCTTGAAGTGAAAGTACTTTTCAGTCGCGAGTGCTTTAAACGGTACAAGGTATACAGATTTACCAAATTGTTGGAAAATATTATTGATCGCACAAATCTCCCCTATTAATGTTTTCCCACTACCCGAGGGAGCACACACTAAGAATGATTTCTGAAAAAATAAACCTTTTTTAATAGCTCTTTTCTGGATTTCCCGCAGATCAAATATACGGTTTTCAAGTAGTACCCGCAAAATTCGCTTATCAGGGATATATTTAGTGATTTCTGCATCTTTCAGGCTATCTTTCCCAAAGTTCTCTGAAAAATCGATAATACTCATAGCATTAATTACTATTGGTATGTAATAATTTAAAGGAAAAACTTTGGAGAGTAACATCATTTGATGGGAAGGTAAATTCAGCTTCTGATTTTAATGAAAATTTAATGAAAAATGTTAAGTTTAGATTCCCTTATTCTCTTTGTATAATTCAGGCAAAAAATTAATAAATTCTGCGATTTCCTCTATGTTATGCTTACGCAATGCCTCAATAAAGGGTTTTGGAGTATTCGCGGGTAATCGAAAAGTTGTTCGTAATTTTGTTCCATTTTCAAACTGTTCATATTCATGTAAAATCCAGCTCATAGGCTTATTTTCGTGGTTAAGGGTACTCCCTACAAGTGCATGGCTATATTCAATTGGTATTGGTGATGAGTTAGGATCTTCCCAGCGAATCCGTAAATTAGTTGGGAAACCAATATTTTCAATAATACGTTGAATGGCTCCAATATGACCTTTTTCAGGGGAAACTTCCCACTCAAAGGATTTATGATCTTCTGGGTGCCATAGTTTATAACGTTCACTTGAATTAATATTATCCCACCACCAATCAATCATCTCTGGGGTAACTCTTGGAAGTTTGTGATCAACCACTAGATCTATAGTTTTGCGATTCGATCTTTTAAAATTTTCCTCTGTTATTTTATTTGATTCAAAATTTTTATCGTTTTTAGACATATTCTTAAAACCTCCTTTTTCTTCTTTCAATTTCCCTTAATATCATTTAAAAACCATTTTTATTATTTATTGTTATTCTTAGATGTTCTACAATAATAATCGTCGAATAACCTTCTAAATTGAAATAATTTCTTCTCCTATATAAATAAATTGAATAGTACGGGATTCTTTTGCCTCCTAACATTTAATTTGCTCTTTTTCAAGCGATGTGACTGTAAATTAGATAAATCAATAGATGTGCTTATTTTTGTTTGAGTTCGTTTTTTTCACTCATTTATATTTTCCTCCTTTTAAAAGGCACAAGGTTCGAGCATTTTTAAATTTTGTCTTAATTGGAATGGAAAGGTAAATTCAGTATCTGGTTTCAGTGAAAATTTGCATAGTATAGCATTCATACCCTTCTCTCCTCTTATAAAAATAATCATTGTATTACCTGTATCAGTTGGCCTTTGTTGCAATAATTGGCTTATTATTCTTTTATCCTAAAATATTCTTCGATATTTTTAAGAAGGCTTATCCGTGTATTCAGGATCCAAAGGAAATTAATAAAATTACTCCCCTCCTAAAAAAAGTCATTTCTGCACCATCCTTTGATGAATTAAATGACAAGGATAAAATATTAAAAATTTTATGCAAACCGTAAGAAAACCTGGTAATATTAGGATTAATGATCAATTAATTGAATATAGATCATATACCAGCAAGGGAATAGGCGATGGAATGATTAATAAACTAATCTTATGGGCACGAGCTTCTGGATGGAAGAAAATTCAGTCAACAGTTATTCCTGATATAAAACCGTTAAAATTATGGTGGGGAAACCAATCTTTGAGTGGATTCCTTAAAAGAGGGTTTACAATTGTTAACGGTTCAGAAGAATTTCATGAGGAAGTTCTCGAGGCAGTTGAAAATATGAAAAAAGGGTTACATGGTAAGGATTTTCAGGAAATGTGGAAAAATTATGAAAGTCTATCAGATAGAGAAATAGCTACTACATATCAAGTAGAGCTTATTCTTTAGCATTCCAGAGAACATTTGATATAAATAAAGAGAAAATTTTGGGCTTTCATATTCAATGTCTCTCAAGAACTAAATTTTTTCTTTATATATAGTTACATTTAATCTACTCTTTAGAAATGACACTTGAAAATAAACTAAAACGTAAAAAAGAAAATCTCAAATATTTTTATCAAATGGCTCAGGAAGCATTAGATGCTAAAAATTTAAAACAAGCTATAGAAATATCTGCGAAAGGTTTGGAGGAGACGGAAGAGCAACGCGAAAGCGAAACTCTAGAAAGGCTTGATGAAGTTAATGAGCTAAATCCGAGTCTGACTCGAGAAGATATTACTGTAATAAAAGGAGTGGGTATTGCAGTAGCGAAAAAATTAATCGATGCAGGATTCTTTACAATTCAATCCATTGCAGAAGCGAGTCTTCCCCAACTCACCACTATTCAAGGAATTGGTCAGAAAACTGCCCAAAAAATACTGGAGGGTGCTAAATTTTACACTTCACGTAAAAATCTTAATGATTTTCCTCAAGAACCATACGAAACAAATAAACTATTACTTGAAACAGCTAGGGATGAAGAATGTTTAGCTACTCCTAGGTGTGAGAATAAATTCAAGATTAAGAAAAAAAGTCCTATCATTAGTATGGAAGATATTAATAAACAAGATTATCTCTATGAAGAAGATAATGATGATCCCGGAACTGATTATCGAGTTGAAAATCCAATAACGGAAGAGGAAATAATCACGAGCAAGATCATATTATCATCGAACTTGAAACATTCCCACCAAACTCAATCTTCCACAATTCATGTGGACGAAGAATTGCTTCCTGAGGAAGTGAGGAAGATTACCGAAAATATTATTAACGTTTTGCGAGAATCTGGATACCACATTATCGAAAAAATATGTCACCTAAAAGATTTGTCAAAAAATAGCGATTTAATTGCGATTAAAATAATTCATGCTAACGAATTTCTGGATATCATTGTAACAATTCCTATAAAATTCAATATTTTAAAAGGGGAACTAAAAATTTCCAATAATCGCGTATCATACATCCCTTTAAATGATAAATTCAATGGAAATGGTGCTACCTTTCGATTAGTATTAGATTCTACTATCAATGATTTAGGAAAAATCTACAGTTCCATGCGCGAAGATCTGACTAAACGGGGAAAACTTTTATCCTACTTGGAAAAATATCTTCAAGTAGGTATTATTATAGAAAAATCTGTAACTGGGAAAAATTTATTTTTCAGAGCAGGACCACTCCAATATAAAATTTTTATTGATCCAATCTTAATCAGCGATAATGAGGTTGGATTTATGGAAAAGATACTTCCCTTTCCTTACATAAAAGATGAGAATCTTCACATAATTACTTGTCAAAAATTTCCTGACTTTCTTGCGTTTATAGAGAAAAAATATATACTCCTTGAAGAACATACTGAACAAAAAAACGATATTATATCTTATGAAGATTCATTCAATCAGTTTTTACGTAGAGGGAAGAAAATATCAGCTCCACTTATCGGATTTGGAATTATTCTCCTCCTCTTACTTTCATTTCAATCCTTCTCAGCTTTAGAATTAGTAGTAAACCTCGGATATGTATTATTTGGGATTTATATGACTGTTATGGGATACCTTTACTTTAAGTTCTTCAAAGTAAAATTAGAGATTAAAAAAGATTTTGAAACTCCTCACACTCACAAACAAATAACCATTAACGACTCTGGATTGATCTTAATTGGTGAAGAACTGTCAACTGAACAGATGGAACAATTTATCTTTGAATGTTATGGGAAAACTCTTACATCACCTTTTCTGCAAAAAATTGAAGACCTCTACACAATGAAGAGATTGGAAGAAAATGTAAAAGCAGCTAAAGTAAATAGTGAAAATTTATTCGAAGACCCCGATGAGCGAAGAGAAGATAAAAAGGACATTGAAGAAGGTTCAGAGGAGGAAATTGAGATTTTCGAGAAATACAGTTCATTTTTAGAGGATTAAGAAGAGATGAAGAATACATTACCCGTTATTTTTAAAATTGTATCTTTAGTTGGTATCACACTTCTTTTTGTCTCATTTTTCGTAGAGTGGTATAGCTTTCAAGTGTTTGAAAATGGTATTTTAGTCTCCTCTTGGAAATATAATCTATTTTTTGAATGGTCTACTGATCTCCCAAGTGGAATTGTTATAAATGAGAATTTTCGACCAGAAAGTTTAAATATATCTCCCATTATTCATGGTTTCTTTATTATAGCACTAATATTTAGCGTGTATACCATTTTTTTTAAAGATCCCGAGCGATCTGAGAATCTGTTAAACCTTAAAAAATACTCATTTGGATTTATAAGTGTTATTGTTATAATGTTATTCTATATAGTCATCTTTCCTGTAATATATCTTATTCCTAAGGGACTTCATTTTCCTTCATTGATACGCGTCGATCTTGACTTATCATTGAGATTTTCGTATTATATTAGCTATGGTTACATTTTACAGTTGATAGGATTTATACTTATTTTCCCTTATTCAATTCAATTTTACCTTATTATATACCAATTTGAAAGACAAGAAAATATTCCTGAAAATCGGGTTAATTCATATATTAAAAATATTCAAGAATCGATTGATTTTGATAAATATATCGCTGAAGAGGAGGCGATGTTATGAGTAATAAAACCTTAGATTTAAAACTAAAATCACTAATCCACGCCTGTAGAGCCACGGGAAATTATAAAAAACTCTCTGTTGTAGGTTTTATTTTAACTAGCAACATTATTGATGAAATCTCAATTAAATTGGGAATGCGACCTCGACGCAAGAGAGAACAGGAGAAAATATTTGAATATATTTCACTTGTAAATGAATTATTCTTAAAAAACCTAAATATTAAGATATTTCGCTCTGAATTAGTTGATTCCTTAAAAGAAGTGGAATTGTTATTTTTAAAATCTCGGGGTAACCTTCCCTATGAGTATGTACGGCAAATGATTGCCGATTATTATGAATTGAGAAAAATTGAAGTTCCTAATCTTTATAAAGGAATGACAGGAGAAGATTTTAATGAAAATTCTAATATGGGTATCTTAAATTACTTTTCACGTCGTCCTAATCCAAGAGTTAATAGAGAAAATAGATTCAAACCAATACTCCTGCATACCATCCATCAAAAAGAAAAACTACTCCAATCAAAATTAAATGAAGGACTAACCCAAACTGATTTGGAGATGATTATTCACCTTCATAAAATGAAGAGAAGTTTAGATAAAAAGGGAAAACAGAAAGTTTTAATCCAAGGGTCTTTAAAGGATAATCTAATCTATGAACAATCTCGCAATAAACTGATTGGGTATCTAATGTTGGGGATTATTATCATTTCCTTACTATTTGGTGTGATTGTATCAGTTGAGATTTTTTATTATCCTCAGACAATGCAACCTCTTAATCACTTGGTCTTAATTTCATTTGGGTTAGTCTTTTTATTTATCGTAATTTATCGAAGTTATTCGAAAAGAGGTGGAACTACATAAAATCAAACTTTCATAAAAAAGGAGAACTACAACAACAAAACAGCTCCAGAGAAATTATTATTGAAGAGAAAAAGGGAAAACCATTTCCACGTGAAATTCCAAAGATTTGGGAAGTAAATCCTTCTTATCGTCATGGGAATGATACGATATCAATTGTACGTATTATTATACTATTATTTTTAGGAAACCTAATTACAATCCTTACTTTCCTTATGGAAATGTCCCTCGAGTTTTCTATTATTATGGGGATTCTTGTCATTGGTATGTTTATTGTTATTTTTTACGATTTATTTCCTAAGTGTGCCACTCTGTTTTCCAGTAGGATCAATCTAAATCCATTTGAACAGTTCGCAACATTCTGGGAAAAGAATGACCAATCCACAATTTTTTTTACCAATAAAAAGGATCTGATTCATAATGTAGTTCAAATATTTCGAATAGAGGAAATTCCTGAAAATGTTCATGCGTCCCTTGATCTCTTTCTCAAATCATTAAGTGAATATAAGAATATGATAAGTTTTACCTATCAAATTGTCCAAACACCTAACGTATATATAGAAGAAGAAATTAAAATTTCTGAAGCCCGACATACTAACATTTACTTTTGCATAAATTACTCTATCAAAGGAATATTAACCAAAAATAAGTTAGCTTTCTTAAAACAAAGGATACGTTATGCTAGTAATACATTAAAAAGTAATTTTATTGGAAATTTCCATCACTTCAAGATTTCTCTCCTTGCAGGGGAAAAACTAGTCAATGCTTTACGAACCTATTTTTTCAAATTTCCGAATCCACCAGGCACCATGGAATTTGAAAGCCTCAATAAGCAGCCCTATTCTTACAGATTTTTAGCGAAGGCTCTCTTTCTCTGTTTTCTTATCATATACTTTGATTACTCACTGCTCTCGTTTCATATCCCTTTATTCTATATGGTTTTCATGAATTTAATATTAGTAGGAACTATTGTTTACCTCTGGTGGAGGGAATTAATATTCATTTTAATAAAAAATCCTGCAAGAGGTTCATTTATCTATATAAATATTCTCCCTAAGACTAAGTTTTACCGCTATCGAGGGATGCTAGATACTATCTTCTTATATGTTGAGGATAAATTACTTGTAGGTATGAAAATGTTAAATCTTGCATTTTGTTTTCCACCGGCATACAATAGGTTAGATAAATTCATTCAGGTTATCATGAACCAAAAAGTTTCATTTACTTATACGTGTATGAACACTCCTCTCACTTTTGCGATGTTCTATAAGAAGGGATTGAAATATTTAAATGAAAAAACTCATGATAAATTATTTAAATCTGATTGGAGGATTCAAACCAAACTTGATGCTCTTAAATGGTTGTCTAGAAGATCAGGTATGTGGCAGACGTTATTAACAATGTCTACTCATGAATATCATTTATGTGATTCATTAACCAAATCCAACATTACCGTGATGGAGCAAAAACTTCAAGAAAAATCAGATGTCGTACAAAGCGCGTTTAATATGAATTTTTTTAATTATGAATTGATTAAGTTGAGAAAAAACAAATTATTAACCGGATTGATTTGTGAACTTATGAAATCCAAAGATTATTCATATTACGGTTCAGGGCTACAATATATTATACTTCAAGGAAAAGCCCTATTATATCTCATAGAGATTGTTGATGAATTGAAAAAAGGTATTGAAACGAGAGTCGCCTCTGAGTTTAACACTCCTTTAAGTTTGGAAAATTATATTACACTTGGTCATACTATAAATACTGAAGTTTTGGAAGAAGAGCTTCCATTTGGGTTTACAAAAAATCAAATTCGTAATTTGTTGGTTGTGAATGGAGTAAGTTCTAGTAGAGAATTATTTGCTATGAAAGTAGTCTCCGAATTGGTTAAGAAAAATATACCTTCCCTAATTTTTGATTTTCGAGGAAATTGGTCCAAGTTAATAAATCTCTATAAAGATACGACCCATGAAAAAGATTTTCTTTATTTTAAACTAGGGAGTGCTTTTACACTGGATCCATTGAAATCTGATATCCCATATGACACCGAGAATTTAGATTATCTCAATTATATGTTTGATGCTTATGCACTAGCCTTTAAAAAACATCAAAGAACTATAGATATTATACGAAATACGATTATGCGTAATCCTGACATGGATCTATCTTCTCTCAATTTAGAATTAATCAATCAAAATCCGTGGGAAAAAACCCCGGCAAGTGATACGCTACTTGCATTATTTGGAGATTTCACTCAGCAAGATCTACCTTATATCCATCTCTCCTCTCCAACGTCTAAACAAACAGGAGTAATAACCTTCAATGATTTTATTAAAGACAATAAAACAGTAATAATTGATCTTTCAGTAAGTAATGATTATAAGAAGCAAATCTTTTTTGTGTTTTTACTAATTTCAAAAATCATTCATTATGTAAAATTTTTAACTGAGTATCAAGAAAAAATAATAATAATCCCGCATATTGATCTCTTTTTTGATGATTTTTTTATCGATAGAATAAGTCATTATGGAAAAATTAACAAATTTATAAACCCCTTAGTTGAAAAGAGATTTGGATTTCTTTTTTCTGCAAACCAGGCCCATTATTTACATCACAACCTCGTTTCCTTCTTTGATAATATTGTTGCCTTTAATACTAAAGATTCACGAGATATAGCAGCCATTAGTAACGTTATGGGACTTCAAGAATTAGAAGGGATTGGTTATTACTCACGATCAAGGAATCAAACTTACCAGTTTCGGTATTTAATGTCAATGAAAAACAAAAAGGCAGTGGTAAAACGATCAGATATATATCAACCATTTCCTGTACAATTAGAATGGGATGAGATTGAAAGCCATCCTGTAATGGAGGAAGATAAGCTTTTCGATTACATGAAATCTCAAGGGTATGATATTCGTGATACAGAGAAGAAAATCTTGGAACAATCTCGCAAAACAATTTTTCAAAAAGATTTAGGCATTTATTCGGGATTTGCTGAAGAGATCAAAAAATTTTTGGAAGCTCTTAAAACTGTAGATCAAGTAGGAAATCTATATGAAAAAAAAGTGAAAAAAGAGTTACAGTTATTTATATTTCCTAAAGCTTCGAAGATCTATAAAGACAAAGCTCAGATAAAAAAATGTAGAGATGAATTATTCGGTATTCTTATTAAGTTTGGGTATTTAGTAGAGAACCATCCAACTCGAGCAAGTGGGTCAGAATCAGTACGAACTTCATATTCGGTGGGATCTCATTATGAAAAAGCTTTAGAAGATGAGTTCAATAGTCAACAGCCATATCTAATCGAAACATTAGATCTTGAATCTATTCCCCCTCAGACACCTAATGAAAAACAAGTTCGGACATACATTATCGAAAAGAAAAATTTGAGGAAAGCTCTTGCCCGAGAGTTTAGTAATTTTTTATTCGAGCTGTTTACGGTATATGAATATATTGGTCGAAATGATTATAAAAGTGCCATAAAAGTTGAACACAATCTTGTACGCAGATTTCTTGTTGAAGTGTACACTCATTATTTTAATGCTAATTATTTGATAACTACTAAAGACTTAAAGGAGTTTATCGAACATCTGGTATCTGATTCTCATGTCCCTTTTACCAAGAACGAACTTTTAGAGCATATTGAGAAATATCAAGTAATCGATTTTGAACATTCTGATTTGGCAACATTAGCAACAGAAATTTACGATTTCATCTCAGAATTCTTTGATAAATTCCAATTGTATATGTATAAAGAATAAGAGGTGTAAAAATGAGTATCAATAAAGATCAGAAAAAGCTTTTGTCAGAAATGTTAGAGCAGATTCTACTTAATGAATTGGAACTGGAATCCTTAAAACTTCTAATTAATGATCTTACCAACGGGAAGATTACCCCTAAACAATTAAAAATTACCATAATTAAAAGCAGAAGAAACGCCATTAAGCGGATTTTAGATATTTTTCCGTTTTTTCATAAACGAATCACCAGCCAAAGAGAAATCGAAAAATTTACTCTAGAAGAAAAAATCAAACCCAATTTTGACTCAGACCTAAAAACAGAATTAGATGAAAAAGATAGGCTTTTAGAACAGATCGGAAAACGAGTTCATACAATTTTGGAGAATTTGAGTCAATAAAGGGATTTTCTTTTTAAAGGAAAAATTTCAAACTTTTTTTTATATAAATAATGAATCCTAAAGGATTTAACTTTTACAGTATTGAAGCTAAAGTTATTTCACCAGCTACTATGTTGCCAAAACAGATATACACCGAAAAGACAGTTTCATTGGAAGCATTATTTCCAAATTTTTCTCATGAATTTTTGAAACCATTTAAAGATATTATCAATGGAGGAATTAAACAGGATTTACATCTGGATTTTCATATTGCAGGAAGAAAAACCCGACATAAAATAAGCCCCATTTTACGATTAGCACAGCCCGAAGATGCCAAAGAACTGGTAGAAATTTATAAGGAATTGTATGATGGAACATATCCCTATAAAGAGATGGAAGATGTCAATGAAGTTCGAAAAATGATTAAGGATCCTGCAATAGAATGGATAATTTATCAAGATCCTTCCTATAATATTGCGGGTTGTGTTACTTTTGTTTTAGATTTTAAAAATAAACGAGGGTATATCAGGGGGTTTATGCTTAAAGAAAAATATCAAGGATATATAGACATTACCAAAGCTATGATTGGTTCGATGATTGGCATGCTTCATAAGTATAAAGATGTTATTTACACATGGTATGTAGAAAACCGAACTGCTCACGCGAAATCTCAATATTCAATGTATGTATGTGGCATTGCTCCTATCGGCTTTTATCCCAATAAAGATGTTTTTTGCGGAAAGGTAGAATCTGATTTAATGCAAATACTCTATGATAAACGAGTATTGAATGAATTACGTTCTAAAGAGATCCCTCAGTTAATTCCTCAAGTTGAATCCTGCTTCAATTATTCTAACAGGAGATATAGAATTCGAACTGCTAATGTGGAGGCTCCAGAATTTTGTCTTAATAAATTAAAAGTGAGAAGACTCCGGAAATCTCTCAATAAAAAAATAATTAAAGATAAATTTGGTTATGAAATAATAACACTTTCTTTCACCAATTCAGACTCTTTTTTTCAGTTCTTATATACTCCTCAAGTACAAAATTTTGAAAAAACAGCATATAAAGTTACCTGCTTAGAGGAACTTTATTTATTTGTGCAAGAATTTTTAAAATGTAAAAAAGAATTAGGAGTACGCTATTGTGAAGTGTTCATTTCGGCTTATAAATGTGAACACCAACAAATTTTTTATGACGCAGGATTTAAACCTCGAGGTTATATTCCTAGTTGGAAGTTTTCCCCGAAACAATCAGCATTCAAAGATTCTGTACTATTTAGTCTCTACGAAGGAGCGGTGAGCAGTGATATCCAGTTAATTGACGAAGGATTTGAGTTAGTGCAGACTCTTGGAATTGCCCAATTTTCAAAAGTAAATGAAAATATTGAATTTGTTGCTTCTAAAATATCTGAAAAAAAGAGAATAGAAAGAGTTGTGAAACAATCATTACTTACTTCAATGACGATATACTTATCTCTTCTATTGATATGCCTTTTAGTAGCAATGAATTTAGGGACACAAGGATTTGACCTATCAAGACATTCGATAAGTGATCTAGGTAATTCTCTTTTTACCCCTACACCCTCCTTATTTGATGTGGCATGTGGAATTGCAGGAACGATCACAATACCCTATAGTTTTTATATCTATAGTATGATGACAAGAAAAAGAAAATTAAAAGATCCAATAACTACTCGTTTGGGATTTTTGTTTGGCATTTTCGGGGGATTAGGGTATATATGTGTAGGGGTGTTTAGTTTAGAAAGAGCGGGACCGAATGGGATGATACACAGTATAAGTGCGATTATAGCATTTACTGGTTTCGTGTTTTCAATATTGTTCTTCAGTATTCCTGTTGTTTTTCAATCAGGTATTAGATACCGATTATTTGGATTAAGTGGAATTGTATCACCTTTATTACTCTTTATTCTTAATGGATTTATTTCTACTCCAATTTTAGAATGGCTATTACTCTTATCAATACTGATTCATATTGTTCCCCTAAATTATAGGTCGGTTACCAAATAAAATTTTTTAATGTGTTTTTTTCTTTGATTTTTCCTTTAAATACAGTCACTGAAATCATAATATAACTATTAAATCTGTGATTAAATGATGCTGCAAATTAAAGAAACTTTAGTTAAATCATATCAATTTAGTATTGAAATTGTCGAGAATCCTTTAAATATCATTAAACATCTTCATATAGGAACAAGTATTCCTATTATTCCTGAGTTTCATAGTTATATTTTAGGAGACTTAAATGCCTACAATGGGCGAGCAATCCTTTTAAAAGAGAATTTAAGAACTGATCGCTTTAAAAGAATGACAGAAGAAGTGGTAGGGATTGTTCTTATTTACGAGGATGGAAGTGACACCTTGTTTTTTGGATTTTTTGGAGTCTATGATCATAGTAGGGAAAAAATCGAATGTCTTGCGGAGGAATTAATTAAATACGGAAGAAACAATGGATATAAAAAAATTCGAGGACCAATTAATGTACCTACTGTAATCTATGGGTGGGGCTTCATGGTTGAAGGGAGTAGTAAAGAATTATTTGTGGGGTGTCCATGGAATCCCCCGATTTATCAAGAAGTATTTATTGCTAAAGGATTTAAAGTACTTTTTGAAGAAGATAGGTATCGGATGGTGGGATTAAAGTTTAACCCTTATAAGTTAAAACACCAGGATGGGACGCCCTATGATTTTTCAGATTATGAAATTGTTAATCCTGGTCCTGAAGGTATGGAAAATTGTAAAGAAGATTTTATTCGGTTGCATCGATATTACATGCCCCCCTCAGCAAGAATTACTCCAAAAATAGCTAACAATTTCAAAAACTTGGTTGATTTTATCTTTTCATACGGAAATCGGTACATGATGTGGATGGTGTATTACAAACCTACAGGTGAGGCAATTGCTTGTGGGTATGTGATACCCAATCCCTTCTCAAAGAGTAGAAAAGGAAAGTGGAAAGATATGTGGAATTCAGTAAGTTTTCATGACTGGGTTGTCCATCCGGATCATAGAAGAGCAGGAATCGCCATGCTTATGTACGGTCATACTGCCACCTTATTGATGCCCCCTCAAGGTCCTGGTGAATGGGGTAGCTATCCTGTCGGTGCTGACAATATAGCAAATGCACGAATGGCTCAAAAAATGCAGGGGAAAAAAAATAGAACGCATCTAATACTCCAATTTGAATTCTAAATATATTTTTTTTATATCTGAGGATTAAAACATTAGCAATAAAAAAAAAAAAATAGAAAATTGTTCCCAAATTGAGACTAGTTTTTAGTTAGATTTCTAATAAATCACGGTCATGATTATTAAATAGCATCGAAATCGAAATTCTTAAATATTCATGGAATGAATCCACATAGCTAAAATGTTCGGTATTAGTTGAAATCGAAAATCCACCTCTTTTTTATCAAGTTTTTATTTTTATCCTTATTTTTTTGGAATATTTAAAGAAAAAAATTGATTACAAGATGTAAGCATAAAAGTGAAGATTTGTAGGGAATTCACGATTTCCCCCACAATTGAAAGAGATCTTTTCTCCAATAAAAAACAATATGTCCTTCAAAGTTTTGATTTGAATCAATCATCGCTTTATTTTCAGGTTCAATAGCTTGTAGTCTAGTTTTGATTTTATGAACCATATAATCACCTCATTGAAGTTATAAAGAAACTTTATAAGGAGAATTATTTAAAGGAAAAGTTGAAAATCTTATTTATTTTTTTTGTATAGCCCGAAAAATATCACTATAAAGATCAATAAATCAACAACTTCGACTACAATAATATATGAAGGTGTTTCTCCTAAAATGCTTTGCATTAAAGGTCTGAAAATGTTAGAAATCATATACAACAGAAAACCAATGGTTAAAATTTTTGGTTTTACAACTGTTAAACGATTTAATCTATAAGCTAGATAAAAAATGTATACTATCCCAATTAGAGAGGGAATTAGAATAATAGGCAAAGTCCTCCCTAATGTTGTTACATCTGGAATTGAAAAGACAACTACCGTTTCCGCAGTAAAAATTAACCCGATTAATCTCGCTCTAAGTTTATTCATGTATTTTTTATCCCGTAATCTAGTATATTTATCCTCTAATCTGAAGAAGATAATTTCAAAACCAAGATAAACTAACGGCGCAACTTCACAAATTATTATGAAATATCGTGCTTTTAAGAGTAGTAAGACTATAATCTCATTAAAAGTAAAATAGGTTAGATTCCAAAATAAATCCACCGCTTTCCCGAAGATCAGAATAAGAAAAAACATACTGAGTAAGAAAGGGATATCAGATAGATATTGCGCTTCTTGCTTAAACCATTTATTTAACAAATATGATGTTATAATCGATAGGACAACGATTCTAATTGATATTACCAGGAAAACTTCAAAAGCACCCTCATAATCATTGAAAGCGGTGATTATTAAAGTAGAATTTAGCCAGAATAACAATAATACTCCGATTATACCAAGGCCAATACAAGTCAAAATCGAGATTTTATATTTATTTTTCAATGAAATTACCATAAACACAAATTTAAATTTTGAAATTTAAATTCAACCAATTTTTTTGAAATATTGAAAAAATTCTATTATTATTGCCGAAAAACAATTATTTCACTGAAATTTTTCAGGTTTTCTTGATAAAAAATTAGGGGATGTTTAAATAACTATTATCGAATGAACAAGTGATTCTTGATCACTATTTCACTAAATTCTAAAAAAGAGAGGATTTATTATCTTCTCTTATTTTTTTATGAACATTAGAATTTCTAGTTATATCAAACATATAAAAAAATTTAGAAAAAGTAAAAGAAAAAAATTAAATAATTCGTGTGTCGGTTGAAACGGTTTTTATTGGTCTTAAAACTACACAAACTCTCTCAACACTTTTCACATCAGCACGTGCACGAAAAGATTCTATCAGCGCATCTAATTCCACTATTTCCGGGACATTTACTTTTACCAAAACGCCACATTCTCCAGCGAGGAAATAAACCTCTTCACATTGAGGAAGAATTTGTGCTTCCCGTAATAATTCTTTTGTCTCTGCTTGAGTCTTGGGAATAAGAGTGAGGAATGCAATAATACATCTCTCATCTTCGCGACAAATTTTTATTGTAAACTTTTCAATGACTCCTTCTTCTTGAAGTTTGATGACACGTTTTCTTACGGTCGATTCAGATAAACCTATCGTTGGATCTTCTGCTATTTCATGGTAGGGTCTTCTTGAATCCTCAAGTAGCATTTCAAGGATCCTTTTATCTTTCTCGTCAAGATTTTTCATACTTCTCCCTCATCTTCATTTAATTCTTTATTTAAAAAAATTTATTATCTATTTCACGTACTCAGGGTAATCTCCGAGTAATGGCGCGAATAACCTTTCATATTCAACGGCCATGCAATGAATTCCAGCAGCCTTGGTAGTTTTCTTGATTTCATCAATAAATGGTTTGAAGAATTCAATATTGATCTTATCAAGCGCAACATACTTAGCTTGTTTGTTTCCCTTATTGTCTTTTTCTGCTTTCTTTAATGCCTTAAGGAGATCCTTTGGTACCGATACTCCAGGGATATAATTATCAAAATACCAAGCAATTCCGTAAGACTTTAGAGGAAAAACACCTAGAAGTACTGGAACAGGATAACGATCAAGTTCCTTTAGAAAATTCTTTGCTACATCGATATCAAATGCAGTTTGAGTTTGTATAAAATCTACTCCTAGAGCTACTTTTCGGCCAACTTTTAAGATCTCAGGTTCAAGGTATGGTTCCAAGGCATTTGGATTAGCTACACAGCCATAATTCATTTCAATCTTACCACCAGAGATTTCTTCTCCTTCATAGTCTGTTCCATCGTCAATCATTTTTTTAAGTAGTTCACAAAATTGAGTACTATCTAAATCATATGAAGGACGTGCTCTTTTGTTATCTCCTAGTGCCGTATGGTCTCCGGTCAGTACCAAGATATTTTTCAAACCTAACATTGCCCCACCTAAAACATCACCAAAAAGTGCAACCCGATTACGATCCCGTACAGCTACTTGCCACACGGCTTCTATTTCTGCTTCCTTTTGAACAAAATAGCTAGGCACCATCGAACACATGTAAGCATCACCTTGAGGGCCATCAGTCACATTAGCTGCCACTATTCTCTTGGTTTTTTTCATTTCTTTAGCGGAATGTATAATTTCGTCGAGATTAAGGATTTTTTTAGGTTCAAGTTCGCCTGTAAAGACAAAATGTCCTGCTTCAATGGCTTTACATAAATTACTATATGCTGGTCTTTTTGCCATTTATTTACTCTCCTCCTTTTCTTCTTTAATATTGGTATAATCTTTGTAGATCTCTATATAGGCGGGGCTTGTGGATGATCTATAATCTCGTGCAGGTCTATAAATCTTAAAGAGATCCAATCTACCAAATTCTTTTAATCTCATATAAATTTCAATCCAAGCACAAGGATGAGTATATCCCCCAACTTCACATTTTCCATCAACTGTACCCCCACATGGCCCATTGTTTAGATGCTTTGCACATCCTGCGATTGGACATACTCCCCCAGTTACACCTAAAAGACAGTTTCCACAGGTCTCACAGTATTGAATAAAGTCATTCTCACCATTATTCTGAACTCCCCCAAACATACTATTTTGAGCCGGGAAAGTCAGAATTTTATCCATTACTTTATTCATCATTACTACTCCCAGTCCGCAAGCCAAAGATACAATTGCATCAAAATCTTCTATTAATGGCCTTATTGTAGTTGCCGCAATTCGATCGTCACATTGTCTAAGGACAGTTATAGCTTTCCATTTTAGTTCTTTATTTTCTGTTCGCGCTTTTAATTCTAAGAGTTGGCCAAGAACCTTTGCTTCACTTATACTACGGGGAGGCTGGCAACAACCATCGCACCCGGCAATCAGAATCTTATCATAATTCTTTATCATTGCCCATATTTCGCTTATATCTTTTTGTTGAGTAATTATCATATTACATAACTCCTTTTTTTCACTTTATTTTGTTTTTTTTAAATTTCATTTTTTATAAGCAATATTTGTGTTTAAAAAAATCACACTTCTTAGGTAGTTAATTTTTCAATTAACTTATTTGGTCTGACGCTTCTGTTCTTCAAGCTGAGATCTTGCAAATCTACACCCAAAGCAATAGCCATGATCTCTGCTAGATATAAAACAGGAATATCAAGTTCTTTACCTGTCTTTCGAGAAATCATTTTTTCCTTTCTATCGTATTGAGTTGTACAAGCAGGGCACACAGCAATTAAAGCATCAACTTCTTCTTCAAGTTCACATAATTCAGTCATCTTATCTTCAACTAATTTTTCGCCAATTTCTTCTTGTAATCGAGCACAGAAACCACAACATTCTAATTTATTAGCAAAATCTATTGTCTTAGCACCAAGTGTTTGTAATATTATATCTATCTTCTCAGGTTTCTCTGGGTGATCAAAATTCATAATTTTACTAGGTCTTACAAGATGACATCCGTAATGAACCGCAAGAGTCAAGTTATCTAGCGGTTTTACTGTTAGATCTTTAAGTTTTTCTAGCCATTCTGGTTGACTAAATAATTCCACAAAATGATATACTTTAGTCTTCCCAGTATAATGATAATTAATTTTCTTAAGTATACCATCGATTTTTTCTAAGTATTTCTTATCTTCTTCAAGAAGTACACTTACAGTTTTCAATGTTTCATAGCATCCTGAACAGATAGTGAGTATGTCTAAACCCATTTTTTCAGCGATAGCTAAGTTTCTAGCACCTAATGTTACCCATGTATCAATATTTAATGATTGTAGTGAAACGGGTTCAGGGCAACAACTAACTCCTTCCATTTCTTTTAATTTTACATCTAATATACTCGCTACGTCTCTAAAAGCTTTCTCTAAATGAGGCAGTTTTAAGGGTATTGTACATCCTAAATATAGCGCAAGTTCTTCCATTATTCCTCACCCTCCTTTTTTTTTGCAAGATCTCCTAATCCCGTCTCTTCTATTATAAATCTAATTTCGTTCAAATTAGGTCCAATTAATTCTGGTAATCCCATTCTACTTCTCCTTCTATCAATATTGTCTTTTAATCCACCAGTATAGGGAATCACAAAACCGTTGTTATAGATTGTTACAACAGTTCCAGAGTATTCTTTAGGGATCCGTCCTTCTTTTACTGACATATTCCTCAAAAGAGCAAGGATAAATGAATAATCAACATTTTTAGGACATCTTTCAGTACACCTATGACATAATGAGCAAGTCCAAATGGCTTGACTTGATAGCACCTCTTCTTTTAATCCCAAAAGACATGAAGCAACAACTCTGTGAGGTTGCATATCAACATATTCAGTCACTGTACATCCTGAGCTGCATACTCCACATTGAATACAGTTAAGAAGTGATTTTGCACCCACTTTTTCACTGATTTCATAACGAAATTGGTGATCTAAATCCTTCGCATTTTTTTTAAGCATTTCAACCATATTTAAGCACCCTCTTCAGCTTTTTGTTTTATTTCAATTTTATCACCGGTTTTAGGTAGTGGCCCAAGAGCTTTAATTTGATTTACAAATTCTGTTATGACTTGAGAAAATCGCTTTCCTTCTGACGCTGATACCCATTCAAGGTGATATCTATCTGAATTGATACCCACACTTTCAAGTATTTCATGAAGTTCATTATACCGTTGTAACATATCATAATTTCCTTCTAGATAATGACAATCGCCAATATGGCATCCTCCGACGAAGACACCATCAGCACCTTCCAAAAATGCTTGTAGAATGAAACTCTTTGGAATTCTTCCTGTACACATAACCCTTATTGGTCGAATATTAGTGGGGTATTGAAAACGACTTACACCACATGTATCAGCTCCAGCATAACTACACCAATTGCATAAGAAAGCTACGATTCTAGGTCTCTCATCAACGTATTCTCCCTTGACTGCTTCACGTATCATGGGGATGATTTGGTCGTCGGCGAAATGGCTCATAGTAATCGCTCCCGCCGGACATGCTGCTGAGCAATCACCACAACCTTTGCACAATAGCGGATTTGATTCAGAAACTAATACTTCACGGTCAAAATTAACACCAATTGCTCCAAAATTACAAACTTCTTCACATTTTTGGCATGCAATACATAGGGCGGGATCAACAATTGAAACAAGTGGTTCATTTTCCACCTCACCTGAGATTAAAGGTATTAATGCATGAGCTGCTGCGCCTCTACCTTGTGAGATCGAATCTGCAATCCCCTTCGGACCGTGGCAAGTACCCGCTAGATAGATACCATCAGTTGCGAAATCTACTGGTCTTAATTTAACATGTGCTTCTAGAAAATAACCATTTTGATCTCGGGCACATTTGATCATTTCTCCTAACTTTTGTGTATCGTGGGGTATTAAGGGTGTGGAAAGGACTACTTTGTCTGCTTCAATAGATAGATCGATTTGAGTCAAAATATCTTTAACATTTACCACTAACTTACCATTACTGGGATCTACAGTTGGGTATTCGTTAAAGCGGATGTAATTTACATTTTCACGTGCTTTCCAATAATAAGGTTCTTCATCAGTGCCTACACGGATATCGCGATATAAAACATAGATAGTGGAATTTGGATATGTTTCTCTTACATATAAGGCATGCCTAATTGACTCTGAACAGCATATTAGTGAGCAATATGAAACACCATTACCACCTTCAGGTTGTCTTGATCCTACACAATGAATAAATACAAGAGTTTCCCCATCTTTCAATTCATTATTCCTAAGTTTATCAGATAATTCGAGTTGAGTCATGACATTTTCATTTTCACCATAATGATACCATCCTTTAGGTTTGTATTCATAGGCACCTGTAGCAGCAATTATTGTACCAACATTCAAATTAGTGTCTTTTTCTTCTGCGTGATTTTTTATTGCAACTCTAAAATCACCAATAGACCCCTTTACATCAACTACATCTGAATTTAAATAAACAGATATATTTTTCTGCTCATTAAATTCGTTAAGCTTTCTCTCTAAGAACTCCTTTGAATCTATTCTATCAAAATTAATTTTGTAAATGAGATTAAGCTGACCTCCTAATTTATCGTCCTTTTCTACTAAATGAACTTTAAATCCTTTATTAGCGATTTCCAAAGCGGCACTCATACCCGCTATTCCCCCACCAACAACCAAAGCTTCAGGTACAACACTGCCTTTGATCTTTAATTCGGATTTTTGGGCAGCCACACGAGCTACTCCCATCCTTATCAGATCTTTTGCTTTATCAGTTGCTTTAGGATTGTCATTCATATGTACCCATGAATCAAGTTCTCGAATACTAACGAAATTAAATAAATATTCATTCAAACCCGCTTCTCTAATAGTCTTTTGAAATAAGGGTTCATGAGTTCGAGGAGTACAAGCAGCAACCACAACCCTATTTAAGTTAAGTTCCTCGATTTTTTCTTTAATTATATCTTGAGTTAACTGTGAACAACTGTACTTGTTTTCCATTGAAAATGTTACATCGGGAAGAGTTTTCGCATACTCAACTAGTGCGGGAACATCCATGTAACCTGCAATGTTGATTCCACACCGGCAGATGAAAACACCAATACGAGGCGTATCTTTTGGATTTACTATTTTAAGGGGTGGTAATTCAATTTTTTGTTCTTCTTCACTAAGCGGAATGGCATGTGTTGCAGCTAAAGCAGCAGCGCCACCAGCTTTTGCAACTGAATTTGCTATATCATCAGGAGATTGGCATGAACCAGTCACATAAATCCCGTCTCTAGTGGAGCGTAGATCTTCTGTAGAATTTATAGTTTTGAAAAATCCTAACTCATTTTGCTCAATTCTTAATATGTCTGCCAAATGTTTCGCATCTTTACGAGGAATAACAGCAGCTGCAAGAACAACTAAGTCAAATTCACTAATTTCAACATCGCCTGTATCAAGATTCGCATGTTTCACATATAGATTATGATTTTCTGGATTTTCACGAATGTCTCCGGGAATCCCTCTGTAATAGACAAGACCATATTCATTTTTTGCTCTTTCAATAAATTCTTCTTGATTTTTCCCGATCACGCGACTATCATTAAAAAAGATTGTAACATTTGTATCAGGGGAATGTTCTCTTGTAATAACGCCTTCTTTAGTTTGATACATACAACAGAATTTTGAACAATAAGAACAAAGATCTATATTTCTAGAACCCACACAACTAACAAAACCTATATTATGTGCATGTTCCTTATCTGAGGGTCGTAATAATTCACCCTCAGTGGGTCCAGAAGCACTCAATAACCGTTCATATTGCATAGCAGTGATAACATTAGGATATTCCCCATAGTGGTACCGATCCAAAACAGTTGGATCTAATAAATCAAATCCCGTAGCACATATGATTGAAGCAACATTGTATTCAACAATTTCATCTTGCATTTCCCAATCAATAGCTCCTGCTTCACACTCTTTTTCACAGAGTTTGCAGGCATTTTTGGTTAAATACAAACACTTCTCTGCATCTATAACAGCTTTACGTGGCACTGCTTGAGGAAAAGGTATATATATCGCTGTTCTTAAGCCCATATTCTCCTCAAATTCACTAGGGATTTTTTTCATAGGGCATTTCTCACTACATGCCCCACACCCGGTACATTTATCCCAATTCACGTATCGTGTCTTTTTAAGCACTTTAACTTTGAAATTTCCTGCTTCACCAGACACCTCTTTTACTTCAGAATAGGTAAGGAGCTCAACATTGGGATGTCTAGACACCTCAACCATCTTTGGAGCAAGAATGCAAATGCTACAGTCTAAGGTAGGAAAAGTTTTATCTAATTGTGCCATTCTCCCCCCTACAGAGGAAGTTTTTTCAACTAAAATTACACGGTATCCTTGATCTCCAAGAGTTAATGCCGCTTCGATTCCACTTATACCTGCACCGATAATTAAAATACTGTTATTTTTCATGATTTCTTTTTTCCCATCAATTTTTAATTTAAAATATCGTAATAATTCCAATTTGTTAAAAATATTCGATTAAATTTGAAAATTGTTGTTCAGTTTGATAATTTATAATTAAAAAATAACTTAATCAGTTAATGTTATATCCTCTGACAGAATTCTATATAAAGCTTTTGATTAATGACTGATTTAGCGAATAAATTAATGTTTTTTTAGTGAAAATGTGATTTCTTGATCAAAATTTGAGATGGAAAATGTCGATTTTACTCATTCATCCTCTTGCCATTACTAGTTAATATGAGTAATAAAACTGTCAATAAAACAGCGATTTTTGACTTTTCTGTTAAAGTTGAAAATTATAAGAATAGCGTCTGTTTCATAGACTTGTTTTATTTTTATCGTAGCCTTCTAGGCTAAATTGGATAAGAAAACTTGATAAGAAATTGAGGATTTTAATATTTAAAGCACAGACTAGTTATTATCTATGTAATAAAAAGTTATAATTATTATAATATCTGTATAATAAACCAAGTTATAAAACAAAATATGAAAAATTAATTGAGATAATTGCATTTTTAATTAATTGGTGACAATACCATTAAAATCGTTGTTTCAGGTCCTTTGCAGTCTGGAAAGTCAAGTTATATTAAATATCTGGATCAGAATGCTTTGAATGTGGAAGCCAAGGGAAAGGATGAAAGATATTATACTGTGGGGATGGATTTAGGTTCGGTAAAGCTGAATGGATTCGACTGCTATTTGTTTGGAACACCAGGTCTTTTAAGGTTCTCAGTAATGAGAAATATTGTTACAAGCGGTAGTGATGGTATTATTTTTATTTTTGATTCTGTTCATCCAGAAAAAGATGATAGTGCAATTGTTATTTTAAATTCTGTTAGAAAATTATTATCTACTAATATTCCTGTTGTTTTTTTGGCAAATAAACAGGATGT